>JAZQIH010000054.1:0-13240 GCA_045541015.1 Anaerovoracaceae bacterium | reverse complement strand
AGGAGGTCAACGAGGCCTACTCTGTTCTTTCCGACCCCGATAAAAAAGAAAAATACGACCGTTTCGGATTCGCAGGAGTAGACCCTAACGCAGGCTTCGGCGGCGGCCAGGGATTCGGCGGATTCGGAGGCTTTGGCGGAGCCCAGGGCTTCGGCGGTTTTGAAGATATCTTCAATATGTTCACAGGTGGAGGCTTTGGCGGCGGCTACAGCACCAATTACAACGGTCCTGTGGAAGGCGCGGATATACAGCAGCGCATGAATATCAGCTTCGAGGAGGCCGTTTTCGGTGCCAAGAAGAAGATAAAGCTCACAAAGAACGTTGAGTGCGCAAGCTGCCACGGCACAGGAGCCAAGGACGGAACCTCCAAGCACACCTGTCCTACCTGCGGAGGCAGGGGCCAGGTGGAGACCGTTCAGCAGACCATACTCGGTGCAATGCGCTCCGTAAGGACCTGCTCTGCCTGCCGCGGCACAGGAGAAGTTATAGACACTCCGTGCCCCACCTGCAAAGGCACAGGCAAGGTCCGCAAGACTGTAGAGCTTACAGTGGACATCCCTGCAGGCGTAGGCGGCGGAGAGAACGCTCCCGTGCTTACATTAAGAGGCCAGGGCGAGCCAGGCCGCAACGGCGGACAGCCCGGAGATCTTTATATAGTACTTAACATCCAGCCCCACGACACCTTCGGAAGGAAGGGAGACGATCTCTACATGACTCTTCCCATCAACTTCACGCAGGCAGCTCTGGGAGATGAAGTAAGCATCAAGGGACTTAAGGAAAACATCAGCTGCAAGATTCCTGCAGGCACTCAGCCGGGAACCACTCTGAGGCTGCGCGGCAAGGGCGTAAAGAACGCCAGGACAGGCCGCACAGGCGATATGTACGTAAATATCAAGCTGGTGGTGCCTACAAACCTTACAGATGGCCAGAAAGAACTGCTCAGAGCGTTCGGAGATCCCCCGGTAGTAGAGCAGCCGCACGCATCCGGAAGCGGAAAGAAAAAGTCCTGGTCGGATAAGGTAAAGGATTTCTTTGACTGATGAAAGCAGCGTTTTATACACTTGGATGCAAAGTTAATCAATATGAGACACAGGCCGTGGCGCAGGAATTTCTGCGCCATGGCTATATTGTTGTAGATGAGGATGAAAAGGCAGACATCTACGTTGTGAACACCTGCAGCGTCACCCGCATGGCAGACAGAAAGTCCCGCCAGTACATGCGCAGGATGAAAAAGAAAAACCCGGACGCAGTTGTGGTGCTGATGGGCTGCTATCCCCAGACCAACCCCGGGGAAACTGCAGAGCTTGCGGAGGCGGACGTCATAATGGGTACGGAGAACAAGCTGTCCGCTGTGGAGCTTGCCGAGCAGTTCCTTAAGGATAAAAAGCGGATCAACAAGCTTCTGGAGAGCAAAGTACCGGCAGGCCCCTCCGGCTGCCCTGTAACAGAAAGGCAGTTTGCGGAGATGGGGGATGCCAAATGCATGCTGGGAAGCCGCAGAGCCCTTATAAAAGTGCAGGACGGCTGCACCCGGTTCTGCCCCTACTGCATAATACCGCACGCCAGAGGACCCATCAGATCCAGGAGCCCGCTGAGCATCAAAAAAGAGGCGATTTCGCTAATCGAAAGCGGCTGCCGTGAAATAATACTTACCGGTATAAATACGGCGCTCTACGGGGCTGAAAAGGGCTTTAAAAACGATTTTGAGGGCACGTCCCCGGACTGGGACGGCGTGAAGGGCATAGAAGTTGCGGTAAAAGCTGTAAACGACATCCCGGGGGACTTCCGTATACGCTTAAGCTCCCTGGAACCCACCGTTGTGGACAGCAATTATCTTACAGGACTTCTCAAATACGAAAAGCTTGCTCACCACGCGCACCTTTCCGCGCAGAGCGGATCGGACAAGGTCATAGCCTCCATGAACAGGCACTACACATCCGCGGATTATCTGGATATGGTGCGCCTGCTTAAGGAGTTCGATCCTCTTTACGGAATAACTACGGATATAATCGCAGGCTTCCCGGGGGAAACAGACGAAGACTTTGAGCAGTCCCTGGACCTTGTGGAAAAGGCAGGCTTCCTTAAGGTCCATGCCTTCCCGTATTCGGACAGGCCGGGCACTGTGGCCAGCTCCATGAAGACCCACGTTTCTCCGCAGGTCAAAAAGGACAGGGCTGCAAGGCTCGCAGAAGCTGCCGAAAAGCAGTCTGAGATCTTCAGGAAAAAGCTCATAGGCACGGTACAGAGGGTCCTTCCGGAGGAACCCGTCCTGGATGCCTCCGCGGCAACGGGAGAGGTAATATGGCGAGGCCACGCCAGCAACTACACAGAAGTGTATTTTGCGGCTCCCGCCGGAAAAGATATGACGGAAGACTTTGCAGATGTTATAATAGAGGAGCTGTTCGAGGAAGGCGTAAGCGGAAAGCTTGCGCAGCCCGCAGCTTCAGAATAAGGAAACGAAAGGAGACTTTAAATGTCGGACTGCATTTTCTGCAAGATAGCAAAAGGAGAGATCCCCTCTAACAAAGTCTATGAAGACGACCAGGTCCTCTGCTTTAAGGATCTGGATCCCCAGGCTCCGGTCCACGTGCTGATGATACCCAAAAAGCATCTGGATTCCCTCAGCGCTGCAGCTGAAGAAGACGCCGCGCTGCTCTCGCACATGCTGCTTAAGATCAAGGACGTTGCAAAGGAGCTGGAGCTGGATAACGGCTACCGCGTAGTTATAAACACCGGAGAGGACGGCGGACAGAGCGTAAAGCATCTGCACATGCACCTTCTGGGAAAGCGCTCCCTCAACTGGCCACCGGGCTAGAAAACAAGATCTAAAGAAAAACATCCATACCGCATTGGTATGGATGTTTTGTTTTGTCATATTTACTGTCCGTATTCAGATATGTCTTCCATGATCTTTATCAGGCGGGCTTGCTCTTCTTTCTTCTTGTTGAACATCAATTCGTAATACCTGCGCGGAAGGTCGTCCTCCCGGTCTTCGGTGCTGTCTATGTACCTGAAGAGCTCCGAAAGGGAGATCCCCAGCGCCTGGGTGATCTTGTACACGCTTTCTACTGTCGGGTTCTTCTCGCCACGCTCTATCTGCCCAATGTAAGTTGGATGACAACCAGCCATTTCGGCAAGTTTTTCCTGTGTAATGCCCTTATGGATCCTGTATTTTTTGATCCGTTCGCCTACCTGCTTTGCAATCTCGCTCATCATGTCCACCAATGATCTGAAATGCTCTTTGCAGTTAAGTTTATGGTTTTCTGATTGATTATTAAACATACTATTGATATTATTATATGTATAAAAAATACTATAAATATTAATATACCAATAATTAACATTTATTCTGTAAAGGGACCAATGTCTAAACAAGTTAAGTCAAAAGAGCGTGTAGCTGAGCACGGTGAGGTATTCACGGCTGAACGCGAAGTCAATGCCATGCTGGATCTTGTGAAGCAGGAAACAGAGCGTGTGGACAGCCGCTTTCTGGAGCCGGCGTGTGGAGACGGGAATTTCGTTGCGGAGATCCTGCGCCGTAAGTTGGAAGCCGCAAAGAAAAGGGCAACTCCCCCGAAGAAGAAAAAGCCTCTGCCTCTTGAATTCGAGAAACAGTCGGTAATTGCCGTGGCAAGCATTTATGGCGTGGACATCTTGATAGATAACGTTATCGCCTGCCGCCAGCGTCTCTACCGGATCTGGAATGAACAGTACGAGGCTATCTGTAAGAAGGAAGCCAGCGAGGATTGCCGAGATGCAGTGCGTTTTATACTCAGCCGCAATATCGTCTGCGGCAATGCTCTGAGTCTGAAGCTTGTTGACAAAGACGGCAACGATATGGACGAGCCCATCGTTTTTTCAGAGTGGTCTTTTGTTATGGGCACCAAGATGCAGCGCAAGGACTACCGATTCGACAAACTGCTGGCCGGTGAATATGAGCCGAAAGCCCGGACGAATACAAAGGATAAGGACAATAACAAACAGCTTGATCTGATGTCAATGCTTGACGATAAACCGAGTGATGAAGGCGAGTTCCTTACGTCCTACATCACGGATTACAGGAGGGTCCAGGAATATGGCGAATAATCTCTATAACACTATGTACAATCCGGACGTACTGTCCTGCATTGCCAATCTGTCGAACGATGAGGTGTTCACTCCGCCGGAAGTTGCAAACGCCATGCTGGACCTGTTGCCGCAAGAGTTATTCAGCGATCCCAACACTACTTTTCTTGACCCTGCGTGCAAGAGCGGAGTGTTTTTACGGGAAATTGCGAAAAGGCTCCTCAAGGGGCTGGAGCCGCTGTACCCGGATCTGCAGGAGCGCACAGACCATATTTTCAAGCATCAGCTTTACGGCATCGCCATTACGGAGCTGACATCGCATCTTTCCCGGCGCAGCCTGTATTGCTCCAAATTTGCGAACGGCCCTTATTCGGTCACTCATTTTGATACGGTTGATGGCAATGTACGCTATAAGAACATTCAGCATAGATGGAAAGACGGAAAGTGTGTCTACTGCGGCACTTCACAAACAGGTGATCTTGGAGGAGACGAGCGAGGATCAGCCCTTGAAGCCCATGCATACGAATTGATACACACATCCAAACCAGAGGAGATTTTCAAGATGAAGTTTGATGTTATTATTTCAAATCCGCCTTACCAGCTTAACACAGCCGGCGAAGATAATGGGGCACAGGCAAAGCCTATTTATCAGCTTTTCGTGAAGCAAGCAATCAAACTTGCACCTCGTTTCTTGGTTATGATTACTCCTTCTCGCTGGTTTGCTGGCGGATGGGGCCTTGATGATTTCAGAAACGAGATGATTCACAGTAACCACTTACGGGTAATTCATGATTATCAGAATTCATCGGATTGTTTTACCGGGGTTGAGATTAAAGGTGGTGTTTCATATTTCCTATATGATCGTGACAATGAGGGTCCTTGCGAATTTGTGTCTCATGAATCAGACAAGGTAATATCAAAAGTTACACGATATCTTCATGAAGAGGGATGCGATGTACTCATTCGCTACAATGAGCTTATAAGCATATACAGAAAAGCAAGGACAAAGTTCAAATTTAAGCCTTTTAGCTCCATAGTGTCTGGAAGGAGCCCCTTTGGATTGAATACCAACCATTACGGAAATCCAAGCAAACATCTCTCCTCGGATGTTGTGTATTTTGAGCGAAAAGGTTTCAACTATATGGAAAGAGATCGAATTACAAAAAATGCCGAAGCTATCAGCAAATGGAAATTATATATTGCGAAAACTGCCGAAGATGGAAAACTACCGGGAAAAGTGATAGGGAACATAACTGATGGAAAACCCGGAACTATATGCAGTGGAACATATTTGATGATTGGTCCTTTTGAAACGGAAGCCGAAATGAAAAATGTAAGGTCCTATATGCAGACAAAGTTTTTCAGAATCCTTGTGGCAGCAAACAAAATATCACAGGATGCATATGCGAAGGTGTATGACGGCGTTCCAGTGCAGAATTTTTCCGTTCCTTGGACTGACGATAAGCTTTACAAAATGTATGATCTCACAGAAGAAGAAATTGCCTTTATTGAAACAATGATAAAGGCTATGGATGGAGGTGACGAGTAATGGAATTCTTCCCTCAACGGCCAGAATCGCACCCTACGATATACGCTTATGAATTCGTAGGCGTGGCCTCCCATCAGGGGTATATCAAGGTCGGCTATACCGAGCGTGACGTTGAGACCCGTGTAAAGGAACAGATCCACACCGCCGCCGTGCCGTATCGCATTCTCGGCCAGTGGTCCGCCATGAAAAATGACGGCAGCTGTTTCACCGACCATGACGTCCACGCCGTTCTGAAAGCAAAAGGCAAACAGCAGCTGAACGCCGGTGAGGACCGCAACGAATGGTTCAAATGCACACTAAATGATGTAAAGGCCGCTGTTGTGGCTGTACAGACCGGTGCGGAAAATGTCGAGGAGCGTACACAGACCTTTGCCATGCGTCCGGAGCAGGAATACGCCGTGGATATGACCATGAAGTATTTCAAATCGGCCTACGAGGAAGGCAGCGGCAGAACGCCGAAATTCCTGTGGAACGCCAAGATGCGCTTTGGCAAGACCTTTGCGGCCTATCAGCTGGCAAAGAAAATGGGCATGAAGCGTGTGCTGATCCTCACCTTCAAACCGGCGGTGCAGACCGCATGGCGTGAGGATCTGCTGACGCACATGGATTTTGAAGGCTGGCAGTTCATCACACGGCCTACCGTCCCCGGCGGTCTGACAAACGACCAGCAGTACCAGAGGGCGGATAAATCCCGGCCCATCGTCTGCTTCGGCTCGTTTCAGGATTTCCTTGGCGTGAACAAGGAGACCGGCGGCATCAAGGCCAATAACGAATGGGTCCACACCACGAACTGGGATCTCGTCATTTTCGATGAATACCATTTCGGTGCATGGAAGGACAGCGCAAAGAAGCTGTTCGAGCAGGACGAGGATACCTACGAAGAGGACCTTTCCAAATACGATGCCGGTAACGCCTACGATGAAACGTGGCTGCCGATCACCACGACCTATTACCTCTATCTCTCCGGCACGCCGTTCCGTGCGCTGAATTCCGGCGAGTTTATCGAGGAGCAGATCTATAACTGGACCTATTCCGATGAGCAGAGGGCCAAAGCCGAATGGAAAGGCGAAGGCGTCAATCCATACGCCGCTCTGCCGAGAATGGTCATGCTCACTTATAAGATTCCCGAGAGCATCCAGCGCATCGCCAAGCAGGGCGAATTTGACGAATTCGATCTTAACGTATTCTTCGCCGCCGAAGGCACCGGCAAGGACGCACATTTCAAATATGAGGATTATGTGCAGAAATGGCTGGATCTGATCCGTGGCTCCTATCTGGAGACCTCCGTGGATGAGCTGAAGCTTGGGGCCCAGAAGCCGCCGATGCCGTATTCGGATACCCGCCTTCTGAACGTGCTGTCCCATACGCTGTGGTTTATGCCGAACGTGGCCTCCTGCTACGCTATGGCAAATCTGCTGGCGCAGAAACAGAACAGCTTCTACCATGATTACAAGGTCAACGTCTGCGCCGGAACACAGGCCGGTATCGGTGTGGCCGCTCTGGAGCCTGTTCGCCGTTCTATGGGTGATCCACTGGAGACGAAAACCATCACGCTCTCCTGCGGCAAGCTGACTACAGGCGTTACCATCAGACCGTGGACCGGCATCTTTATGCTCCGTAACCTCTCCAGCCCGGAGACCTATTTCCAAGCGGCCTTCCGTGTGCAAAGCCCGTGGGAGATCACAAAGGATAACGGTGAGCGTGAGATCGTCAAGCAGGAGTGCTACGTATTTGACTTTGCGCTGGACCGTGCACTCCGCCAGATTTCCGATTATTCCTGCCGCCTGAACGTGGCCGAAAGCAATCCGGAAAAGAAGGTCGGAGAGTTCATCAATTTCCTGCCGGTGCTGGCCTATGACGGCAGTGCCATGCGTCAGGTCAATGCCGCTGAAATTCTGGATATCGCTATGGCCGGTACCTCCGCCACTCTGCTTGCAAAACGCTGGGAGAGTGCATTGCTCGTCAATGTTGATAACGACACGCTTGCCCGTCTGCTTGCCAGTGAGGAGGCGATGGACGCTCTTATGCGTATTGAGGGATTCCGCAGCCTGAACGCCGATATCGAGACCATTATAAACAAGTCCAATGCCGTCAAGAAGGCCAAGCGTGACGGTGAGAAGCTGACGCCGAAGGAAAAGAAAGAACTGACGGACGCCGAGAAGGAATACAAGTCCAAGCGGAAGATGATTCAGGAAAAGCTGATCAAATTCGCTACTCGTGTGCCGGTCTTCATGTATCTGACCGATTACCGGGAATACAGTCTGCAAGACGTTATCACACAGTTGGAGCCGGAGCTGTTCAAAAAGGTTACCGGCCTGGATGTAAAGGATTTCGAGCTGCTCGTATCGCTGAACGTATTCAACGAGGCGCTGATGAACGATGCCGTTTATAAATTCAAGCGGTATGAGGACGCCAGCCTGATTTACACAGGCATCGATAAGCACACCGGCGAAAATGTCGGTCTGTACAGCACCGTTATCAGCCGTGCAGATTATGATGCTATGGCCGGTCAGCTTGCGGCATCCATGACAGCGGACGCTCCCCGTGATGATGATATTCCGGAGCGGCCCGTCTTCACGAATATCAGCAGCCACGATTTCGATGATGAGGAGGACGAGGACGAACTGCCGATGGTAGCTGAGAAGCCTTCGAAGAGCGTCAGCGGCAAGCGCGCTCCAATCGTTCAGCCGACAAAGCCTGCGCCTGCTCCGACATACCGTCCATCCTACGTGCCACCTGTACCTGTTGCTCCTGTGGCCAAGAAACCGACTGTGCATATTGATATTTCTAAGGTCCACGCAGGGACCATCGTATCCCATAAGGCATTCGGGATAGGGCAGGTCAAGGGCATTGACGGGGGCCTGATCGTAGTTGTCTTTGGCGGGGTGAATAAGAAGTTCCAATTCCCCGGAGCCTTTGAACAGGGCTTCCTTAAACTTGAAGAATAATTCTCCGGCCCCCTGAGTATTCAGGGGGCTGTTTTTACTCTTAAGCGGTTGTTTTGCGGTTGATTAATGGGTCTTTATCGGGTATAATGGTGTCAGGGGGGATGCCTGCGGAGGCGGAGCGGAGGAGAGTATCGTTATGACTATAGAGGAACTTAAGGCGCGCAAAAGGCAGCTTGGTTATACAAATAAGATGATCGCGGAGCTTTCCGGGGTCCCGTTCGGAACGGTGCAGAAGATCTTCAGCGGGTCAACCAGGGTGCCACGTTTCGATACACTCATGGCAATAGAAAGAGTGCTTGGCATTGCCATGTTTCCAAGCGGCAGAAGCGTCATAGAGTACGATTTTACCAACTTCAATTTACCTACAAGCAAGGTCTCAGAGGAGCTTCTGGCAGAAAGGTACGGAACAAAGAAAAAGCCTGGGGAGTACACATCGCAGGACTTGGAGCAGCTCCCTGAGGGCTGCCGTGTGGAGCTTATTGGCGGAAGATTCTACGACATGGCGCCGCCTACAAGGGCGCATCAGATCGTGGTACAGGAAGTAGCATTTCAGCTTACGGCGTGTGTAAAAAATCATGGTTCGGAGTGCCAACTCTACATTGCGCCAACTGGAGTAAAGCTTGCCTGGGACAACAGGACCGTGGTGGAGCCGGATATTGCAGTATCCTGCGGAAAGAAAAAGCTTTCGGACATACGCTATCTTATGGGGCCGCCGGATCTTTGCGTGGAGGTGCTGTCGCCTTCCAACAGGGATTACGACATGTACAAAAAGATGTTCTTGTACAAGGAATGCGGCGTTAAAGAATACTGGATCATAGACCCGGACAGCGAGCAGGTAATTATCTACCTGTTCGAAAAAGCCGAGCTTGCAAAGGTCTACAGTTTTAACGATCAGGTGCCCGTGGGCATTTCGGAAGGGGAGTGCAGTGTGGACTTTACGGAGGTCAAAAGGGAGCTGGACCGCGTAAAGGGCCTTTGCGGTCAGGAACAGCTTTAAACGGATAAAAAAACATCCCGCTCAACTGAGCGGGATATCTTTTGGGATTAGTACCTCTTATTAGCCTTCTTGCGAGCTGCCTCAGACTTCTTCTTTTCGCGAACGCTGGGCTTCTCGTAGCATTCTCTCTTGCGCAGTTCGGCCATGATGCCGTCTCTTGCACAGGAACGCTTGAATCTCTTAAGAGCACTTTCGAGGCTTTCGCCTTCTTTTACTGTGATCTGTGCCATAACGGTCTCACCACCTTCCCTGTCCAAAATGGAACAGACCTATTATACACATTCGGACCCTGCCTTGCAAGGATTATTTTCAAGGCTTTTTACGCTTCTGATGACATTCTGCCAGATTTGTGATAAACTCAACTTGGAAGAGTTTGCAGGAGGAAAAATTGAGCGAACTAAGGATAAGCCCCAGCGGGGCAGTAGAATTCTCGGAGGTCTTCGGAGCCTTCGATTACAACCTGAACATAGTGGAAAAAGCTACGGGCTGCAGCATAACCTACCGCGGAGATCAGATCATCGTTAACGGAGATCAGGCAGAAAAGGCCGCCTTTATAATAAACGAGCTCTTTAAGGCGGCGGAGAACGGCCAGATCCTGGACGAACAGAAAGTAAACTACATAATCACGTTGGCAGGGGAAGGCATCTCGTACAACGATTCAAATGTTTCAAGGGATGTGGTGTGCTTTACCTTCAGGGGCAAGCCTCTTAAGGCAAAGACCATAGGCCAGAAGAACTATGTGGACGCTATAAAAAAGCACGATATCACCTTCGGCATAGGCCCTGCCGGCACAGGTAAGACCTACCTTGCTGTAGCCATGGCTGTAAACGCGCTCAAAAACAAGGACGTAGAAAAGATAATACTCGCAAGGCCTGCCGTAGAAGCAGGAGAGCGCCTGGGCTTCCTTCCCGGAGACCTTCAGGAAAAGGTGGACCCGTATCTGCGGCCTCTGTACGATGCCCTCTACGATATACTCGGAAGGGAGGCCACCCTGCGCCTTAAGGAGAAGGAGACCATAGAAGTGGTGCCTCTTGCCTACATGCGCGGGCGCACCCTGGACAACGCCTTCATAATCCTGGACGAGGCTCAGAACGCCACCAAGGAGCAGATGAAGATGTTCCTTACGAGAATGGGCTTTGGCTCAAAGGTAATAGTTACAGGAGATATAACCCAGGTGGACCTTCCAAGGGGCAAGCGCTCCGGCCTGGTGGATGCCATGCACATACTCAAAGGCGTGGAAGGCATTGCATTCTGCACACTTACAGACACAGACGTAGTAAGGCATCCGCTGGTAAGGCGCATAGTAAATGCCTACGACAAATACATACTTAAACACCCGGAATGGGCGGAGGAATAGATGACCATATATTTTGATGAAGAGATAAGACCGGACGATCAGACCGCAGCTACAATGGAGGCGGCAGCTGTTGCAGCGCTTCAGGGAGAGGGCATAGACCCGGACTACGCAAGCATATCCGTAAGCTTTGTGGACAGAGAAGAGATCCACAGGCTCAACAAGCAGTACAGAAATGTGGACAGGGAGACGGATGTCCTCAGCTTCCCGGCTTTTGCAGCAGGCGAGATCCCTGCAGAATCCGATCTTGAAGAGGACGAAGAGCTGGCGCTCGGAGACGTAGTTATCTGCGAGGACGTATGCCGCGAGCAGGCCAAGGAATACGGCCACAGCGAGGAGCGCGAGATAATCTACCTCTTCGTGCACAGCGTGCTGCACCTTCTCGGCTACGACCACGAGACCGAAGAAGACAAGCAGGATATGCGCGCCAGGGAAGAAGAAGTAATGACCCTTCTTGGTATAGCAAGATGAGGAGCGGTTTCGTAGGCATAGTGGGTCGCCCAAACGTTGGAAAATCAACGCTTCTTAACAGCATACTGGGGGAGAAGATAGCAATAACCAGCGCCAAGCCTCAGACCACGCGAAACGCCATACGCGGCATATACACCCGCATGGAAGAAGACCAGCCAGTCTGCCAGCTTGTATTTATCGACACCCCGGGCATACACAAGCCAAAAAACAAGCTCGGAAACTACATGACAGACACCGCTGTAGCAACTCTGGGAGAGGTGGATGCGGTGCTGTTTCTTGTGGACAGCCCCTGGGAGGACAACGGCGGAGACGCTTTCATACTGGAAAAGCTCAAGAGCCTTAAGACCCCAAGGATACTTGTCATAAACAAAATAGATAAGATAGACCCGCCTGTTTTCGAGGAGATCTACAAAAAGTACGAGGAAACAGGTATTTTTGACGCCATCATAGGAACAAGCGCCACAGAAGGCAAGAACGTGGACGTTCTTTTGGACAAGCTCTGCAGCCTGGCAGAAGAGGGCCCGATGTTCTTCCCGCCGGACATGGTAACGGACCACCCGGAGCGCTTCCTTGTCAGCGAGATAATACGCGAAAAACTGCTGCTGTACCTGGAGGAGGAAGTCCCACACGGCGTTGCAGTAGAGATAGAGCGCTACGAAGAAGCCGGAAGCCTTACACGCATCTACGCTGCCATATACTGCGAAAAACAGTCCCACAAGGGCATAATAATAGGCAAGGGCGGCAGGAAGCTCAAGGGCATAGGAAAGGCGGCCAGAGAAGAGATAGAGCTTCTTATAGGCACCAAAGTCTACCTGGAGCTCTTCGTAAAGGTAAAGGAGCGCTGGAGAGATTCGGCGCTTGCCATAAGCAATTTCGGATATAAGAAAGACTGATGTACACTGATACAGAGGCCATAGTCCTCCGGCAGACCAAAACGGCCTACGGAAGGCGCATGGTAGTGCTGCTCACAAAAAAATACGGCAAGATATCCGCGGGCACCAGCATCAGCGAAAGAGGAAAGAACAAGTCCTCGCTTGCTCTGCGGCCATTTACCTACGGGAGGTACGAGCTGTTCAAAGGGCGGGATTCCTTCAGCATCAACGGCGCGGAGGCTATAGAGAGCTTCTATTCCATAGGAGAGGACATAGACAAGTTCGCGGCGGCTTCTGTTGCACTGGAGCTCACGGACAGGCTGGTGGAGGAAGACCAGAGTGTTCCTGCAATGTTTTCCTTGCTCCTGGACTTTCTTACTATGCTGGAAGGGCGGAAGAACGGCTACGGCACGCTGCTTGCGGCGTTCCGTATAAAAGCCCTGGACCTGTTCGGGAGCGGCATACGCGCAGACAGCTGCGTAAGGACAGGATCCGAGGAGGGTCTTAAGTGGCTTTCCGTGCCCGAAGGCGGGCTTGTAAGCGATGCCTGCATGGAGCCTCAAAGCGCTTTAAATCCGTTGATATTCGACGTATCAGATGATATAATAAGCATCATCCGTTTTGTGCAGCGCCACCCCTTAAAAAGCCTGGAAAACCTCACAATGCCGGCTTCGGCAGGGGCCAAGCTCACAAGGATACTCAAAGCATATTATTCGTATCATTTGGGCATAGACAAGCTCAAGAGCGAATCACTAACGATATAAACACTTCCAGGAAAGGAGCAATACAATGGAGATCACACTTGAAAAGATCGAACTCGTAAAAGATCGCACCGGTGTAAGCTACAAGGAGGCCAAAGAGGCTCTGGAATTTGCCGGCGGCAATGTAGTAGACGCTATAATCTACATAGAAGAGAATATAGACAACGAATATTCCGCAAAGGACAAGAAGACCGTAGAAGTCGGATCGTAGCCATGTCGTTCT
>JAZQIH010000053.1:0-51133 GCA_045541015.1 Anaerovoracaceae bacterium | reverse complement strand
TATTGGCAGCCATAGGCATTACAGAAGCAAGTATGGGGTGCCCCATCCGCTCATCAATGGATGTGGTACATATTACTGATCTGGAAGACGGCAGACCTGTTTACATAGACAAGCACGCATCTGAAGCAGACGGTATAATCATTGTCAACAGGATCAAAGCTCACACATCATTTGTCGCGCCGCACGAAAGCGGCCTGATCAAAATGTGCGCAGTAGGCCTTGGGAAACAGTACGGGGCGTCTATAATCCATGCCGGCGGACTTGCTAAAGTTGGTCCGGAAGTTCAGGTCTTTGGGAAAAAGATCCTGGCGACCGCAAAGATATTGTTTGGTGTAGGACTTGTCGAAAACGCATATCACCAGTCTTACGCTTTCAGAGCATTGTTGCCTCATGAGATACTGTCCGAGGAGCCCCTGCTGCTAAAAAAGGCTAAGGAGTTGAGTCCTAAGATCTTATTCGAACACCTGGACGTTCTGATCATCGATGAACTTGGGAAAAACATAGGAGGCCCGGGATTTGACCCGCATGTTATCCACCAGTTCTTTTACGGGCACCCCGCCAACAACGAAGGCCGCCGCGCGCAGCGTATAGTAGCACTTGATTTAACAGACGAAAGCCATGGCACCGCCATGGGCGGGGGCGTTATGGATTTTCTGACAAAAAGATTCGTAGACAAGTTCGACCGCAACGCTACCTATTGCAACATACTTACGAACAAGCAAATTGAACACGCAAGGATCTCACCGTATTTCGATACCGACAAGCTCGCTATCCAAGCCTGTATCAAAACACTCAAAGATTCCGATATGGATAATTTAAGGATAGTGCGAATAAAAAACACGATCAGTCTGAAAAATATATTCATTTCTCCCGCGCTTATTGAAGAAGCCCGAAACGATCCGGCTATACGAGTGCTCTCAGATCCCAAACCGCTTCCTTTTGATGATAAAGGCAATCTGTTCTAGAGCAGAAATCTAAATACTTAGCTGAAATACCAAAAAAGCGGAACAGCCGAATGCTGTTCCGCTTTTCTTCTGCAAACTGGTTTGTCTAAAAGTGTTCGCCACTTCTGATCTCTCTTAAGTAATTATACAATGTGGCCTGTGAGATACCCACTGTCTTGCAAACAACAGGAACTGCGTTTTTAACAGTAAAGATGCCTTTTGCATCTAAGTTCTTTATTACCTCCAGCCTCGACTCTTTCGAATCGAGATTAGATGGTTTGAGCTTTTCTATTACATCCAGAATGACTTGCTGTGAGACCTTCTGAATATAGTTTTCATCCTCGGGTTCAACATTAATATTCTCACTTATAGGTTTATTAATCTTAACTATGTTATCGATTATACTCTTAAGCTCCAGATATGTACTGAGATCCTGGTTTATACACATCATTGCGCATGGCTTGCCCTGCTCATCCCTGTATATGATATGAGAAGCCCTGATCTCTTTTCCGGAAGGAACATGTGACGCATAGCCTGCAAGATAATCACTGCCGGTCTCTTCTGCCAAACTGAAAATCGATTCATATACAGACATAGGCATCTTATAGCCGACATCTCTTCCGGTTATCTCTCCATGGCAAATATATTTAAGCTCGTGGTTATATAAATCGTGCACTGCCAGCTCAACTTTATCTCCCAGGATCACAGATAAACCTTCCATTGTTACCTTAAGGTAATCAAGCAACTCATTATTATTCATTCTATACCTCCAAACCAAGTGAATATTACCACAATTTTATAATAAACTCAATCAATATATAATAATTTTATAAATGCATCTTGATTTCTATATTATATTAGTGTAAGATTATTCTAACAGATTATAATTTTACTATATCGTGGAGGCGCAGCTATATGATCTTAGCGATAAACCCTGGTTCAACTTCAACAAAAATAGCGTTATTCGATGATGCGCACCTTCTGTTTTCGAGAACGATACGTCATTCCAACGAAGAGCTCAAACCCTTCGATACAATAGTTTCCCAGCAAGCATACAGAACTTCCCTGGTATTGGATCTATTAGATCAGGAAGGCATAGATTCTGCCCAAATTGATATCTATATTGCCATCGCCGGGCTGATACGTCCCGGAAAGGCCGGGGTCTATGAAGTAAATGCGGATATGCTCAGAGACCTTAAGGACGCAAGGTATAATGAACACGCATCCAACCTCGGGGCGATAATAGCTTGCGAACTTGCGTCAAAATACGGCAAACCTGCTTATGCCGCAGACGCGATCACTGCAGATGAGCTGGCTGATGTTGCAAGGCTTTCGGGCATGCCGGAGATCACCAGATCAGGCAGATCCCACACACTTAACCAAAAGTACACCGCGCGAAAAGCCTCGGCTGAACTGGGGTTGAACTATAACAAAGCAAAACTGATCGTTGTTCATCTGGGCGGCGGAATTTCCGTGACCGCTCATCTGAATGGATTGATGACAGACACAAATGCAGCCAGAGGCGAAGGCCCATTTTGCATAGACCGCACCGGCGGTCTAAACTCCTTTGAGCTCGCAAAGCTTTGCTACAGCAACAAATACAGTGCCAAAGAAATGTTTTCCAAGATAAACGGCAATGGCGGAGTGGTAGCCTATCTCGGCACTAGAGATTTCAGGGAAGTAGAAAACCGGTGCGCAGCGGGCGACGAACTAGCTATAGCTGTTACCAAGGCAATGGCTTATCAGGTGTCAAAGGAGATTGCCTCAATGCTTATACCACTTGGTGGCAAAGCCGACGCCATAGTGCTTACAGGCGGAATGGCAAGATCAAAGTATTTTACGGATATGATAACTGCGTACACAGAAAAACTCGCAGATATCATGATCTATCCAGGCGAAGGCGAAATGGAAGCCCTTGCGCAGTATGCGCTTGATATAAAAAGTGGAAACCTACAGCCGATGAAATACGAAAGCGAGTTTTCCGATGTATAAGAATTTCGAGGAAATGTTTGCGGCAGCAAAATGTTGCCCTAAAAAGACCATATCAATTGCAGCTGCTGCAGAAGAACACATCCTTTTATTGGCAGATGCTATCAAACATAATGATCTGTGCAATGTAATATTGGTAGACGACGAGCAAAAGATCCGAGCATTGGCATCTGAATGCGGTGCTGATATTTCAGAAGCAAGAATTGTTGATGAAAAAGACCCGTCAAAACAAGCACTTATAGCTGTCAGCTTTGTAAGCAGCGGCGAAGCAGACATTTTTGTCAAAGGAAAGATCAACACGAGCGATTTTCTAAAAGCAGTCTTAAACAAGAATGTCGGAATACGCTCCGGAAAAAGGCTTTCTGCACTCTCCTGCTACGATGTTCCGGGCGAAAAAAAGCTCTTCTTCATAACAGACGGAGGGATGAATATTGCTCCAGATCTTGAGACAAAGGTGGACATCCTTAAAAATGCGTTGCAGATACTGAACAATTTTGGCATTAAAAAGCCCAAAGTCGCGTTATTATCCGCAAACGAAAAGGTATCATCAGACATGCAATCTTCAGTTGACGCGGCAGCAATATGCCGAATGGCAGACGAAGGCTTGCTTCCTGAGGCTATATATGAAGGTCCTATAGCTTTTGATGTCGCAATGAGACCGGAAGCCGCAAAAACAAAAGGCATTCAGAGCCAGATAAGCGGGGATGTAGATCTTTTTCTTGTTCCTAATATAGAGACGGGAAATTGCCTTGGTAAAGCTATCGGCTATTTTGCGCACGGTCAGTCTGCTGTATTACTGGCAGGAGCGTTAAAACCAGCGGTCATGACATCCAGATCTGCTTCTGTAAGCAGTAAACTTAATACAATAGCACTAGCCATACTTGCCTGTAAATAAAACTGTTCGAAAGGAGCAACAATGAAAGCTGAAACTGATATCTCCAGATGCAAAGAATGCGGGTTGTGCATGAAATACTGTCCCAAGGGTGCGCTTGAATTGAGTGATATCCTCAATGAGGGCGGATACAGAACGATCAAGGTCGTTGAAGAAAAATGCATAGGCTGCGGG
The DNA here is from genome assembly GCA_045541015.1 of Anaerovoracaceae bacterium. GTDB lineage: Bacteria > Bacillota > Clostridia > Peptostreptococcales > Anaerovoracaceae > RUG13409. The sequence goes on along the minus strand of JAZQIH010000053.1, from coordinate 47,134 downwards.
ATATGCTACACAGTATGTCCTGATGCCGTTTTCAGCATAGTATAGATAAGGAGCAAGATATGAATGACATGGTAAAAGGCAACATCGCTATCGCCGAGGCTGCCGTACGTGCCGGTATAGAAGTATACGCCGGCTATCCTATAACCCCATCAACAGAAGTGATGGAATACCTTTCAGATCGCTTGCCTCAGCTTGGAAGGACATTTATACAGTCTGAAAGCGAACTGTCAGCCATCAATATGGTAATGGGGGTAGCAGGCTGCGGCAGAAGAGTCCTGACTGCATCGTCCGGGCCGGGAATATCGCTGAAGCAGGAGGGAATATCGTATATCAATCAGTATGGATATGCTGCTGTTATCCTCAACGTCGTCAGGTGGGGTAACGGACTTGGGGCCCTTGACGCCTCACAGACCGACTACCTTCGCGATACCCGCGGAGGCGGAAACGGTGATTATAGAAACATTGTCTTATGCCCTGAATCCGTACAGGAAGGCGTAGATCTGATGTACGAGGCTTTTGATATTGCGGAAAAGTATCGCTGCATAGTAGAGATCATGACAGACAGCAGCCTGGGCCAAATGATGGAACCTTGCGTATATCCTGAGTTCCGCGAAATCACCAAACAGGAATGGGGGCTCGACGGCACCTACAAAGTTAAAAGGTCAGATTTTCTCAACAGAAATATTCCCGGAGAATCCATAGAATATATCAGCAAAGTCAAGCTGATGAGGGAAAACGAACAGCGCTGGGAAAGCGTGTGCACTGAAGACGCAGAATATATATTCATAGCATTCGGCATGTGCGGAAGAGTAATGAAAGGGATCGTCAAACAGCTCCGCAGCCAGGGACAAAAGGTGGGGCTGATCCGACCTATAACAGCATGGCCCTTCCCGGAAAAAGCATTTATGGAACTGAATAAGGATGAAATAAAAGGACTCATAACAGTAGAGACTAATAGTGAGGGCCAGATGGTGGAAGACGTAGCTATCTATGCTAAAAAATATGGCATGGGCAGCACCCCAGTATATACCCTGCCTTATCACTGCGGGATACCAAAGAACTCCGCTGTACTGTCTGATTTTGAAAAGATCAGAAAAGGATCTATCAAGGAGGTATTTTGACAATGGCTAAAGAACAACATGCTCCGAAACTATACAACAAAGCAATGTTCTGCGGAGGATGCGGACACGGCGTGCTTGTCAGGATCATATGTGAGCTTCTTGAAGAAATGAAACTGGATAAAAAAGTCATTGGCGTTGCAGGGGTGGGCTGCAGCTGCCATCTAAAAACCGCCATAAACACAGATCTTATCCAGGCGCCTCACGGAAGAGCAAGCGCAGTAGCAACAGGCGTCAGACGCGCGGAAAAGGACCTTTTCGTGTTTAGCTATCAGGGCGACGGAGACGCCTACAGCATTGGCCTGTCTGAGACATTGAACGCAGCATACCGCAATGAAAACTTCTGTCTGTTTGTTGTAAACAACAACAACTTCGGCATGACTGGCGGACAGATGAGCTGGACCACCATGCCCGGACAGATAACTACAACATCACCAAAAGGAAGAGATACATCGCTTACAGGAGAACCAATAAAGATCCCTGAAATGGTTGCGTTCGGATTTGATCCGGCTTATGTCGCCAGAGGTGCTGTCACCACACCTGCGGAGATCAGAAAACTGAAAGGCTATATAAGGAACGCCTTTGAAGCACAGCTGAATGGAGAAGGATTCTCCCTAGTTGAAGTGATGAGCCCCTGCCCTACCAACTGGGGAATGAGTCCCTCCAACGCAACAGACCATCTTGTTAGTGAAGTTATACCCTATTATCAGCTTGGCGAATTCAAGAAGAGAGGTAACAGATGATGAGAGAAATCCTTTTTGCAGGTTTTGGAGGGCAAGGCGTTCTTACTGCCGGACTTATAGTTTCTCAGATTGCGCTCTACAAAGGCTATAAGGCAACCTGGCTGCCGTCTTATGGGGCAGCTATGCGCGGTGGCACTGCAAACTGCACGATCCATTATGGCGAAGAAACTATTTATAACCCTGGGCAAGAGACTCCAGACCTGCTCCTCGCAATGAATGAACCTTCCTTTAAGAAATTTATAGGCCTCGTGCGTGCAGGCGGCACTGCGTTGGTCAACAAAGATCTTGTAAGTGTTCCGGAAGATGTCAGAAAGGATATAAAAATAATAGAAGTGCCCTGCAATACTTTGGCAGCCAAGGTCGGCAACCCTAAAGGCGCCAATATAGTTATGATAGGTGCCATAACTGCTATTCTTGGTGATTTTTCTGAGCAGGAAGGCATTGACGGCATGAACGACATGTTCAGAAAAAAAGGAAAAGCAAAATTCGAAGCAGGAAACACTGCGGCCTTTAAGGAAGGATTCAACTCGGTGTGAACATGGATCTGCAGACCACTTTAAAAACCAGAAGGTTATATCTTGCTGAAGGCTTTATTGGAATGCTTTTTGTTGGTATCATCTACGGATGGTCCATACTTAAGGTGCCCTTTACCAAAGAATTCAGCTGGAACCCTTCCACATTGACTGCTGTCTACACTGTTTCCATAGGCTGCTACTGTCTTGGTAATATACTGGCAGCATTCACAACAAAAAAAATCAAGATCAGACCGATATTACTGACGGCTGCGGGTCTGATACTTATCGGATTTTTGCTGACATCTTTTCAGGGATATAGTATTATTACGCTTTTCCTCTCCTATGGTGTCTGTGTAGGTCTGGGTATCGGTATTGCCTATAACGTATTCCTCTCTACTGTTAATTCATGGTTTCCAGACAAGAAGGGATTTGCATCCGGCATACTTATGATGGGTTTCGGAATAAGCGTACTGGTATTTGGAAGAGTTCTTTCAGAAGCTTTTGAATCAACGAATTGGCGCATTGTCATCAGGGTCTTTGCTGTTTCTATTTTTACAGTTCTTGTATTGATCGCAGTGCTGCTGCGAGCTCCACACAAAGATGATGAGATCCCCACCGTCAAAAGTAAACTGAATAGACCCGGGATCCAAAACAATTTCTCATTTGTTGAAACAATTAGGCGTCCATCGTACTGGTTATTCTTTGCCTATGGCATTAGCGGCGCAGCTATCGGAAGTTCATCCATTGGACTTGCGCGGGAGATAGCAGCTTCATTTGGTGCTACAGCCGCGCTTGCGGCAACACTTGCAGGCGTTCTTTCAGTATTCAACGGACTTGGACGTATCATCTGGGGACTTACATTTGACGCGTTAGGCTACCGTAAAACTATGTTTATGGCAAGTCTCATAACAGTAGCCGCGCCCGCTGTTATGCTTTTGGCCTCAATTAATACAAACCTGTATATCGGAATCATTGGTCTTGGTCTGGCTGGTATTTCTTACTCAAGCATTCCTGTAATAAGCTCGGTATTTATATCGTCGGCGTATGGGCCCAGGGACTTTCCGCTAAACTATGGGCTCAGCAACACAAAAGTTCTGTTTTCTTCGCTCAGCTCGATAGCTTGCAGCTCGCTTATCGCGTCTACGGGATCCTGCAATGCCGCCTTTATACTGTTACTGATTCTAGCGGCCATCTCAATGGGACTCTGCCTATGTATCAGAAATCCTTAGTAAGAAACTGAGTCATACCCAACCCGATATCTTCAACTAACAAGACGATTATCGAATCCCATTCTAATCTTATAGACCACTATACTTCCGTAGATTTGAACGAGATACGGCTGAAATATTGTCCCCAGCGCATCTTCGAGATAGAATGATCCGATCATTCAAGGACAATCTTATTACCTATGAGAAAAGAGGATCTATAGCAGATACAGATTGAAACAGCTTTCAAGAACAGGATTAATTTCATGTAAGAATTTTTAGCCGATGCATATTGATTGCTTCGGCTATTTACATAATATGACTAAAATAACCGTCACCTTAACAGCGCCTGTGGTATAATAAAATAACAGTATCACAGAGCAAGCTAAAGGAGAATCATCTTATGCTGTTTGATAAGCTTAAAAAAGTAGTTTCTCAGGGGAAAACCATTATTACTGAAAACAAACCTCAAGATCTTATCAATAAGGCGCTAGGCGTAGAGGCTGAAGCAAAGCATACTGTGGCATCAAAAGGAAAGGTGACGACACCGACTGGTAGAGTAATAACCGTTTTTCCGGAAAATGATGCACTGGTACTGTGGTGGATTTCAAAAAAGAAACAAGGTTATGATTTATCTACAAACAAATACCCAAAATGGTTTGAAAATGACTACTTAATAGACTTTAACACAGTAGCCCGAGCATATTTGAGTGAAGGGTGTTTAGCTAAGAATGGTACAGTCGTTACACTTACTCCAGAAGGCAGAGTTGCGCTTGAGAAATATGATTACATTGTATATTTGCATGAACATCCTTACAATATTGAGGCTGGAGAATTCACTAAAGCGCAGAACCTTCATAAGGTTAAAAACTCTGATATAGCGTGGGGAATATTCAACAAGAGAATACTTTCTTATACGAGTAAGCAAATGTGGGAAAGCTTGGCAATAAACTATTCACAGATGGCACATCTGCTTATAGAAGAAAAAAAGTATGATCAGGCATTAGATTTTGTTTTTGCAACTACATATCTTGAAACGTCCGGAATGAAAGACAAAAACGAATTAGTCTACATTTTTGAAGATTATTCTAATAAACAAAATAAATATCAGCTACTTGATAATGGAATGCCAAATATATTCCTGATGGAGATAAACAATTACCATGTTACAAGTCTGTTTAACACAATAAATGGTGTTTTGCATCTTGAATGGGATGATATATATAAAAGATTTATGGGTTCCAAGCTAATTGCTTCCTTAGAGCGCCTTTTGCCTTTTAGATATTTTGAAAAAGAGGACTCGTTTGAATTCTTTAAAGAAGCCATACTGGCAAATGAATCAAAGGGTATATTTAGACTTGCAGATGTAAGTAAAAAACTCAAGGTTAATATGCCGGATGAACATAGTGTGTTGTATTTTTATGCGAGTCCTGAAAATGAAACGAAACGTCATTTTCAAAGCAAAAAAAAGTAGTATTGAGGTCGTTATGAAACACATTACAGACAGGGAGTATGAGGCCTATAAGCAATATCAACGCGACGTTTTGCATGGACGTGTTTTAACGCCGGATGGGCTTCGCGTCATCTGCGCTGGGTTTGATAATGACCCAGAAAAGATCGAAAAGCACATGCTGGAGATACTAGGCAAGTTTAGAACTGAAGATGAGCAGCCCAGATTGAGCTTATAAAAGCACCCCTATAAAAGGGGCGCTTTTATGTTACTTTTTTCTTTAAAGATGGATTATCAGTATGATTATTCTGTGAGTTTTTCGGATTTTAGATGTTCTGTTCCACCAACTTACAAACGCTCGAACTGCGATTTCAATAATCGCAGTTCGTTTGCTTTTTGAGTCCTTTTATATGGTGACTCGCCGTCAATGTGGATGAAGATCATCAGCACTGCCTGATTACATCTATCAGCTTACCGGTGCGGAAATATATCTCACCCACGATCCTGTCTTTAAAGCTTATTGGCTGCGGCTTTCCGGCAAGCTTGAGTGCGACAGCGTATTGTTCCTCAATGCTCATGATCTTTACCCCGGATGCTTTTAATTTTCCTTGAAGATCCTTCCTTGCAGGATTAATTGCTGTACCATATTCAGTCACAAGCATGTCTACATATTTTCCCGGGGTGGACACAGCTGTGACTTTGTCTCTGATCAGGCTTATTCTCCCGCGGAACAGCGGCGCAGCAATGATTGTGAGCTTAGAGCCTTGCGCGGCATCAGAATGTCCTCCGCTTCCACCCATGATATTTCCGAAAGAATCCGTATGCACATTGACATTAAAATCCAGATCGATTTCGGTGGCGCCAAGGATCACGGCGTCCAAAGTATCTACATATGAGCGGATATCCGGGCTGGCGTATTCCTCCGCAGTGATCTCGATATGGTCCGGGTCTTCAGCCAGAGACTTTACGCTTTCGCGGTCGAAGCACTGCACGTCATAGATCTTTTCAAACAGTCCGGCACGTTGCATTCTTACCATGAATTCTGTAATGCCGCCGATGCAGCTTTCCCCGCGTATACCTTCGGTCTGCAGCTCATCATACAGATACTTCGCTACAGCAAGAGCAGTTCCGCCAGCTCCTGTCTGGAAATTCATACCGTCTTTAATGCAGCCGGCTGCCTTCATAGCACGGACAACATCTTTTGCGATCTTAAGCCTTACCGGGCTCCTTGTGATCTGTGTTGTGCTTGAAACGATGCCGGACGGGTCCCCGATGCTGTCGATCACAACTATCGAATCGACATACTTTCCATTGATAGAAGGACTGTCAAGCAGCCTGTCATTAATGTAGTTGTCGGTGACCAGAACAACATATGAAGCGTGTTCGGCATCGGCAGAAGCGTATCCGATACCTCCAAACGCAGATCTGCCTATAAGCCCTGTGGCGTTTCCTTCGCGGTCCGCAGCCGATACCGCAACAAAGGCGACATCTATGTGAGTTTTCCCGCTGATTATATCCGCAGCGCGGCCGCCGTGTGACTTGAATACTACCGGAGTGCTCAGTACGCCGGATGATATCTGTCTTCCGACGTTAGCGCACAAATATGAAGTTTCTATCCCGGTGACCACGCCGGTATTGATATGATGAACGATCCTTTCATGTACATCCATTACGGATGACGCGTTAACGTATATGTTTCTGATCCCAATATCAGATATCGCGTCCAGTACAGTATTCATCACATGATCGCCGTTTCGCAGGTGGTGATGAAATGATACAGTCATTCCATCCTTAAGTCCGCTTGCTTTTACAGCGTCTTTCAGATTGTTATAAACTGTCAATCTCCACCTCCTTCAGGGTCTATTCCTGCTAAGCGAAGTGTATACCGTGCCCTGGCTACAATAGGCGCATCGATCATTTTTCCATCCAAAGAAACTGCGCCAAGTCCTTTTTTCCTGCCTTCCTTGTCTGCGCGGATGACCTTCAGAGCATACTCTGTCTCCTCAGGTGTCGGGGCAAAAACTGCGTTGACGATATCGATCTGTGCAGGATTGATACATGCTTTGCCTGTAAATCCCATGTGTTTTGCTGTTTCGGCATCACTGCGCAGCCCGGCGGTATCGGCAATATCGGTATAAGGAGTATCATATACTTCTTTTCCGCAGGCGCGCGCAGCACAGACCAGCCTGCCGCGGCTATACAGTATTTCCGCTCCTCCATCCGTTCTTTTCGCACACAGATCCGCAGTCAGATCCTCTGCTCCAAGAAAGAGTGCTTCAAGAAGCGGGTCTGAAGCCGCTATGGAGTAAGCATTTTCAACGCCCAGCGCAGTCTCGATCAATGCAATGACTTTGGGAAGCTTCGTTTCGGATATGACTGAACCCATCACAGCGTGCAGTTTTTTGATATCTTCTGCGCAGCTGACTTTAGGCAATACTATATAATCCACACCTAATGGAAGTATTTCTTCCAGATCTTTTTTCCAAAACGGAGTATCGAGAGAGTTTATCCTCACACCCACACAGGTACTGTGCGGAACGTATTTTATTGCGTTCCGCACGAGTATTCTTGCGGCATCTTTTTCTGAAGCAGCAACGGCATCCTCAAGATCGATCAATATGCTGTCAGCTCCAAGGAAGTCCATCTGCGAAAGCATCTTTGGATTATTGCCAGGAATAAACAGAAAGCTTTTCATATGGTTTCCCCCAATGCTCTGCGGCCGGCACATTCAGCTCTGGATCTTACTGTATAATCCAGCGCGCTGAAGTCTCTTACCATGACCTTGCAGGAACTTATCCCGAGTTTTTTCAGTTCATCTGTTACAGATTCCCGTATTGATTTCTCAAACAGCTTTCCCACAGTTGATTCTATCGATATTTCGAACGTTTCTGACGGTTCGATACGGACTATCAGATCTTCTTTGTTTTCAGTTCCTGCGCTTGCAGTAAATTTGATTTTCATGATCCTTCCTCCGTATAGAATAAACGTTTACAGCATTATCAAAATGCCGGGAAGGCTGTCATGCAGATCACTACCTGAACGACTGCGAGGACAACTGCAAGGAGCCAGCCCATCTTAAGCAGCTGCTTGATATCGTGTCCGCCAAGAGACATTGCCATACCAATTCCCGGAGTTGCCATCGGCGTGAGGAAGGAGCACATGCAGCCTGCGGAAACAAGTATGCATACTCCGACCGGATTGGCGCCGAGAGACTGGCAGGTAAGAATAGCTATCGGATAGAAGATGTTCATGGTAGCCTGGTTCATCATAAACTGAGTTACAATGAACGGGACAACATAGAACAGTGCTCCGAGTACATAGCTGTTGTGGGTGTTTCCAACGAGTTTCGCGAGAAGATCTCCGACGTAGGCTCCTGCGCCGGTTGTCTGAAGTGCGCCGGCCATAGTCAGCGCGCCCACAAGCATCAGCACCATGTCAAGATTCATAGACTCTATAATCTCTTTCTTGCTCATGATGCCTGTTGCGGATGCCAGACATGCTGCAGCAAAAGCGACCTGCCAGGGCGCGATCCCGGTAACCTTATTGAGGAGCATCATGATCACGCAGGCGAAGAAAATGATCACGCATCCGAGATCAGCATACTTTGGGATCTCCTTACCGGAGGCCTGTTTGCTGTCCACACCGGTATCGATAACGTTATCGGGAGCAACTCTGGGAACATAGAATATGGACCACAGTATACCAACGATATACACGCCCCATCTTGCTTTGAGGAAATCTGTCAGCGCGACCGCAGCCTTAACGCCAAACTGTTCAAAGTATCCGTTGATCTGGGACATAGCGGTGACAGCATATCCCGAAGGTGCAACAGGGCTGCCGATCAAAGCCAATACCATCAATGGATACATAACTTTGGACCTGCTTACTCCGAACTCATCGCACATGCTGGCGCAGAGCGGGAAGAGGATACTGAAGACTACCATCGAACTTGTCAGAACGCTGGTAAGGATAAGCGCAAGCAGTGTATAGCCTATCCAGGCGCCCTTAAAGCTGTTGCCGGTGAGCTTGATAAACGCTCTGGAAAACTTCTTGATATAAGTTGTTCTTCCAAGGGCGTTTGACATTACGAACATTGACGCAATCATTATTACGTTGGTGTTCGAAAACATTGCGGTCGCAGCACTAGCTGTTATGCATTTCGTAAAGAGCAGCGCCGCTATCGAAAGCATGGCCGTTACACCCATGGGGATCTTTTTGGTCCCTGCGGCATACAGCACTAGGGATATAACAAAAATAATCAAACATATTGCAATAGGTGACATGATGATTCCCTCCTTATTATTCGACTTCGGTCACATCATCAGTTCTCATATTGAGATATATTTTGTCTTTAAGACAGGTATAGCGCAGGTGTATCCTCTCATTTACGATACGGTCATCTTTTTCGGAATCGGTATAAAGGAACTTGCCTTTATCTATCGAGAATACAACGAAATCGGCTATCTTGCCTTCCTCTACCGTTACATCCTTATCCGGTATACGGTTAAGCTTTACCGGAGCAACTGTGCATTTCTGAATAAGCTGATACCACGGAAGGCCCATTACGCCTCTCATTTTTGTGAGGATCGTAGCCATATTATAGGCGAGTCCATGATACGTCAGCGGCCAGAGATCTGTTGAGAACGTATCCGGTATAAAGCCTTCTTTAAATGCGTCCTCCGCGACTTTATAGCAGAACACATTCGTTCCATGACCTATATCGAATATCACGCCTCTTTGCTGGGCGTCCCGTACACATGCCTTAAGTTTTCCGTTATCATCCGTGAGTCTCATTTTCGGCGATTTTCCGGAATAGATATGTGTCAGAACATCTCCTGCCTTAAGATAGGACAGCACGTCCTCGATGTTTTCCTCCAGTCTTGGAGCATGAACAAGAATATAGGTCCCAAGCTCATCCGCAAGTGCCCTGGTCCTTGAGAGCATATACATAGGATCCCAGCAATAGTTCGGGTCTATCCTGACCTTGAGTCCAAGGAACTCGTCCCTGTACTTTTTGAAGACCTCTCTTACTTTATCCTCATCCACGTCAGATGGTCCTGAAGTATCCATGCGCTTGAGATTGATACCGTACAATGCCATATCAAGATAGGTCTTGTACCTTAGATCAGTCCGGTACATTACCTGTCTTCTGTACTCTTCATAATTGAACGGTCCGCTTGTACCGGGATCGATAGCGTAAGTTATTCCGTTTGGAAGAAGTTGATCGTAAGGATTCAAACCGATGCCGTCGCCAATACCTTCGGTATGCACAGATCCAACATGAGTGTGAGGGTCTACCCATCCCGTTGTTATGTAGCATCCCTCGGCGTTAATGACCTCTATACCGATACAAGGCTCAATATTCGGTGCAATCTTGGTTATGATTCCATTCTCGACCTTAATATCAGCATGTGTTTCCGTTCCGTCAATTACTGACAGGATCACACCGCCTTTGATCAAATACTTATTAAGCATAAAATGTGGCTTTAGCCTTGCCTCCTTTCGGGATATCTCTGCCTGTTTCTGGGAATAACATTGATCCGGATCTTCAAAGGAAAGCTCCCATATAATTGTCCCTTGATTAATTCCATCATAAGCCCTACAATATAATTAGGCAAATATATAAATTTTAGGATTATTATTAGTATTGCTTATTCGAGGTAGAAATGAGTATCTGGGTCTCCTTCAAAGATGTTGAGTATGTTGTTGCAATTGCGGAAGAAGGAAGTCTGTCTAAGGCCGCCGACAAACTGCACGTTTCACAGCCTGCTCTGAGCATATTCATCAGCAAGCTGGAAGACAGGCTTGGTGTAAAACTGTTCGAAAGAAAAGGCAAAAAGTTTATTCTTACATATGCGGGGGAATGTGTCGTAAACGAGGGCAAGAACATCAGAAAATCACAGGATATAATAGAGAATAAACTCCAGGAGATCGCGAACTTCCGCCAGGGACGGTTCAGAGTGGGTTTTCCGAACATCCGAGGGATAACGATGTTTCCTGCAGTAGCATCAAGATTTAAGGTCCTGTATCCTAATGTCAATATTGAAGTCTGCGAGGAAGATGCCAGGATTCTCGAGAATATGCTTGATGAAGGAAAGCTGGATCTGATTTTTTTCAATCGTTATACAGATGGCTTTTTGGAGAGAGACGATCTGGAACAGGAACTGATCCTTTCCGACCCGATGGTACTGTTTGTAAACAAGAACCATCCTCTGTGCAGCGAAGCAGTGATCAAAGAGGGATTCAACCATCCGTGGATAGATCTGCGGAAATTCAAGAACGAAAAATTCATATTGAACTTTGAAAACCAGAGCACTTACCGTATATCAAAAAGCATATTCAAAGATATGGGCTTTTATCCGGAAATAGCCCTGCAGATAAAGAACCAGCTCACCGCGATACAGCTGGCATCCATCGGTTACGGTGTTTATATGGCGCTCGAGTGCTTCCTTTTCAGCCTTTTGATCAAGGAATACCCAATAACCTTATCTTTCGGCGACAACGCACCTTATACGATGGACTTTGTTGCGACCTGGCCAAAGAATTCCGGAGCGCTTACCCTGATAAACAGTTTTGTATCTATGACCAAAGAAGTATATAACTACAATACTATGAAAGAACTGTTTGCGCGGAACAAGAACGACAACCGGACAATACCAGACTACTAAAACAAATATCCGCTTAAGCCTGCTGAATAGATTATCAGCAGGCTTAGTTTTCAGCATTTAATATAATACCCAGAGAAGAATTCACCTCGGTTTAGTTTGGTAAAGGAAGTAATAATACAATCCTGCTTTTAGCAAAACAGGTCGCTGAGGATATTGGTCAAACTGTGATTTTTGTATGAGTTGCTAACTGAATTGTGCCTTATCATTAGCCGAACCCTGAGAATGCTTTTGATATCAGTTCGAGTCTTGCTGGGTTTGGTCCACCAACTTATAAACACTCGAACTGCGATTTTAAAAATCGCAGTTCGTTTGCATTTTTGGGTTCTTTGGGTTTTGTGGCTCTGTAAGAAAATTATATAGTCTTTTGGCCCTGTAAAAAATGTTGGGGTGGTGCTCACTTCAACTGAGGAACAGGGCCTTTTTCTTTTGAAAAATCGTTCCTCAGAGCACCTTTTTCATCGGTCAGATATTAACTTAGCAGCTTTATTGAAGCCACATCCCATTTTAGTGTATAATACATCCATACAAATCGGGATTTGCCGATGTGGCGAGCGGGAATATGAAAACAGAAGATATCAGATTAAGAGACCCCTATGTTCTGGTTTATGACAATCGGTATTACTTGTACGGCACGCGGAGTGAAACAGCATTCGTTGGACAGGCATACGGATTTGATGTATATATAAGCACTGATCTTGAGAACTGGGATGGCCCATACGAAGTGTTCCACAGACCAGACGGGTTCTGGAGTCGAAAGAGTTACTGGGCTCCTGAAGTGTATCTTTATAAGGGCAAATTTTATATGTTTGCCACGTTTGCTAATAGGAAGAGGGGTCTGGGAACTTCTGTCCTTGTTTCCGATTCTCCGATGGGACCATTTTCTTTGTGGTCTGATGGTTACATTACTCCGAAAAAGTGGCGCTGCCTTGATGGCACCTTGCACATTTCCGGAGACGGAAATCCATACATGGTTTTTTGCCACGAATGGCGGCAGATCCATGACGGAACGATATGTGCGATCAAGTTATCCCAGGACTTAAAGCATAGCATCGGAGAGCCCTTTCAGTTACTTGCCGCTTCACAGGCGAAACCATTTGTAAAGAAATACTTATTAAAAAACTTCGTGACGGATGGACCCTTCTTGATTCGCACTCCGGATGATAAGCTGCATATGCTTTGGTCTACCTATTCAAAAACAGGTTATGTGGAGGCTGTCGCCCATTCAGACACGAATGAACTGACAGGAAACTGGACGATTGATGAGAAACTGCTCTACGATCATGACGGAGGTCATGGAATGATTTTTCAGGATCTTCATAGGCATTATTGGCTGGTACTTCACTATCCGAATACTTTCCGAAATGAACATCCGCGTTTTATCTCTTTAGAATACAACAACGGGTTTTCTTTGATCAAATAGTGAGCTGTAAATTCGGATTTTTGAGGATGACGTATGTTAGTAGAAACGATCCGTAAACGCCTTGATGCTTACACGAAAGATAAATATGATATCGATCCGGAGATTCTTCCGTTTTCTCATGAGGACTATGAGATCTACCGCCACACAGAAAACGGCAAGTGGTTTGCTGTATTCATACTGAAAGAGCGACAAGCCTTTGGACTGAATGGTGATGGATTTGCGGAGGTTCTTTGTGTTAAGATTAAAAATAAAGAGCTTAGGGAAGAGCTTTTGAATGAACCCGGATATTTGCGCGGTTATCCCAGCAGCAAGTGGAACTGGGTGTCGATGACCCTCGATGGGTCAGTGCCTTTTGAAGACATCTGCAGATGGCTTGATGAGAGCTATCTGGCAACGAAATCGAAAACAGGAAATTTAAAGACACCTCTGCCAAAAAGAGAAATATCCAAGTAATCGGCAAATTCCAATTTATCTGTTAAACCCTCTGAAAACGCTGTATTTTCAAGGCATTTCGCCTATCTTGTGTTCCAACCTTATGTATTTTCCCTTGTTTTTGCCCTTACGAGCCGAAACAAGGGAAAGTTTTTTACTCTCCGCCGACCACCTTATCCAGCAGTCTTGCGGAAGTACGCTTCGCTTCCCTTGTAGCGTGAGCGTAAATATTCATTGTGGTACTGACATCGGCATGTCCGAGAAGCTCCTGCACATCCTTCGGCGCTGCCCCGTTTGAGAGCAGATTGCTCGTGAATGTGTGACGAAGTTGGTGGAAATGAAAGCCCTCCAAGCCCTCGACCTTTCTGCTTGCCGTCCTGCACATAATCCCTACCGTACTCGGTGATTCGTATGCGCCGTCAGGTCTGAGGCAGACAAAGGATATTTCCTTGTACCCCTCTGGGATTTCATCTGTCCTCGGCAGGCTGTAAACCTCGTAGTAAGTACGGTCTTTTTCCTTCACCTCGGTGTAGTAGTTGAGGTGGTAAAGCCCGCCATACTGGAGGCGGTTTTTGTGCTGTTCGGTTTTCGCCGCTTTGAGGATCGCCGCCAGCGTGTCGCAGAAGTCCACGGTACGGACTTTCTTCCGTTTGGTCGCTCCTATCTCGGTTTTATGCCTTGCCCCGTTGTAGCGCATACTGCGGCGCACCGTAAGGTACTGCTTGTCAAGGTTGACATCCTGCCAAGTCAAGCCGCAGACTTCGCCGATGCGAAGCCCCGTGTAGTAGGCAATCTGAATGGGCAGTAAAGCGGGGTTATCTTTCTTTTTCAGAAATTCCTCCAGCTTCAGATATTGCTCATGGCTGAGCGTGGGTGTGGAATCGGTATTGCCGTCCTCGTCCGAAAACAGGTCATAGTCCTCTTTTTTGCCCCGCCATACCACATACTGCATCGGGTTGAAGGTAATCAGCCGTTTGGGGAATACCGCAAAGTGGAACGCTCCTTGCAGGACTGCCGAGAACAAACGCAGATACCCTTTGCTAAGTGCCTTTGCCGTTGTACCGTCGGGATTTGTCCCGCCGAAGCTGAGAAAATCCATATACGCCTGCAAATGGTCGGCGGTGACGGTTTTCAGCTTTCGGCTGCCGATAGGGTGCTGCTTGATACGGTTTACCGTACCCTGATATGCCATTACCGTACCGTTGCTGAGACTGCCGGGCTTTAGTTCTTCCTCCACCCACATATCCAGCAGCATTCCCACCGTGGCGTTTTCAGACTTTGCAACGAATTTCTTTTCCTCGTAGTCCTCCATCGCCTTGCGGAGCAGGGCTTCCGTTTCGGATTTGCTTTCTGTTCCCACGAATTCACGCTGTACCAGATTGCCGCTTTCATCTTCGATATAGAAGCGGTAGTACCACTTTTTGCCTTTCTTTCTTACAGAACCTTTTGCCATAGATAAAAACTCCTTTCTATCCGTGGCAATCGGGACTGTGACATATGGTGTGCGTAAAGTAAAGAATGTCACTTTTGCCGGTTGGTTTCAATCGGCATATTTTTTTGTCAAGGTGCCACGGAATTTTCTTTTTCGGCAAGCCTGTTTTCGGCTTCCGTCACTATCCCGAAGAGGTCGCCCATAGATACTTTGGTGCGTCCCTCATCGTAGATATGTAAAATTCCGTCTAAAAAACGCTTCATATCTTCGATAGGTATTTCCATTTCTTTGCGGTAGACCCGTTCTTCGATTGCGCCCACCTCAATCGCATACCGCATAATCGACTGCTTCAAGCCCTCGTCCTCCGCCACACGGTCAACCTCCGCCATAGCGTTGGCAAAGTAGTGGCACAGCACCGAGTACAGGTCAATCATCTTGCCGAGGAAGGTGGTAAGAAGCTGCTGGTGCGGCTCTCCGCTGACCGTGGAGGAAACCGTATCAAGGTACTTTTTGATATGCTCCTCAATGTCCTTTTGGCAGAGCGTGCGGGCATCATATTCCTTTTCCTCGGAAAGCCCTGTCAGCCATTCGGGAGTGGTAAGCAGCGCATCGGCAAGACCGTTGATAATCATAGTACGCTTCGGGTCAACGCCGTCTGCTTCATACCGCTGAATGGTGGATTTGTTTACGCCGATACGCTTTCCAAGCTCAGGCATGGTAAGGTTTAGTTCTGTTCGGCGCTCTTTTACCCGTTCACCGACTTGTTTTGCGGTGAATTCAATTTCTTTTTTCAAGGTTTCCACCTCCTGACGAGTATCATTATAGCACATCAAAATGCAGATTGCAACCCTGAAACGGGATAAATATTAAAAAAAATTCCTAAACAGTTGCAAAACAGGTTGACACGAGATTGCAAAATAAGTATAATTAGGATTGTACAGTTGCAAAACAAGTATTTCAAAAGGAGGATGAGATAATGAACGCAGTTAAAATAGGTATGACCATCGAGGAAGCCGCCGAATGTACGGGTATCGGCAGGAACACCATGCGGAAATTGGTGGACTGGGGCAAGCTGCCTGTCTTAAAGGTAGGGCGCAAGACCATTATCCGAAGGGACACGCTGGAGCGTTTTATGACGGTCAATCAAGGCAGAAATCTTCTCAATCAGAATGATGTCCGCCGAGTAGATTGACCGTTCTTAAAGCCCTCGGCGTTTGAGAGCGAAATACACCCCTCGCACAAATCTGTCGATTTGTACTCAGGGTATTTCGCCCCTGCGGGGAGCTACCGTATCAACGCTTGCAGGAAATCCCTGCCGCTTTTGATACGGCGCTGTTCCGTCAGCAAAGCCGCCGAAACAGCAGCAACCGTCAAGACGGTTGCAAAATGAGAACGGTATATTTTAAAGAAAGGTTGGATTATGGCAAGACACAGCTTCATACAGATGTCGAAGCTGCCTAATGTCAAAGGACGAATATCGTATATCACCAGCCACGCAAGACAGGAAAATCTGTACGCCACTTACCGCACCGCCGACAATGCCTTTTGGAATAATCTCGCAAGGGAGAGCCGGCAGGAGTTCCAGCGCAGCGGCGCAGAGGGGAAATGTATTGAGGCAAGGGAGCTGATTATCGCCCTGCCCGAAGTTTACACGCAGTACGAGCCGCAGCAGGTGCTTGAGGATTTTACAGATGAGTTCCGCAGGCGGTACGGCGTGGAATGTGTGTCGGCATTGCACCACAATAAGCGCAAGACCAATTACCACATTCATCTGATTTTCAGCGAAAGGAAGCTGCTTCCTGAGCCTGATGTGAAGATTGCCACAAGAAGCGTATTCTTTGACGAAACAGGCAAGCGGGTACGCACCAAGAAGGAAATCACAGGTGAGGACGGGCAGATAAGAAAAGGCTGTACCATTATCAAAAAGGGAGAGGTTTACGAAAGCCATCTGTTCACCGTAAAGGATGACCGCTTCAAGAGAGAGCCTTTTCTTCGGGAGGTAAAAGAGGATTATACAAACCTTATCAATCTCCATATTGAAAACCCTGAACAGCACCTGAAGGTATTTGACAAAAACAGCGTGTACCTGCCGACAAAGAAAATAGGCAAGAACAATCCCAAAGCCGAAGAGATTGCAGCCGACAACGCTACAAGGCAGGAATGGAACAGGACAGCGGACATGGCACTTGTATCGGGGATTGAGGAGGCTAAAATACTGGAAATCAAACAAACCGAGATACACGACAAGGTTAGCCAATCCATTAAAAGCGAGGGCTGGCTGCCGAATCTGTTCCGCCGTATCGTGAACAAGGCGAAGGACATTTTACAAAACCTTATCCGTGAATACGGGATACCGCCGAAGCCCACGCTGGATATTGATATGACAGAGTTCTGCACCATGCGGAATCTAATGATACGGGTGCAGGATGAGGCAAGAGGGATTAGGAATTTGCAGGACAACATTCTGCCCAAGCTGAAAACACAGCTTGCAGAAACAACAGGGATTTTCAAGGGCAAGGAGCGCAAAGCCCTTACCGAGCAGATACAGCAGACGAAGCAAGAAATTGACCGCAGGCTGGATAAGCTCCCCGATATTCTCAGGGAGGACGGTTATCCCGATGTGCAGGCATTCATGGCGACCTATCGGGAGGCGGAAGCCGTTGTGGAACAATACAACCGTGACCTTGCCGAATGGGAGCGTCAGGTGAAACAAAAGAGCAGACCGCCAAGACCGCCCGAAAAGGAGAGCGTCCGAAACAGGCTCAGACAGTTGCAGGAGCAGGGCAGACAGCAAAAGCCACGAAAGAAATCCTTTGACAGAGGCAGCCGATAGGCGAAGAAAAACCGCCGCTATGGTTTTACCCATACACGGCGGCATACATATAGAGATTAGTTTTCCTGTTTCTTTATAACGGTTACTTTCAAGTTCTCTGCTTCTATCAGCGTTTCCTGCTTGCACTTCGGGCAGTAGAGAGGATAGTTTTTCAAGACCGTATCATATCTTGTTCTGTCACGGGTTTTGTTGCCACAAACAGGACATAATATCCATTCGGCTTGTTTCTGCATACACTCACCAATCCTTACGGTATTTCGTCAATTAACGTTACCGTCCATTTTCCATCTAACTGTTCAATATCCCAACGTGAATATGCTTCTCCGTTACCAGAAATGAGAGTATCATCCTTATCGTAATAATCGGCTGAATATTTCACCCAGATATATCCCTTCCCATTTTCCTGTTTGGTGGTTACAAGTTCTATCGAAACATCTGCCCGAACCGCCTTATCATCAAAGAAATAGTATCTTTCTAACGCACCGCAGTCCTCTTTATTCGTACCGTCTCCTGACCCGCAGTAAGACATAATATCCTTTGCTTCTGCTATGAGGTCATTTGCGACCTTTAGCTGTGTTTCATCGGTACACTCGATTTCCATTTCATCGACCTTTTCCTGACCATAATGCTTCACAAGTGTCGAAACGCCTTTACCGCCGCAGGCGGAGAGACTGATTACCATCGTCAAGAATAGAATAGCACATAAGAATTTTTTCATAGTTGACCTCCGTTTTTAGCAGCGTTACGCTTGCTTTTTAATTTAATCCAATCCTTTGCAATGCTCTCATTGCGGTTTACTGATAGGATAATTCCAACAAGTGCCATATCGTAAATAATGAACATTCCTCCTGTTACAACGAAGGGGACGCACATAAAGAAGTTCGGAAGAACCCCAATGTCGGATAAGGCAGTGAAAACAATTCGTAAAATATAAATCAACAGCACGGTATTGGTTAGAAGTTTGCCAACCTCTGTATCCTGCTTTTTTGAAGTCCTGTAAAGGATAGCAAACAATATCCCGAATACAAACAGCAAAAATACAAGTGAAAATTTTCCGTATTCGTACAGGAGCAGGGTGATTGGGTGGTCATAGAAGTAGCTCATTACCTTCACATCAACAGGCATTCCGCTTTTTCCAATTAACTCCGCTTCACGAAACACCGAAAAGAAATCGAGCTGTTGTAAATATCCTGTATTTTCCTGCAAGCGAAAAAGATGATAAAAGCGGCTTAACAGGTACACTCCGATAATAAGAAAAATCAGCATACAAGCCACACCGAAGATATTAACACGATTCCATTTCAGCCATTTTAATTTTAACCCGCAGCAAAAGATGAATAGCTCGCAAGCCAACAGCAACACAAAAACTGGAAACGCTTGATTTATTAACGCTAAAGTCAGCGGAAAAATAGCATATAGCCAGTAATGTATGATTTTTGTCTCGCTTTCACTGTTCTTTTCATAAAACAGGATTCCGACCAAAACAATCGGATAGCATAGCAGCAGGTAGAACAGAAAACCGTATCCAAGCGGTGCAAATCCGTTCCATAATTCATAGAGTAGCCCGAAGATTGCCGCCAGTGAGAGCAGTCCGTATAACGCTCTTGGAAAGCGAATTAAGACAGTGTAATCAATAAAATACAAAAAAGCAGCAACACAAACTCCAAGCACAATACCGATTATCTTTGGTACGGTCAGGGATATTGAGGTTAGCATAGCAGAGATTAGAATACCACTCAGCAGCAACACGCCTGCTATGAGCAGCAACAGCCAATTCACTTTCGGGCGGTGGACAATATCAAGCTCTGTCCCAACTACATCTGCATCGCCCATTTCTTCAATGGCTTTTCTCATTGCTTCTTTCTGATTCAGACCGTTTTCCCGCAAAGCATCGTATTGGTCGTTTATGTGGTCAGAAAGCTCTCTTGTTGCCACAACCTTTGCTCTGCTCCAACGAATGTATCTTTGAACATCCTTGATATATTCTTCGGGAGAATTATATTCCTGCAAGCAAAACACCCCCCGACAAAACCTTATTGACTGCGGCAGAGTAGCTTTCCCACTCAGACAGCCGCACCACAAGAAATCTTTTCCCTTCATCTGTAATCCTGTAATATTTTCTTGTTTTCCCCGCAACAGTTTCTCCGTCATAGGACACAAGATACTGCTTTTGCTCTAAGAGATGGAGCAGAGGATATAATGTTCCTGCTTTCAATTCAAAAGTATGGTCGGATTGCTTCGCAAGTTCTTCTATCATCTGATACCCATACATATCTTGTTTTTCAAGCAGCTTCAAAATCAGCATATCTGTATTCCCTGAAATCAGAGATTTATCAATTGCCATATATGTCCCTCCTTGTATCGACAGTCTACATATCGATTATATATAGATTGCCGATATAAGTCAAGAGGCAACAGACAACATTCATAAAAAGTTTGCTTTTGGATTGCCAAACCCTATGTTTTCAGCATAATCTCTCTACTGTAGCGCTTTTAACCCACAAATGCCTTGTGTTAAGCCATATTCTCGTCATAAAATACGAGGGGTAAGGCATTTACACCTTTACCCCTCGCTTTGCGTTACCGCCAGTCTGCTATGCGAAGATGATTTCTTTATTCACAATCTCCATCGCACAAGCCCGTATATTATTCATTCTCCTGACCCATTCTAAGGCGTTTTCCGCCTTTAATTGTTCCGTGATACCCTGTGCCTGCTTCATGCCATCTATGAGCCGTTCAAAGCGTTCCTGCGCCTGTTCGTTGATGCCGGAAAGATAAGTGTTGAGCTTACCGCTGGTCAGAAGTGTTGTGTAGGTTGCTTTTCTATGTTCTTTCAGGTAGCGTTTGTGCCGCTGTCCCCATATCCCGATAGGCTTTTCTTCTTCGGGGGGCAAGCTAAGGCACGGCAAATAGTATTCGCCTTGCAGTTCATACCAAAGACCGTTGTTTTCATCATAAATGTACTTGTCCATCTTGAAATCCTCCAGTATAATATATTCGCACATATGTCACAGTTTCCCGATTGCCACTTGTTTTTATAGCTTGTTATCAGATTTTTCTTCCCTTATTTTTGCCCTTATGAGGTGGCGAGGGAAGCATAAACGCAAGTGAAATCGTATAAAGGGATAAGGCGGACACATTGCGATAAATCCTTTGTTTTCAAGCGTTTTGGAGGATTTTATTAAAGCCCTATGAGGGGCAGTAACCACTTATGAAATCGTGGTTTTCAAATTCCGATTTGTCTATCCAAATCTCTGAAACACGTTGTTTTCCTGCATTTCTCGCAGGTCTGCTGCCATAAGAGCGAAATACACCCCTCGCATAAATCGCCGGATTCATACGAGGGGTGATTTCTCAGAGGGTCTATACTGCTGTCTCGGGATTCCCGCTTGCTTTGGCGATATAGCGTCGAATTGCATTCACCATCTTTTCGTTTTGGAAGTTTGCTTCAATTTCGTCCATATCTACGGTACGCCCGGAAAGGATCCCCTGGATCAGCACCTCCGCATACATTACCTCCCGGGTCATAGGATCCTTCAGATAGGTCAAAATGTCGATATTCATTTTTTCGTTGATCCCCTCGATCATTCCCACGAAAAAGGTGCAGTCTTCGCCGAAAAGCTTTCCTATGCTTTCCATATACTGAAAGCCGGTCGTAACGTCCTCAAGCTTCATGAGCCTGCGCTCGACTGGCGCGAGACTTCCTCCGTTGAGCAGCTTATCTGCCGTTGTATTCAGTATGTCGCACAAATCGAGAAGGATCCCGGTATCGGGAAGCGTATCCCCGTTCTCCCATTTTGAGACGGCCTGGAAAGAGATATTCAACTTCTCTGCCAGTTCTTTCTGCGTCATGCCGGCAACCTTCCGTAAATGCTGGATATACCGTCCGATTTTTAATGTATCCATGATTTTGCTCCTTTGCTGTTCATCATTCCTGCGATTTTGCGGCCCGCATTTACATGATACTGTAAGAGGAGCAATTCGTAAATAACGAGAAAATTGAGAAAATTCTACTTCTGGTGGAATAAGCCTTCCGGGCAAATCCGTTTGGAGGATTTGCTTTGCGTGTAAAATGTCACATCATGGTGTTCTGTCTTATACCTTCACGTCCGGGTTCTTTTCTCCGAACTTTTCCTTAAGAGCTTCGCAGATCTCTCCGCGGTCCTTTCCCTGCCTTTCCATATTTTTGATCGTCTTATAAGCAGCAAACAGAGTGGACGGACCGATCTCGGAGCTGAAATACCCTATGCCCTGATTCCAGGCAAGAAGCTCAAACACGTCATCCAGCGCTGCGCTGTCCAGCCCGTGTATGTAAGCTTTCACCAGCTCGCGCGTTGCCTGGCGCATGCGCCCCGCCCCGACAGCATTGGTGAGGGAAAGAAGCAGTCTTATCTCGTAAGGCAGGTGCCTGTGCTTATCATTCCAGGTAAGGTCCCAGAAATTCACTGCGATATTCCCCAGCTTCTCATCGATCAATGGCATGTTGGTAAGCGCTGCCGGACGCATAGGAATGTCCTTTTCCTCATGTTTTACCTCTGTGCGGTAGAAATAAGCATGGAACTCGGACTCACCCTTCTGTTCAGTATAATGCTCAAAACCCAGGTCTTCCATCACCTCGTACAGCGGGATCGGATCGAAGCTCTGCACTATCTCCAGACCGCTTCCGGCGGGAAGCTGCATGGCCTGTTTTTTCAGCCCCTGAAAGAAGTTTCCCTGTATGCCCCTGACATCTACCTTTTTAAACCCAGTCGTCTTTTCTTTCCATTCCTGATAACTCATTGCCTGATCCTCCTTAGTCAAGTATCTTACCATCCCTGGAGATGGTCACCACCTGCCAGGGAATGAATTTTCCGCTGTTTTTAAGCGCATTCTCAGCAGCTCGCTGAAGTCCGCCGCAGCACGGAACCTCCATGCGCACTATCGTCACGCTTTTGATATCGTTATTGCGAATGATCTCTGTCAGCTTATCTGTATAATCCACACCATCCAGCTTCGGGCATCCTATGATAGTGACTTTGCCTTTCATGAAGTCCTCGTGCATATTTGCATAAGCATATGCCGTGCAGTCCGCTGCGATCAGAAGCTTAGCTCCGTCAAAGAAGGGAGCCTGCGTCGGCACCAGCTTGATCTGGCAGGGCCACTGCGCCAGGCGGGAAGTTGGCTTTACCGCACTTACAGGAGATCTCTTCGCTTCTTTTACAGCTGTTTCATCGTACGCTGGAGCCTCCCGCTCTTCAAAAGATATTGCACCGGTCGGACAGTTCGGCAGACAGTCGCCGAATCCATCGCAGAAATCCTCACGCATCAGTTTTGCCTTGCCGTCTACGATATCGATAGCACCTTCGTGGCAAGCCTCTGCGCACAGTCCGCAGCCATTGCACTTTTCTTCGTCTATCTTGATTATCTTACGTTTCATTTCTGCTCTCCTTTCGAAGCCTTTGCAGCTTTCTGTCTTTCCGCTATTTTCATCATCTGCTCATACATCTTGTCACCTACGCACTGTCTGGCATATTTGCACCACTGTACGCAGTTTAAAGTATCGTTATAAACAGTGAACCCGCATTTTTCGCACGTCGCCTGAGTATCTATGGAAAAGATCTCGATCTCGGCGCCGCAGTTAGGGCAGGTCTTTTCAAATATCTGCAGCTGAGGCTTCCCCTGACAGCCTTCCATTATCGTATTGCTCATGGTCTTTCACCTTGCCTTTCTGTCTGCATTATAGTATGATGATTGAGATAAGTATGTGGTTATAACCACATTTTTGAAAAATACCGAGGTGTTTATGAATACAGAGATCCTGCAGAGATCCATACTGTTTCGTGGCCTGACACCTGAGGAGATCTCAGCTGCCCTTGCCTTTTTTCATGCAGAAGAAAAAAGCTATAAGAAAGCTGCGGTAATACTTCACGCCGGTTCTCAGACGGACCGCATGGGCCTGGTGCTTGAAGGCAGTGTTACGATAGAAAACAATGACGTTTGGGGAAACCGAACGATCCTGAGCCACATTGGAAAAGGTCAGTTTTTTGCGGAGACCTATGCGTACCTTCCCAATGAACCCATGCTTGTGGATGTTGTTGCAAATGAAAACTGCCGCATCCTCTTTTTGCAGATCGGCAGTCTGCAGCGGATCTCAGATCCGACCGGCCCCTGGGGCATGACCTTCATGTCTAATCTCTTAAGCATTTCCGCGCATAAGAATCTGACGCTTTCAGGAAGAAGTTTTCACACCGCGCCAAAGACGATCAGGGGCAGGGTCATGTCGTACCTGAACACTGTTTCGCTTCAAAAAAGCAGCTATGAGTTTGACATCCCGTTTGACCGCCAGCAGCTGGCCGATTACCTTAACCTGGAGCGAAGCGCACTTTCAAAGGAGCTTGGAAAAATGCAGCGGGACGGCCTGATCACCGTCAGAAAAAATCACTTTAAAATACACGCACATTATGAAGTTTAAAAACAAGTTGATAAACTAATCAGGGTTCGTCTACAGATCGGCTTGGTCCACCAACAGGGACCGCGTTTATTTGCAGAAACGTGGTTTTTCTTATCGGAACACAGTTTACATCAGGCGCAATGTGAATCTTTTTTATAAAAATTGTTTCACATTTTCGAATAATGGTGTATAATGTGAAACGAGAATAATGCCTTTGTTTCACACTGGAGGTCATCCGATGGACACCATTGCTACACTTATAGAAGAAAAAGCGCAGATCACAAAACGCCTTGAAAAACTCCTGCACGGATCGATAGAAATACGCGAAAAAAGCTCCGGCAAGTACATTTATACACATTTCAGAAGCGACGGTGTACCTGTCACAAAATACGCCGGCGAATACTCCAACGAGCTTTATAACCTGATCCTCGAAAACAATATCCTTGCAAGGGACCTGAAAAAGCGGCTCAGATCCATAAACAAGCAGCTTAAAGAGACGAATTATGTGGAAACAGAGCTTTCGGAGGCAGTTGAACTGAACCGTGCGCTTGCATACAGGAACCTCGTGGATTCTATTTACAAACAGGCAATGCTGGAAGGTGTTGCTACAACTTACTCGGATACAGAGACCATCGTTAACGGCGGGAAGGTCAGCGGCATGAGCGCGGACGACATCAGCAAGGTCGTCAACCTGAAGCATGCCTGGGAGTTTATCCTGAACAAGGGCGTTCTTCAGTATCCGTCCAACTATTCTCTGCTCTGCCAGATCAACTCTCTGGTTGAAGCAGGATTTTCCGTGACCGCAGGAAAACTCAGAAGTGTCCCGGTCACCATAGGCGGATCGACCTATATACCGCCTCTTCCTATAGAAAGCCAGGTACAGGAACAACTTACTGACATTCTGAAAAAAAACGACTGCATCGACCGCGCCGTTTCTGCCCTGATCTATGTTATGAAGAAGCAGCTCTTCCTGGACGGAAACAAGCGGACTGCCGTGATATTCGCCAATCACATTCTAATAAGCAGCGGAAAAGGTCTGATCGTGATCCCTGCAGAAATGGTCAGCGAATATAAAAAGCTTCTAATTGAATACTATGACGGTAAACCTGATAGTGAAAACAAAATTAAGGCTTTTCTCCTGGAAAAGGCATTACTTCAGCTTTGATACTGATCCGATCAAATGGATCTGTGATATCAGAATTCGAGAATCAATGGTGTCTGATCCACTGTACTACTATTCCCGCGCATCCATATCTCTCAGCGCATCCAAATCGAGACTGGTCTGTGTGAGTCTGTCGCAGAAATCAAGCATTTCGTTCAATACGCTGTCAAAACAAAAGCTGTGTATCAACACCTCGCCATCGCACATAAGCAGATCGTATTCATTAGGTGTCACAATGTAATCATTGCCTTGTCTGTCCGGCATGATCCATCTGCAGAGATAAACCGTGAATCCGTTTACTATGGTGGGCTTATATGAAGGCTTTACTATGCCCATAGGGTTTGTCGGAACTTTCGAGCCTCTTTCGAAAGAAATAAACAGACTGCCGCCATTATATGTCCATGAGAGATGCAGGCCTAAAACAGATCCGTCACTGTTATAGTAAGCACGGTATAGTTTTTCAGAACCTGCAGCAAAAGGTGCCAGTTCAGAGATGGCTTTTCCGCCGAAGAAGGCCTTCAGATCTTCTTCAGACAGTTCCTTTGTATAACATCCTGCCGGGATTTCTTTCATAAATGTGCTTCTGGACATCGAAACGGAGCTCTTTTCAGATATCGCTTTGACTTCTGAAATGTTGTTCGCCGTTCCAGTTGATCCAGATCTCCATGGCCCAATAAAAACTGCAGTAATTATAATGATGACTGCAGCGGCAGCGATAAGTGCTGTTTTTTTCGATAAGATAGCTTTCATCATTTTTTATTATGTTTTTTAAATTAGATCCCGGGATCGATCGCCAGATCACTTGCCTTTCCGCAGGCTGCAGCAGACAACAGGGTACCAATTAACACAAACAATACAAGTTTTGATGTGCGTCCTTTAGTTTTTACCATTATAAAACCATCTCCTCTTTTTAATTGTATCATAAGCACATATACTTTTGCCAATGCAAAGAATCTTTGCGCGGTATATTTTAAGAAAGCAAATGCTCTTTGATGGACTCTGATGTATAATTAAACCATACTGATCATACAAATAAACAACTGGGAGTATTTAAATGGGACTGGGTAAAAAGAAAAGATCTGCGATAATCCTGGCTGTGATCGCGGTGGCGGTCATCGCTTGCATCATATTTTTAATTGAGAATCCCTGGTTCTTCAAGTTGGAATATGAAACGACCGATAAGACAAACTACAGCAAGTGCCTGCGCCTGGTAGATGATATGCATGGCGTTACCGAGTGCTTTCCGAAGAAGATCCCGGCCAACGCAAAAGATGCAGCGTTTAAAGCCTACAACAATTTCGGAGGCCGGGCTCTAACATTGAGCTTTATTGCCGATGATTCAGAGATCCAGGCATGTATCGACAAGGCCAAGGCAACAGCACTCTGCTTTGGAACAAAGGATAACAGCCAGGTCGCTGAGGCTTTGCCATCCTACATTTTTTCTTCTTTAAGCAACGATGATTCAGTCTATGTGCTGTGCAGTGAACCTTATAAACCAAACGATTTTAACCATGCAAAGCTCGCATGGGTCGTTGTGAATGAAAAGACGCATAGCATTACCTATACAGCTGAATCGTACTGATCTTTAAGTTACTCAGGGTCCGTATATTATTATTTTTGTAATACGCCGTAAGAAATGCCCCCGAAGGATCATGTATTATGATAAAATATGTGAGTAATCCAATCACTCGCAAAAGGAGGATCAACAATGAATTATCAGATTTTCGGAGACGCAGATAACCCTATCGTTGAGATATCACTTGCAGGGGGAGAGCAGGTAAGGATAGAGAGCGGTGCCATGGTATACATGCAGGATGTTGCTCTTGAGGGCAAGTCCAATTCTGACAGAGGCGGGATCGGCGGCTTTTTCAAAGCTGTGGCAAGGTCTGTAGCTACAGGTGAAGGCGTATTTATCACCACAGCTACAGGCAACGCAAGCGGTGCCCGCATTGCAGTTGCACCGGCAACCCCCGGAATGGTTGCAAAGCTCGAAGTAGGCTCCAGGCAGTATAGGCTCAACACAGGCGCGTTCCTTGCATGCGACAGCAGCGTATCTTATGAGGTAAGGTCGCAGAGCTTCGGCAAGGCGCTCTTTGGCGGAACAGGCGGCTTCTTTATCATGGAGACCACAGGACAGGGAGACCTTCTGGTAAACGCTTTCGGCGCTCTTATAGAGCTGGATATTACACCTGACAGGCCTCTTATAATAGATAACCATCATGTAGTGGCCTGGGATGCCACCCTGGATTACAACATCCACCCGGCTTCCGGCGTTATTGGCTTCAAGTCCGGAGAAGGCCTTGTTAACGAGTTCCACGGAAACGGCAAAGTTCTTATCCAGACAAGGAACATTGCAAGCCTTGCTCAGCTGCTGATCCCGTATATGCCCACATCCAGCAACTAAAACCGGCAAGTTTCACAATTCAGAAAACCAATTACTACCGCGCCCTGCCTTGACAAGGCGCGGTTTTAGTTATAAACTCCTTCTATTAATATACAGAAAATAATTAATTGAAAGGATAAAAGAATGAAGCCAGTTTCCCAAGAAGAGTATAACCGCATGCTTAAGGACGACTGGGATTGGGCGAACCGCCTGGTCCAGGCCGTTAAGGACGACCCACGCAAGTACGTAAAGTACCGCGATCCCCGACCCATCATCTCTATCAAGAACATGATAGAGACCTCCACCCAGCTTTTCCCGGACCACATTGCGTTCTACACCAAGTTCGAAAAAGGTCCGTACAAGACCATAACCTTTAAGGAATACATGGCAGATATCAACGGCTTGGGCACCCAGCTCATTGCTATGGGGCTTAAGGAGAACCGCATTGCAATAATCGGAGACACCAACTACACCTGGGCCGTAAGCGATATGGCTGTAGTCTGCGGAACCGGTTGCGCAGTGCCTCTGGACAAGGAGCTGCCCTACGCTGACCTCAGGAACCTGATCATAGAATCCGAGGCTACCGCAGTCTTCTTCGACAAGAAGCGCGAGCCTATATTCACCCGCATGATGGCTGAAGGCGGCACCCCGCTGAAGTACCTTATCGCTCAGCAGGAGCACGAAGACCGCACCGTGGAAGTTGCCCTTGAAGGCGATGAGACCGGCGCTAAAAAGTCCGTTCAGGTGATCTCATTCTGGAAGCTCCTTGAGGCCGGAAAGGCGCTTGTTGCAGGCGGAGACCGCAGCTTCATAGACGCTCAGATAGATTCCCGCGAAACATCGATAATCATCTTTACATCCGGCACCACAGGCATGGCTAAGGGCATAATGCTCTCCCACCGCAACATCTGCGCGGACCTGATCATTTCACCTACCGTGCTCTACGTTTCGGATCACGAGATATTCTTCTCCATGCTTCCGATACACCACACCTACGAGTACACGGCTGACTTCCTTATGCCCCACTTCAAGGGCTCGGCGGTTGCGCACTGCGAAGGTCTTAAGTACATACTCAAGAACATCCAGGAAGTGCACCCGACCTTCTTCCTTGGCGTGCCGGCCGTGTTCGAGACTCTGCACAAGCAGATCTGGAAGAGCATACGCGCAAAGGGCAAGGAATCCGTTGCAAAGAAGGGCGTAAAGATATCCCTGTTCTTCCGCAACAAGCTCCACATGGACGTTTCCAACCTGTTCTTTAAGGAGATAAAGGAGCAGTTCGGCGGAAGGTTCCGCATGTTCATAGCGGGCGGCGCGGCTATAAATCCGGCTATTCTGGAGGATTTCCAGGCGTTCGGCATCCAGGCGCTGCAGGGCTACGGACTTTCCGAGTGCGCTCCGATGGGCGCCCTCAACCCGGACACCTGCCCCAAGGCTGCTTCCATAGGTGTGGCCTTCCCGGGCGGCGGCGCAATGATATACGAGCCTAACGAAGACGGCATAGGCGAGATCTGCGTGCGCGGCGAAAACGTAATGCTCGGCTACTACAAGCGTCCGGACCTTACCGCAGAAGTTATACAGGACGGCTGGCTCCACACCGGAGACCTGGGCTACATAGACAAGGACGGCTACATATTTATAACCGGCCGCGCAAAGAACGTCATCATCACCAAGAACGGAAAGAACGTATTCCCGGAAGAGCTGGAGTACGAACTTTCGCTCCACGAGTGCATAAACGAGTCCATGGTGTTCGAGCTCGAGTCCGAAAACAAGGACGACACAATCATTGCCGCGTCCATCTATCCGGACTGGGATGTTGTAAAGGCCGCTCTTGGCGACGATGCCAACGACGCCGCAAAGGTGGAGGAATACCTCTGGAAGGCTGTTAACGAGACCAACGCAGGCAACCCGGCCTACAAGATGATAAAGCACATCTTTGTGCGCCACACCCCGCTCGAAAAGAACACCTCCAACAAGGTGGTGCGCTTCCGTCCGGGAAACAAACAGGCCAACTAACTAATTGATAATTCAAAACAGAGGCCTTAGGGCCTCTGTTTATTTATGAAAAGGAGCAAACATTGGTGAAAAACAGGAACACAGCCGTAAAAACGATAGCGCTGGCTCTGGCTATGCTGCTTATAGGCCTCGCTATAGTTGCGGCTATTGCAGGTATCAACAGGCAGGTACCCAGTGCCACACCGCTCACCCAGTACTGGACAGCGGACTCTAACGCGGCAAAGCAGCTAAGGGAATACGTGGCTAAAGTTACAGACCCCTCGCAAAAGGACAGCTTCATACCTGTAAAGGACCGCATAGCGGTGTTCGACATGGACGGCACCCTGGCCTGCGAGACCTTCTACACCTACTATGACACCATGATGTTCATAGAGTTCTGCCTTAAGGACCACCCGGAGCGCGTCTCCAACCAGCTGAAGCAGGTAGCAATATCCATAAAGCCGGGCTACGTTGCAGACGAGACCCTCGCCAGGAACTTTGCCAAGGCCTTTGCCGGCATGACCATGGAAGAATTCTACAACTACGCAGTTGAGTTCGGCCAGAAAAAGACCTCAAGCTTCAACAACATGCGCTATCTGGACAACTTCTATCTCCCAATGGTGGAGCTTGTCAGGTACCTTTACGAGAACGATTTCATAATCTATGTCATCAGCGGTACCGAGCGCACCACAACAAGGGCCATTGTTGCAAACTCCCCGATCAAGGACTACGTAA
Organism: Anaerovoracaceae bacterium; assembly: GCA_045541015.1. GTDB lineage: Bacteria > Bacillota > Clostridia > Peptostreptococcales > Anaerovoracaceae > RUG13409. The sequence goes on along the minus strand of JAZQIH010000053.1, from coordinate 16,616 downwards.
CGCCCAACCACGTGATAGGCACCGATTTCGAGGTAAAACAGAAGGGCCACGAGACCGAATCCTCCAACATGAACTTCAAGTACGAGGACGGAGACGAGCTCGTTCTGACCGGCGGCTTCATCCAGAAGAACCTCAACGGCAACAAGTCCATATATGTTGAAAGAGAGATAGGACAGCGCCCGGTGCTCGCTTTCGGCAACAGCGGAAGCGATACCAGCATGATGTACTACACCATAGACAGCAGGAACCAGTACCCCGCACAGGCATACATGATCGTTGCGGACGACGGCGAAAGAGAATGGGGCAAGCAGGACTGGGACGCAAAGTCCGCGGATTACACGGCTAATGGCTTCATTCCTATCTCCATGAAGAGCGAATTTGCCCAGATCTACGCGGAAGGCATCACCAAAGCGGATCAGCAGTACACCCCTGCGGACTACGACTACAAGTTTGCGTACGACCACGACCCCAGGAAGAACCCCGAGGCTATGAAGGACATCGTGGAGGACCCCAACGCTGTCTACGGCTTTGCGCCAAACCCTGACTCCCCGAGGCTTGCCACCTACGCCCAGTACGACTGGACAGACGAGGAATTCGTTGCCCAAGCCAAGGCCAACAGAATAGCCTACCACCAGTCTTTGGCATCCCTTTCGGACATCCTTTACAAGATGAGGGCCGAAGGCGCAAGCACAGAGGAAATGGCAAGGGCGATATCCGCTGAACGCAACAGGATACGCCTTGCGGCCTACGAAAACGACCCCGAAGGCCTTGCAAAGGTCAAGGAAAGCAACCTCAACACTTACGGACACGAGGACGGCCCCACCCCGGACCAGCTGTATGCGCAGTACGGCTCCTGGAAGACCGTTATACAGAAGGCATTCAGCCCCAACATGGGAATGGACGCCATCTGCGGTCTGTACGACGAATACTATCCGCTCTATGTAGAGCTGGGCCTCATAGAAGAATAACAACAATACAAAAGCGCTCCCCGCTGATGCGGAGAGCGCTTATTTGTTTTACAGACTGACTGCGAGCCTATCTCGGACCGCCTGCTACCTTATCCATTCCGGAGACCTTCATGCTCAGAGGCAGGAAGATCATTACGGAGCAGTAAGCTGCAACGCAGAGGAGCGGGAAGCTGTGCAGAACAGCACCCCAGTAACCGGACAGCGGAGCACCGCCCAGAAGCATGCCTATAAGGGTCATGCTGAGGGTCATGAATATGGTGAAGATCAGAGTCAGGACCAGAGCTGTAAGCAGGAACTGGGGCATGCCCATGGGGTTCTTGCCCTTGTAGAACTTAGCGGCCATGAAGCCTGCTATCTTCTGAACCGGGATGATGAATCCGAGGATCTCCACTATTACCAGAGAAATGAAGAACATTCCTATGGTCTCCACTCCGAACGGCTGGTGGTTTATAAGATTTGATACTATGACCATTACCAGAGCGAACGGTGCGTTGAACACCAGGTTCTGGGTGATGATCATCTTCTTTGTAGGTTTCATAAATATTCCCCTTTAAATGTACTGCCGTGCGGCTTAGCGCATGGTTATGAATCCGCGGTACTGGGACAGGTTGTCGCTGGTAGCGCGGTCTCCAAGGAACAGGGAGGCAATGTTGTGCTGCGGCTTAAGATACGGGAACTGATCCTGCTGAGCCCATGCCGGCTTAGCGATCTTGTCAGCAGCCTCAACTACTGCAGCCTGGTACCATTCTTCCGGTCCTTCGAACCAGATCTCGCAGAGGCGGTCGAACTGAGCCGACGGAGCGCCGTAGTTGATCTTTACCTTGCTGGAAACGAAGCGGTTTACATACTTGCTCTGCTGGAAGTAAGGAACTACCTGCTCCCAGAACCACTTCTCTCCGTCTTCCTTGCTTACGCCATCCGGATACTGGATGAGGAACTGCCAGCGGTAGTTGGGTCCGTCTTCAGGAGTGCGGCCCTTGCCCTTGAGGTCCTCTTCCCAGTTGATAGGAACGAACGCGAAGATGAAGGGCGGGAAATCTCCGCCGCCTACGGCTCTGCCGGCATCGCCGGTCTCGGCGTTCTCGTGGACTTCTTTGGAATCCACATCGGGGATGCAGCCCTGCCAGCGCAGAACGTCCATGGGCATGTACTCGTTGTAGATGTTGTTAGCCATTTCGGGCAGGTGCTCGTCTACGAGCCAGTAGTGCTCGGTAAGCTGCATCTTTCTGACGCCGAAACGCTCTCCTTCCGGAGGAGTCGGATAAGCCTGGTAGAAAGCGTACTTGATGCAGTACGGGGTAAACTTGCTGATGGATTCGGGTACATGATACTTGTACAGCCACTCCTCCAGCTTAGGACGGTATTCTTCCTTTGCAAGTCCTACGTAGATAAGACTGCGCATAAGATTGAATTCAAATGCCATGATAATACTTCCTTTCGTTAGGTACGGCTTATATTATTTTCCCTTGGACGGGGACGGTGTAGGAGCTATCACCTCTGTGTAGTGCTTCTTGCGGCGCTTGAACTCCTCGTCCTTGAAGAGCTCCATGAGCCTGCTCTCGTTCTCGAAGATGTCCTTGCCGTGTGCAGCTTTGCCGGATACGAGGTCGTGGCAGTGCCAGATCTGACCGTTGGGGCCCAGCTCAGGATCCGGTACCAGGCGCATAGCGCCGTTCTGCAGCTCCAGATGTCCTTCCAGACCGCAGAGCTCGCAGACTGCGTGGTTGGTGCCAGGGAAGATGTAGAATGCGTTGCCGTGGCAGTGCGGGCAGCCGCCTTCTTTGCCCTTCCACAGATCCAGCTCTTCGGAACCGGGGATCATTACGTGGTTGTCTATGATGTACTGGGCAGCCTCTACGAGATTCTTGCCTATTTCTCTCATCCTTGCGATCTTGTCGTCCTGCATGATGACGTCCTTGCTCCAGGAGAAGAAGTCGTTGTCTACTACCTTCCAGCCCGGGGAAAGAGCCAGCATTGCGTGGTCAGCTTCTACGCGGACAGCCCAGTCGGAGCCGCCGATACCGACGAAGGAAATTGCCTTCTGCTGGAATATACGGGGGTTAAGGCCTTCCTTGCCCTGCTCTTTGAGCTTGCCGTCCAGCATCAGGAGCATACCGGTGTCGTGTCCGGGGCCCATACGGTCTGTAAGAACATGGAACAAGCCGGATCCGCCGGATTCGTAGATAGGATCTACTACCAGAACGCCGTCAGCCTCTACCATCTTTTCGTAAAGGGCTGCGTAGTCGTCACGCTGGGTGCAGATCATGCCTTTGCCCATTACAAGGCCCTTGGAGCAAGCCACACAACCGGTGCAATACTTGATATCCCAGTCGAATACGTGGATGAATTCGATCTCAGCTCCCATTTCGCGGGCAGCTTCCAGGGCAACGCGGCACATGGTGTCGTTGTTGCCGTTTTTGGTACCACAGGAAAGTCCCAGGATCTTCATTAAGATAACCTCCTAAAAATAGATTGTTTTAAAAATAACATGCATCACAGCTCTATTATAAAGCTATTGGTACAAAATAAATAATGCTAAAAATGAAGTTTTTTGATAACAAATTTGTTATAACATTTTATCGCAAATTCTATTTGATTTATGCGTTTTTCAACATTATAATTGAAGCGTAAACATCAGCATGCATCACACAACAGTTGACCCCAAAACACCTATCATGGAGGAACTCAATGAGCAAATTTTACGCTAAAAGTCCGGGCAACGAGGGCTACATAAAGAACATGGAGGTTCTTGCGCACCACGACTGCGATAACCACTACTTGTTCCAGTCTCAGCTCTACAAGACCAAGGACGGAAAGTACTATCTTTACGGCGGATGCTTCTTCGGCTACGGCGTAGAGATACTTGATGTTACAGACCCCGCAAACCCGCGCCACATCCAGTACATGCCGGTAATGGACCCCAAGGAATATCCCTACATGTCCACACCTAAGGTACAGGTCTGCGACGACCTTATGATCGTATCCAACGGCAATTGCCTGCCGTTCCTGCACGGACCCGCACCGGAGCACTACAAGCCGGCACCGGGCGGAATACATATCTACTCTCTTAAGGAAGATCCGGAGCACCCCAAGAAGCTCTCCTTCTGGTCCACCGGAGACCCCGAGAATGGCAAGGGAGCAGGCGTTCACCGCTTCTCCTACAACGGCGGCAGGTACATCCACGTTTCCGGAACCGCTACAGGCTTCAAGGACTTCATCTACCGCATCGTAGACATCCAGGATCCGGAGCACCCGGTAGAAGTAGGCCGCTGGTGGAACCCCGGACAGTTCTTCGGCAACCAGACCGAAAAGACCCGCAAGAAGGAATGGCACGGCTGGCAGGGCTACAACACCTACCCCGGATTCGTGCACTTCCCCTACGTGGGCACAGACGACAATCTGGCATACCTCTCCTGCGCAGGCGGCGGATTCAAGATCCTGGACATCTCCAACCCCGCATGGCCGCAGGTACTCGGCGAATGCAAGATGACCCCGCCCTTTGCTACTAAGTTCGGCGGAGCTCTGTGCCACACCTTCATGCCTATCCACGGCACAAGGTTTGCTGTAGGCATGCAGGAAGGCGAGCGCCAGTGGACCTATTCCAAGAAGGAATTCGACGAGTTCGGCGTACACTCTTTCTGCGGCATAGAGGCATTCGATATCTCCGATCCCACAGATCCGGTGCTGATCTCCGTATTCCCCTATCCGGAAGTTCCGGAAAACTGGCCGTACAAGAACTTCAACGAGCTTGGCCAGGACTTCCCGACATCCTTCGGACCTCACAACCTCCACGAGCCAATGACTCACAAGCCTTGGGTAGAGGACCGCGCAGACCGTATCTACGACTGCTATTTCCACGCTGGACTGCGCGTTTACGACTTCTCCGATCCTTACGTACCGAAGGAGATCGCGTACTTCATCCCGCCGAATCCGGAAAAGCTCTGCTTCGACGTACCTATGCCCAACAAGCCGCTGGGCACCGCAGAGGACGTTGTAGTTGACGACCGCGGATACATCTACCTTAACGCTCTGCATGACGGAGTATACATCCTGCGCTGCCTCGTATAGCCAAAAGGAGCTTATATGAACGATCGCCAGATCGATTGTTTTCTTGAAGTAGCACGGCAACTGAACTTTACACGGGCTGCGGAGACCCTGCGTCTTCCGCAGCCTGCTGTCAGCCGCTACGTTTCGGCTCTCGAAAAAGAGCTCGGAACGGTCCTTATAACAAGAGCCCGCAACCGCAAGATAAGCCTTACAGAGGCAGGTATTGCCTACTACGACCTTTTCCAGCGCACTGCTTTGGAGCTTGCGCACACGAAAAAGCTCATGGACGTTTCTTCGGAGGTCCTTCACGTAGGCATTAATTCGGGCTGGAGTTTGGCTGCGCGCCTTACCAAGGCGGCGGAACGCTGCAGGCAGGAGATCCCCAATTTACAACTTACTTTCGAGTGCCTGGATCTTTCCGGTCTGGTAACAGGCCTCAAGAAAAAGAAGCTGGACGCTGTAATAGGCCTGGAGAACTACCTTCAGCAATTCCAGGACTTTGAGACCAGGCAGTTTGCCACCGTTCAGCGCGTGGTAGTTTATTCTAAAAATCTTCCCGGGTACAAAGATATCCGCAAACTTGCGGATTTCAGTGCCTACGATTTCCTCTTTGCAGACGATCCCCTGATAAAGGAGCTGGTGCAACAAAGCGAGTACATATTCCGCGCTTTCAATTTTGTTCCCAGGTTCAGGGCTCTTCCCAACCAGGAGACTGTCCATTCCTATGTTGAAAGCGGCAGCGGCGTAATGCTGCTGGACGAATATTGCCGCATACTCAACGATCCGCTCTTTATGCACATGAATATAGGGGAATCTGTACCCGTGGCAATAGCGTGGCGAAAAGAGGCCGAGTCTTCAGTTATCGAGCTTTTTACAAAAGCGCTGCTTAGCGAGTTTTCAGTATAAGTAATCATTAGCAGACCAGTATGCAAAGCTGAAAGGAGATATTATCATGGACGCACTAAAGGAACACTACAAAAGGCAGGCGGAAACGCTGATACCAAAGTTCGAAAGACGCAATATGCAGGCCTTCTACTGCGAGACTTCTCAGCAGGCAAAAGAGCTTGTCCTCTCTATGATCCCGGAAGGATCCGTTGTAACAAGCGGAGGCTCTGTCACGCTGGAGCAGACCGGCATACTCAAGGAGCTTCAGTCGGATAAGTACAGCTATGTAGGCCGCAGCTTTTCCGCAGACCCAAAAGAGGTCCAGGCCCGCTTTGCACAGCAGGTACAGGCAGACTGGTACCTTCTGAGCACAAACGCCTTTACCGCAGACGGGGAGCTTGTAAATATAGACGGCAGCTCCAACCGCATGGCAATGTTGCTGCACGGCCCGCGCAACGTTATAGTAGTCGCAGGCATGAACAAGTTCGCAAAGACCCGCGAGGATGCCTTAGACCGCGTCCATAATGTTGCCGCCCCGCCCAACGCAGCCAGGCTGAACAAGAAGACGCCCTGCGCGCTTACAGGGCTTTGCGGAAACTGCACCAGCGAAGACTGCATATGCTGCCAGGAAGTCATCACCCGCTATTCCAGAATACCCGGACGCATAAAGATAGTCCTTATCGGAGAAGAGCTCGGATTTTAATATCCGGGCTCAATAATAAGAAGCAGAATACACATCGGTGTGATATAATAAAGTATCAAGAAAAATACGGAGGTAAAAATCATGCCATTAGTTACAACTAAAGAAATGTTCGCAAAGGCATACAACGGCGGATATGCTATCGGTGCATTCAACGTTAACAACATGGAGATAGTGCAGGGCATAACTGAGGCTGCAAAAGAGCTGCAGGCGCCCCTTATTCTTCAGGTATCCAAGGGCGCACGCGCTTATGCTAACCACACCTACCTGATCAAGCTGGTAGAGGCTGCTATCATAGAAACAGGCCTGCCAATTGCTCTCCACCTGGACCACGGCGATTCCTTTGAGACTTGCAAAAGCTGCATAGACGGCGGGTTCACTTCCGTTATGATAGATGCTTCTTCCAAGCCATTCAAAGAAAACATAGAGATCACCAGAAAAGTAGTTGAGTACGCTCACGAGCGCGGCGTTGTAGTAGAAGCAGAGCTCGGCACCCTGGCCGGCATAGAAGACGAGGTAAAGGTCAGCGCAGAGGATTCCTCCTACACCAGGCCGGAGGAAGTAGAAGAGTTCGTAAGCCGCACAGGCTGCGATTCCCTTGCAATAGCAATAGGCACCAGCCACGGCGCTTACAAGTTCAAGCCGGGCACCAAGCCCCAGCTGCGCTTTGACGTTCTGGAGGAAGTCTCCAAGAGACTGCCGGGATTCCCCATCGTTCTCCACGGCGCATCTTCTGTTCCCCAGCACCTTGTTGAGAAGATCAACAAGTACGGCGGAGCAATGCCCGGAGCTATAGGCGTTCCCGAAGACCAGCTCAGGCAGGCCGCTTCCCTTGCTGTCTGCAAGATCAACATCGATTCCGACCTTCGCCTTGCAATGACCGCTACCATCCGCGAGTTCCTTGCACAGCATCCGGACAAGTTCGACCCCAGAGAGTATCTCAAGCCCGCAAGAGCTGCCATCAAGGAGCTCGTAGCGCACAAGATCGTAGACGTTCTGGGCTGCGACCACAAAGCATAAAAACTGCACAGCAGTATGCAAAAAGAGCCACCACTGTGGCTCTTTTTTATTGACTTTTGAACTTGCAGCGCAGCCTTAGGGCTCCGCGCCGAATATCCTTACATACTCTTCCCTGTTGAACTTTGCCCTGCGCCCTATGCAGTCGTATTTCTTGCAGAGGGAGCAGTTCTGGTACCCCTCTTCGGAGAAATGTATCTGCGAGCTGGAGTTCCATGGCTTTATGTAGCCCGCATCGTTGAGCTCTGCTCCTATCTCGGATACGTTTCCTATAATATTGAACAGCGCAAAGTTGTTGGCTATGGGCCAGTCCGGAAGAGATCCCGGGTTGAGCCGCGCAGAGCCATCGAAGCCGAACTTGTCCTTCATGTACTGAGTGGTGTACATGGAGGCGTAGAACAGTAGCGCGCCGTTGTAGGTGTTGAGGAAGGGATCGTCGTCGAACTCCCCGCACTCTTCCAGGCCGTGACCCGCGGTAATGACCGACAGGAACACCCTGGGAAGGCTGCGGAGCTTGTCCGCAACCACCTTGCTGGAGAACGTTACGCCCTCTATGGTGGTCTTATCGCCCTCCACGCTGTCCACGTGGGCCCACTTTATGATAGCCTTTGGGGCGCCGTATTTGAGGACCAGCGGCAGGGAATCCTCCAGCATGTCGTAGGCTGAAGACTCCGGCCTTATCCTGCAAAGGGCCGCGAATTCCTCCAGGGAAAGCTTTACCGGTATATCAAGAACTATGCGTTCTGAACTGCTGTTATCCAATTTATGACCTCCGCGCCTTTTATTCGGCTTTCATCTGTTCGTCCGCCCACTGGTACACAGATTCCAGGGCGAGGATGAGGGCTTTATCTGCGCGATCCGGCAGCTGACCAAAACTGATCTATAACGCTGAGCATCTCGGCCGGAAGGCACTTTCTGCATTCAGCGATCAAGGTTTCCGGCACCGGGTAGAAGGCTTCGGCTATGCTTCCTGCTATGCAGGTGAGGGTGTCGCAGTCTCCGCCAAGGGACACGGCCGTGCGGATAACGTCCTCGAAACTCTCCCCTTCCAGGAAGGCCGTTACGGCCTCCGGGACGGTCTCCTGGCAGCTTTCCACGTGGTGGTAGCCTGGCCTTATCTCGTCTAAGGTCCTGGAAAGATCGTAGCCGAACTCCTTAACTATATAGCTCTTTATCTCTTCTTTTGACGCACCCGTCCTGGCAAGGTAGATGGCGGCGGCTGTTGCTTCCGCGCCTTTTATGCCCTCCGGATGGTTATGCGTAACTTCCGCGGTAAGGCGCGCCATTCTGCGAGTCTGCTCCAGGCTGTCATAGAGCCAGCCTGCGGAAGAGACCCTCATGGCAGAGCCGTTGCCGAAGCTGTTGTAGGGGCCGGCTTCGTCATCGAAGATCCAGCCAATGAACCTTGCGCCGTAACCTGCATTAGGGTACTTTTTGCCCCAGCCGCGCATGGAATCTGCCAGGGCCTGCTTCAGTTGCTCCGGCGTTTTGCCGTCCTCTGTATTTATAAGCACCTCCGCAACCGCTATAGTCATTACAGTGTCGTCTGTAAACTGGCTTTGCTCGCAGAACAGCGGAAAGTCCTTAGTTTTATCGCCCATGTCGAACTCGAAGGGCGAGCCTATAATATCTCCAAGTATTGCTCCGTACATATTTTTCACGTCCTTTCCTGTCTTTTGGCACCATTATACACCGGGCCGCGCAGCAGGTGGTCGCCTGCGGGGTGACTTTTTAAAGGACACTATCAGCTTCCAGAGCGGGATCAGGTACAGGTAGCAAGCAAACAGCAGAGCGCTGAGCGGCGCCCCTATAACGGAAAGCGGCACGCTGCCTGCTATGGACCAGGGCACCAGGGGCGATACCACAACGGCGGAGTCCTCCAGGTCGTTGGCCAGGACCGGCGGCTCCTTCTGAAGGCCCTCGCAGAGCTGCTTAGTAAGAATAATGGCCAGGGTCTGGTTGCAGGCTATCATAGCCGAAACGCAGGAAGTGCACAGGATAGCCGTAAAGGGCGTGGTCTTTTCGGAAAGCGCCGCGATCTTTTGCTTTGCGCCGTCCAGAAGACCGGTCTTTTGGAATATCCCCGAATAGGAGGTGGAAAGGCACACTATGCAGCTGACCCTTACCATGGACACCAGCCCGCCGCCGTCTATCATTGAAGCCAGCGACTGGTCCGCTGCCTTATACCCCAGCACGGATATGCGAAGTATCTCCACCGCGCCCCTATGCTGAAGTAGCACGCACAAAGCAGCCGCAGCGGCTATGCTTGCCAGCATGGCTGCTTTTACATTCACCCGCAGCAGGGCAAGCAGCAGTATAACGATCGCAGGGATAAAAGCCGCCCAGTGCAGCACGAATTCCCTGCCGAACACCGCGGAAAGGTCTATCATCTCCCCTTCCGGCGATGCCGCAAAGCCAGAAATCAGGTAGACAGCACAGCTGGCCAGGAAAGGCACCAGGGCGCTGCACACCATGTTTTTAATATTGTCATATATGCCGGTGCCGGTAAGCTCGGCTACAAGCAGCGCGCTCGTGGACACCGGAGAGCAGCGGTCCCCGAAAAACACCCCGGATATTACCGCCCCGCCCGCAAGCAGCGAGTCCATACCCATGCTCCTTGCAATGGTCATGCAGATGACGCCCATGGTGGCGCTTGTCCCAAAGGATGTGCCTGTAAGAAAGGACAGCACGCAGTTCAGCAGGAAAGCCACAAAAAGAAACACTGAAGGCCTGATAAAGCCCGAAGACGCAATAACTATCTGCGGAATGGTCCCCGCAGCGCGCCAGAGCGCGGTAAGTATGCCTATAAGGAGGAAGGTTATAAGCAGGTTCTTAATGGTCTTTATGCTTTCGAAGGCCATTATCAGAAGCTGCCGCAGAGCAAAGCCATTGCGCATGCCGTAGGCTATAAAAACAGCCAAGCCAAAAGCCAGTGCGTACAAAATGGACGCACCGGTAACAAGGCAGGCAATCAGACCTGCGCAAAACAGCCCTATAGTTATAAGTTCTATCATCTATTGCAGTGCAAATTCATCGGAAAGTTCGAAGCGTTCCTTCGCAAAACACGCAAAGGCGGCATCAGTCTCGGAGAAGTAAGCAACGTAGTAGAAGTCTCCCTCGTCGGCCGTTTCGAACTCGCCCTTTTCCACTTCCACGCTTTTGTCTCCGAACTCCAGCAAGTAGTAGTACGCATAGACATTGCTTGGGTTATCCGGGTCCCTGCTCTCTTCTTCCTTCTTGCCGCTGAGTTTTTGGAGCCTGAAGTAAGCCTTGCCGACATCCCCGGCTCCGGTCTGTTTCCTGAACCTGAGATAGACGCAGGCAGCTATCACAATTACAATGAGTGCCGCGCCTATGCCTGCAACCTTTTCCGGTATCAGGGCTATACATGCGATAGCGAACACCGCCGCCAGTGCCGCGATCGCGATAAGGCTCCGGTTGCTTTTTGCATATGTCTTTCTCAAATAGTCTTTAGTTATCTTCTGTTTCATAGGGCCTTCCTCCGCCTCCATTGTATATTCTGCGGAGCACGTTAGCAAATATTTTATTTTCAACACTTGGGGCTGCGCCGCACTTTACTACAGGGTCCGGAAGGTTTAAAATATCAGCAAAGGAAACAGGTAAAGATCGATGAAAACAGTAATAGTCGCGTGCAGGACCCTCCAGGCCGAGATAGAGCTGGCCATGGAAAAGACTGGGGTCAGGCACCATATCGAATACATAGAATCAGGCCTGCACGAAAGACCCACAAAGCTTGCCAGAATAGTGCAGGAGCTTCTTGATACCATAGAAGCAGACCGCGTGCTGCTATGCCTTGGCCAGTGCGGCAACTCCATGGTAGGCATCAAGGCCGGCAGCTTCGAGATGGTGCTGCCAAAGGTGGACGACTGCCTGTCCCTTCTGATAGGCTCCACCAAAGAAAAAAGCGCTCTCTCCTACCAGGACCATGCCTTCTTTCTGACCAAAGGCTGGCTGCTTGGCGAAAGCACCATAATGAGCCAGTATCAGAAATCCGTGGAAAAGTACGGAGAAGACACCGCCCTTACCATAATGGAAATGATGTACGAGCACTACGACACCCTGGGGCTTATAGACACTGGCACCGGTCCCATGGACGAGCTCTACAAGCAGACAGAGGATGTGGCAAAGCTTCTGGACCTTTCCAGGAAGACCTACCCAGGCACGGTCTCCTACATAGAGCAGCTTCTGACAGGCCCCTGGCCGGCGGAAAAGTTCATAGTAAAGGAGCCCTTCGAGACCGTAAAGACCGAAGATTACAACGGAATGATGTAAAACAAAGACCCGGCAGAGATCTCTGCCGGGCCTTTTATTATTCACTTGTTTTAGCGGCGCATGGAATTCAGCAGGCTGCTGGAATCCGGCTCTATAGATACAAATTCGTAGGCTATCAGAACGCCGGTAGCGCGCTGGACCACATCGAACGCAACATATTTAGCCTTGTCTGTGTTCAGGAAGCACTGCGATTTCTGCGATCCGACCTTCCTGGGATCGGTCGGCAGGTAATCCTGGTCTACCAGCTGATCCACGTAGGTATTCAGATAGCTTTCTGCCTCCGCCACGCTGTCGTAGCGCTGGTCCACAGCAAGATGCAGGCCTTTAAACTCGCCAAGCACGTAATTGTACAAGGTCTGATCCCTGGTGCCTATAACACCGTGAAGATCCGTTTCCGGAAGCCCGTGCTCCTTTAAAGCGGCAAGCGCCTGCTCCACAGTCATGGACTGCTCTTCCTTGAAGACCATTACCAGGTTGTTTTCACCCTCGAAATAGTAGAAGAAATACTTGCGGCTGTTGTCGTTTTCGTAGATCGTGGTGAGCGCCTCCTCGCTGCTGGTCTTGGTGAAGCCATTAGCGCAAAGCTTGTTTCCGTAAGCGTCCAGGTAAGCCTTTGCAGCAGCTGCGTCCTTAATAGTAAGGCGCATAGGCATGTAGAGGTCGTAAATGAAGAAATAAGACCAGCTCTCTGTTTCCGCGCCGGCGCCGTCTTCTCCGACCCAGTCTGTTATGGCATCGGTCTCATCCAGAGGCGCAAAGCTGTGCTTTTCTATGACTTCATTTATAGCGGCAACGCCCTCGTACTTAGGAATGTCGTGGTAGAGCGTTCCTATAAGCGTGAACCCGTCTTCCTTGTCGTAGATCGGGCAGAGCTGGGAATAGGCCTTGAACTCTTCTCTGAGGAGCTTGCGGTATACCGTTGCGGTGCTGCCGTCAGGCAGTGTGCCGGTAGCTTCAGTGAAGCCTTTTTCCAGCAGGGTCTTCTTGTACCCTTCTACGTCCTGCTCTGTAGCGTGAGCGTCAGTTGCCAGGAATCCGCTGAAAGACTCGTAAGCGCCCTTATCGAAGGCAAAGGCGTAGCTTGCAAAGCGCGGGAAAGGAACAGCGTACTTGCCGTAGCTTCTCATGTAGACCATGTCCAGATCATCAATATCACTGCTGGTCCAGCCTGTCCTCTTGGCGGGGTATACAGGATCCTTCAGCCATGCCTCTATGCGGGGCTCGCTGGCGGCAGCTCCGAACTGGAGCGTAAGGTCTATATCGTTGTAGTGGACCATGGTTGAACCGCTGTCCATCACGGCGCCAAAGTGCGCAGTGGTCGGATCTTCAGCGTCCAGGGTGAGCGTTACCTCCCCCATGTACTCCATCATGTTCTCGTTGTAGTTGCTCATGGCGAGCATGGTCCGCTTTACGTTCTCGTTGTTTGATGTGAACACCAGGGGGTGCTCGTCGGAGCCGTAGAAGTAATCAAAGAGGTTGCCGTTGGTCTGAGCAAGCCAGCTGTTGGGAAGCAGCTCCTCCAGGGCATCTATTGCGTTTCCTTTGGAATAGAAGGAGATATCGCTGAGCATTCCGTCCTCCAGCCATCCCTGGAAGGTCTCACCGTCAAGAGTCATGAACGCGGAGCCGTAGTCTTCTATCTCGTGGTCGAACAGTATGTAGGCCTGCTGGGGCGAAACTACAGCGGTCTTGAGCCTATTGGGTATCTCTACCAGGTAGTTTCCGGCCTCCAGCTTCTTTACGAAGTAGGCCATGGACTTTTCTGATGGTGTAAGTTCCGGATCCACGGTGTTGTCCGGAACGTCAGAACTGTTGGAATTGTTGGCGTTGTTGCTGTTGTTTGCCCCGCCGCAGGCAGCAAGGGTAAACACCATGCAAATGCAAAGTATCAGCGCAATTATCTTGTTTTTCATAAGACCCCTCCTGTAAAAAACACCGGCTGATGAGATAATCTAAATTTTATTATATCTTTTTGTTAAATAGTTGTCCATATTCTGGCTTTTGGTCCGGAGTAGCAATTTTTATATCCTTTTTCATGCCGTGGGCGCCGAACACCTGCCAGTCGCCGGGGCCCATGATATCCATAAGTGCGGCACGCTCCTTGGCGCAGAGAGCCGGATCCGTATCCACGGAGGTCATTAGGACCGGAGCGTAGCTGTTGTATTCGGTCTGCTCCTTTATCTGGCCGTGGACGTTCACGTAGATGTCCCCGGGGAACACCAGCTTGTGAGCAAAGTCTATAAGGACGGTCTCACCTTTAAGATGGCCGCCTTTTCCCTGGTAGGCATCAAAATGCAGCTCCCCGAAGTCAAAAGTTCCGATGTGCACCAGAGGGTCCTCTATGACTTCCGGAGACTTCCAGAGGACCTTTATCTTGCCCGGATCGGGCGGCTCGTACAGGGTAAGAGCCTTGCAGATCTTTATGTAGGGCTTGTGCAGAGGATTGGCCTCGCGGAAGGCGTCCTTGCCCTCGGCCTCCAGCTGCAGGCACTTTTTGGTGTCTTCGCCGGCAAGGACCTCGTCGAAAAGCGAGAGCTGGCCGCAGTGGTCCAGATCCGCATGGGTAACGTAGGCCACCTTTTTGATGCTGTCGTACTCCGGCAGCACCTGCCTGTAGACGCGCTCCGTCTCCTCTTTGTAGAGCGCGTAGCCGGTGTCCACGAACAGCACCTGGCCGCAGCTTTTTATTATTGCAGTGTTGCTGCCGCAGGGCGGCTCTATGAGTATGATCTCAGTGTTTTCTGTAATCTGGTGTCTGCTGATGCGCGGGTAGAAACCGTTTCCCCTGGCGGCCTCCAGAAGGCGCGCCACAGTGCTGATGCTCTCAAAAGTCCTGTAGGGGGACAGGCCTTTTTCGTCCAGCATCTGCATAACAAGGTTGGAATTCAGCAGAAGTTCAGGTCTGGCGCTGTCCGGAAGGCCAATGCACTTTACCAGGTCCGAAACGAAGGTCTCGTAGAATATGCTGTTGTCGAACACCCTTTCGGTGTGGTCGTAGTCCAGGACCCTTACGGGGCAGACAGACCTGGCCTTTTTTATGAAGGCTTTGAGGCGGTCTTCACTCTCGAAGTACAGGCCCATCTTGCAGTCCTGAAACCTTGTGCCATCGTCCTGATAGCTCATGTAGGAGATGTTGAGGCCGTAGTCTTTTATGAGCCTCAGCACTGCTGCCACACTGCCCGGCCTGTCCTCCAGGCTGAAGTCCAGCAGGGCTATGCCGGAGTTGTCGTTTTCTACGCCAAGATAGCCTATCTCCTTGAGGCGTTCGTCCGCCTCCGCAAGCTTTTGGGGAGAGCCTTCAACGTCCAGGAAGAGCTTGTGGGAGTCCACGGCCTTGTTGTAGCTGACCCTTGTGATGTTGATCCCAAGCTCCGCAAAGCATTCGCTGGCTTTAAGGAAGGCGCCTATGTGGTCCGGCATGGATGTTATGTAAGACTTTTTCATGGTTTATCCTAAAAACTTTCTGACTTCTTCCAGGCGCTTTTCCGCCTCCGCGCGGCCAAGCTGGTAGACGCGCTCCAGCTCGTTTGGGTCGTCCTCTGTGCGGCCTATTCCAAGGGCCTGGGGAGGACGTATGACCAGCGCGCTGCCGTCTGCTTCCCTGCGGTCTATGGCTGCCATCTGGGCGTTGTACATCTTGTGGCGCTGCGCAAGTGCATCCGCCACCTTGGGGTATTTGGCAAGCAGCAGCTTAAAGGCAGGAACCGCCTTGCTCTTTTTCTTGCGGTAGCCTTTCGGCTGGGTAAGGACTATAACGTTGCGGTCGTAGCCCTTGCCTTCCATAAAGGCGTAGGGCACGGAGTCCGCTATGCCGCCGTCCAGAAGCTCGTAGCCGTCCACGCGCACCGGCCTTGAGACCAGCGGCATGGACGCGGAAGCCTGCAGCCACAGCATGTCCGTATCTCCGCAGTCCTTGAACTTGTGGTAGACCACCTTGCCTGTCTTTACATCCACCGCCCCTGCGTAGAACTCCATAGGGTTCTTCTCGAAAGTCTCGTAATCGAAGGGGTCCAGCTCCTGCGGAATGGTCCTGTAGCAGAACTCCCCGCCGAACAGATCCCCGGTCTTGATCAGCGATCTGAAGCTGCAGTACCTAGGGTCCTTGCAGTACTTCTTGTTGTACCTTATGGCCCTGCCTATCTGGCGGGATTTGATGTTGCATCCAAAAGCGGCGCCGGCAGAGATGCCCGCGGCGCCGTCAAAGCTTATTCCATTCTCCATGAAGACGTCCAGCACGCCGCAGGTGAACATCCCGCGCATTGCGCCGCCTTCAAGAACCAGTCCTTTTTTCATAATATGCTTTGTTCCTTGCCTCTGTTTACCTGACGACTTCGATCTGCGGCTTGTTTTCGGAAAGCCAGTCGAGGACCTGCGGTGCGTAGGCTTTGTCCATGCTGATGATGATGGCTGTGGCCTCGTTGGGGATTATGGCCAGGCATTCATTGAAAAGCCTTACGAAGGCCACGGTGTTCCAGTTGAGCTTGACTGTGGTGCCGCCGGCCTTGCTGAAGGTAACGGCTTCGTCGTCGAAGGTCAGGACGGTGTTGCCGCCGTTTGCCATCATGTTGCTTTTGACTTTGTTGAAGCTGCTTAGCATCAGAACGCAGAACACTGCGCAGATAGCCATCAGAGCCACCGCCACGATGGACAGCATATCCCAGCCCCAGGCAATGGACATGGCAACGATGGCCACAAAGAGCACGGCC
>JAZQIH010000052.1:0-7726 GCA_045541015.1 Anaerovoracaceae bacterium | reverse complement strand
GACCGCTTGGCCTCCGACTTAGTACGCAGTTTGCGCTCCGATACTCTACGGACCGTTCAAGACCCGCCACTACAGCGAGGCTTGCCTTACCAACCCGGAGCTGCTGCGCCTTACAAGCATCTGCCGCATGAGCCACGCTTCCGACCTTTCCAAGGATCCGAACACCGTAAGGATAACCGTTACGGAAAAGGACGGCACCAAGCACGTTGGCGTTTCCGACGCTACCCAGTTCTCCATGCACACCTGGCCCACCAGAGAGCAGCTGCTGGATAAGTTCTGGGATCAGATCGACGCCTACGGCATAATCTCCCACGCAAAGGCCCAGAAGGCCATAGACCTCTGCGATAAACTGGAAGACGTTGCCGATATGAGAGAGCTCACCGAGCTGCTCATGCCGTAAAAACAAAGCATTATCAGACCATTACATTCGATCAGGAGAGAAAAAATGGCACAGACTAAAAAACAGAATCCCTACATGATGCTTATCCACCTGGTGATAGGCGTTGTCGTAGCGTTTGCTTTTTCAAAGATCACCCCGCCGGGGCAGATCACACCTATGGGAATGGCTCTTATCGGAACCTTCCTTGTAACAAACTACTGGTTCATTACCATTGACATGATAACCGGTTCCCTGGCTTCCATGGTAATGTTCCCGCTGCTGTCCGGCGTAGCTGCAGGCGGCGTAGTTACCAGCACCCTGGGCAATGCCACAGTATGGCAGATGCTCGTAGTTCTGCCGCTCATCTACGCTCTGAAGAAGTCCGGAGCTACAGATTACCTTGCTAACTGGATGATGACCCGCAAGTTCATGTACGGAAAGAGCACAATGTTCGTAATGATCTTCCTCATCCTTGCATCCCTCATCTCCGCGCTCAAGGTACACACCCTGGTAGTTCTTGCTCTTGCAGAAGGCGTTATGACCGCTGCCGGCTACGAAGAGCGCACCAAGGAGCACGATGCCTTCATGGTTGCTACATTCTTCGCATCCGCGCTTGCTTCCAACGTTATCCCTTACGGTTCCTGGATCGCATCCTTCATCACCTCCTATGAATCCATAGCGGGCGAGCCTCTGGACACCGCTCTTTACATGGGCTTCGGTATCGTTTTGAACATAGTTCTGGACATCGTATACGTCCTTGTAATGAAGTTCTTACTCCGCTGTAACTTCAGCAAGCTGGCCGATATCAAGATGGACGCTGTTAAGGGCGAGGAGCACAAGCTCTCCAAGAAGGGCAAAGTAATGCTCATCCTCTTCTTCGTCATGATCCTTGGCGCTGTTATTCCGGCTCTGTTCAGAAACTGGGCAGTTTCCACGTTCCTCTCCGGAACCCTTACCACAGCTCTGTGGTTCACTGCATGCGCAGTTGTCTGCTTTGCTATCCGCATCGATGGTGAGCCCATCGTTTCCGCCGGCGAGGCTATGAAGAACGGCGTTGCATGGCCGATGATACTCTCCGCTGCAGTTATGCTTTACTACGCAGGACTGGTCGGCGGCGCTGATTCCGGTATCAGGCCCACCCTTACCGCTGCATTCGCAGGTATATTCGACGGAATGCCTGGCGTCCTGCTCCTGCTGGTGGCTTGCCTGCTGACAGTAATAGTTACAGGTTTCTTCTCCAACATGGCAACAGGTGTTATCTTCATGAGTGCTACCATTCCTCTTGCTGCTGCGTTCAACCTGGCTCCTCTGGCTCTGGGCGTCTGCATCATGTGGGCATCCATGCCTGGATTCATTACCCCGGGTGGAACAGGAACAGCTCCTTACCTGCACGGACTCACATCCATCACCAAGAAGAATATGTACAAGTACATGCTTGCCTTCCTGGTAGCATTCCTTGTGATCATACTCATCTTCGGCGCAGTAATGAACATCATCCTGTAAAACTATCAGCTATGACCGGTCTTCCGCCAGGAAGACCGGTTTTTTGCTGCAAAAGTTATTTACAGGCAGTGAAAATACTTTCTACTGGGCTATTCATTTATTAATTAAATTTTCCGGCGGGTCTTGTGGTATTATATAGTCACATATCAAATAGCGTGGAATAGTGTGGGTCAGGGGACCTGCAAGAGGAAGAATTCATGGCAGAAAATAAAACGATGGTTAAGAACCTCACGGAGGGAAGCATAGTTAAGCAGCTGCTCACCTATGCGGCGCCGCTTTTCCTGGCGAACCTCCTGCAGGCAGTCTACAACATTGTAGACATGATAGTCGTAGGGCAGGTAGAAGGCGGCGTAGGCATGGCCGCGGTCTCAATAGGAGGCGAGCTCCTGCACCTCATGACTTTCCTTCTGATGGGCTTTACAAGCGCCGGGCAGGTGATCATCTCCCAGTACGTCGGAGCCAAAAAGCACGACAGCATAGTAAAGATGATCGCAACAATGTTCGTGATCACCTTCACCGCCGCGGCAGTCATATTCACCTTCTGCATGCTGGTAGGCGATGCCCCTCTGAACTGGCTCAACACGGACGAGCTGGCGTTCTCCGAGACTCACAATTACTACATGACCTGCGTGTTCGGCATCTTCTTTATTGCCGGCTACAACGTAGTCTGCGGCATCCTGCGCGGAATGGGGGACTCCAAGAGGCCTTTCATATTCATAGTCATAGCCTCTATACTCAATATAGTTCTGGATATAACCTTTGTAAAATACATGGGCATGGGCGCTTTCGGCGCGGCGCTGGCTACAGTTATCGGCCAGGCGGTCAGCTTCATAACAGCGTTCATCTACCTCTACCACAAGCGCGATGAATTCGGCTTCGACTTTAAGTTCAGCAGCTTCAGGATATACCCGGAGGTTGCAAAGCCTCTGATAAAGCTTGGAATTCCAATGTCTATCCAGAGCGCTGCGGTTACGCTTTCCAAGACTGTGCTTGCGGCGTGGATCAACGACAGCGGCTACGCTTACTCCGCGCTGGCTGGCATCTACAACAAGACCGGCATGTTTGCAGGCATCGTATCCATGTCGTTTATCGCGGCTGGCAGCGCTAACATAGGGCAGTGCCTTGGCGCGCGCAAGTACGAGAGGGTGCCTAAGATTCTGGGCATCGTTTCCACGATAATGATCTGCGTCTGCGGTGTGCTGAGCCTGGTCGTTATAATGTTCCCGACTACAGTTTTCAGCATGTTTACTACGGATGATGCTGTGCTTTCGATCTCGGATGTGCTGATTTTCCCGATCGTTATCAATTTTATCGGGACCGCGGCCAGGACCTTCGGGTTCTCGCTGATCAACGGCTCCGGCAACTCCAAGCTGAACCTTATCATTGCGCTGCTGGACGGCATAGTGTTCAGGATAGGTCTTTCTTATCTGCTGGGATTCACCTTCGGTATGTCTGTTAAGGGCTTCTGGCTGGGAGATGGCTTTGCCGGCTGGGTGCCGATGTTCGTGGCCTTCGGCTTCCTGGCCTCCGGCAAGTGGAAGACCGACCGCCTGGTCCACAACAAGTAACTTTGGGGACGGTTCCTAAAGTTCCGCACTTAGGGGACGGTCCTCTTTTAGTATGTAAAAGTACTTTTAATATAGATTTGAGCAATATTAAAAAACCTCGCAAATAATATTGCGAGGTTTTTCTGTATTTATTTAGCGGATTTTAGAAAGGTATTCAAGATAGACAAAGCATCCTCTTTTGTTTTCTCATCTTTAGAATTAAATTCTTCAAATAGTTGTGTGTAGTTTATTCTTACGGCTTCAGATTCTGCAGATAAAAGGTCGTTAGGCGTGATCTCAAGTGCGTTGCATATGCTGATCAGCGTAGAAAGGCGCATATTGATTTTTCCTCGTTCAATGTCAGCATATGTCCTCTGTGAGACAGATGCTTTTTCGGCAGCTTGTTCTTGCGTTAGCCCTCTGCTTTTTCTGTAGGAGAACAGTTTATTTCCTATAGTTGCTAAGTCTTTTGTAAGCATAATATGCACTTTCCCTCCTCTATATAAGAATTATGATTCCTTATTAGATGGACAAACAGGAGGAAATATGTTATATTTACAGGAAGAAAAGTTCCTATTTTGAGATGTTTAAATAGTGTTGACTGTATAACTGAATGAAATAAGGAGATCATTATGAAGAGTAGACGAATTCAGTTTTTGCTGTGCGTGATTGTTCTGATATTGACTTTATGTTTAAGTGCATGCGGATCCGGAAAAAGCAGTGACAACATGATTTTCTACGATGGTATGTTACCTGCAGTGAAAGATGGCAAATATGGATATATAAATAATAAGGGTAGTTTTGTTATTGACCCACAGTTTGACGATGCTTCGGATTTTAGAGATGGTGTTGCTGCTGTCAAGATCGGCGATAAATATGCTTTGATCGACAAGAGTGGCAAAAAGCTTACTGATGCGATTTATGACTCTATTAGCCTCCCTCATGATGTTATTGTTCACTGGGACAACACTCCTATTTTGGTGAAACAGAACGGAGTGTATGGATATATAGATAAAACAGGAAAGACTATAATCGATCCAACCTATGAAAGTGCCATTGGGTTCTGCAATGGCATGGCTTGTGTCAAAGTTGGAGGCAAATATGGCTTTATCGATCCTTCAGGGCAATTGGTCATAAGTGCAGAGTATGATGGCAGCCCTTCGGTTTTTGATACAAATGGATATGCGCCTGTTGTAAAAGGCAGTGAGTCTGGATACATTGATAAAAAAGGTAATGCTGTCGGGAAATACAGACCTGTCGATTACTCTACCGGTGAAAAAGATGGCAAATATGGGTACGTGGATAAGAATGGCAATTTCATAATTGAGCCATCATTTAATACTGCATATATGTTTGCCGGGAATGGTATTGCACGTGTAAAGATTGGTGATAAATACAGGTTTATAAATAAGCAAAGCTTGTACATTAATGCTGTTATTTCTGCTAATTGTCTTATGCTCATGCAAATCTACCGACTATAACAAAGCTGTTGAGGTCTATAAGAGTGGGGATTATGAGCAGGCTATAACAAGTTTTAAAGCACTGGAAGATTATAAGGATAGTGCCAGCTATTTGGAAGATAGTTATTATAATCTTGGTGTTAAGCAGAGCGAGTCCGGAGAATACAAAAAAGCAGTTGAGACATTAATGAATGTTCCGAATAAAGCTGAGACCAAGGATCAGTTTAAGCGATTACTAACTAAGCTGCTAGAAGGTGATTTCTTTAAGCACTACAATGCTGCTGTAACAGCATATACTGACTATTACGATTTAGAGTCAAAGAAGATGAATGATGCATACAACGCGATCCTTTCAGGGGCAGGCAGCATCTCTATTGAATTTACTACAGATAGTCCGGAACTTGCAAAAATGGAAAGTGAAAGCAGTGCAATGATGTCGTCATTTTCTGCGATAAAAAGCATATTTAGTAAAGATGTGCTGGATGTATGTGACGCAGATACAAAACAGGCATACGAAGCAGCATCTGAGCTAAGGCTGTATGCGGGGAGTTTGTTTACAAAAGCCAATGCTATTAACAGCTTTGCCAGTGATTTTAGCGGTGGGAGCACGCCATACACAACTAAAGGTCTTAGTGGTAAATATTTGGCTTTTAAAGATGCTTTGAAAAAGTTAGACCCATCTTATTTTTCAGGCAGCTCATCAAGTAATTCAACATCGGGTAATATGAGCAGTTCATCTTCGACAAGTACTGCTATATCAAAAGGGCCATGGCACTCATCCAATGTGAAGAATGATGGAGATATTTTGCCTGAATCAATATGGATCATGGTATGATGACGAGGGTTATTTATTGATTGAAAAAGATGGAAAAACAAAGCGTTTGATGATGATTGATGATTACATGGACGCGCCAGAAAAAGGAGGCTACTTTTGGGGTAATACTTTGAAAGGTGAATACTATTCTTATGTTTCACACAAAAAATGGGATAATATAACACCTAGCTTAGGTTTTGAAGAGCTTCAAAAGGAATACAGCGCAAAAATTGAAAAAAAATATGGTAAAGCAAAAGAAGCCGTGGATTGGGGATGGGAAAAAGAGCTGGGTGAAAACAAAATGGTATATACTGATGACATGGGTAATAAAATGTTCTTTGGTCAAAGTGGGACGGGCCATTTCGACTCTCTCAGTTTTTATATAAAATTGAAATAGGTTACAAGCTTATTTGTCAAGAATGCAGTCATTTAATACCGAGAACACAGAGAAGTGTATTAATAATACTGTTCAATGAAACCACGGAAACAAAGACTGATTGAATGAAAACAGAGGTGACTTAAGCCACCTCTGTATTTTTTTTGTTTTATTTCCAAACTTGCGAACCGTCCCTATGTGCGCTTGCGCTTCTTGATGATGAAGACGATGACGCAGAGGATGATCTGCACGAAGGAGGATGCCGGGGTGGCCAGCGCTATCCTGAACAGCGATACCGGCTGGATGGACTTCATCAGCATGGACACCGGGATCCTTACGCAAAAGGCCCCGACAACGCCCTGGACCATAGTAAAGAAGGTGTAGCCGCAGCCGTTGAAGTAACCGATGAAGCAGAACAGGAAGGACGTCAGCAGGCAGTCGATAGCGTAGCCCTTAAGATAGTCCCAGCCTGCGGCTACGACCAGAGGGTCGCTGTTGAATATCCTGCACAGAAGGTCCCCGTGGAAGAAGGACAGGTAGCCCACCACAAGGCTCATGGCAAAGGACGCCAGCATGCCTATCAGCATGGCCTTGTCCGCGCGCTCCGGCTTGGCAGCGCCGATGTTCTGCGCAACCATGGCGGACAGGCTCTGGGAGAACGCGATCGGCAGCATCATAATAAAGCTGCACAGCTTTTCCGCAACGCCCATGCCGGAAGATTCCACCAGGCCGATGTCGTTGATTATAGCGGTTATCACCAGGAATGAGATGTTTACAAGTATGCTCTGAAGTGTAATTGGAACGCCCAGCTTGACCGTCCTCTTGATGTTGTCTCCCTGCCTTGCCTTAAGGTTTGCCAGGCCGAAATCGAAGGGCAGCCCGCGCTTTTTGATCACGAACAGGCAGATCACCACGCTCACGCCCTGGGAGATGACTGTTGCCAGAGCCGCACCGGAGGCTCCCATTCCAAGGCCCTTAACGAAGGCGATGTCCCCGATGATGTTGAGGACCGCCGCTATCGCAACAGCCATCAGCGGAGTTGCGGAATCGCCCATGCCTTTGAAAAGGCTGGACAGCAGGTTGTAGGCAACTATAAAAATGGCTCCGTAGGAGCATATCCTCATGTAGGAGACCGCCTTGGGGAAGGCCTCGGCAGGGGATTTGAGCAGAGTTGCCAGGGTCGGGGAGAGGATAGGCACGACTATGGTGAAGACCAGGGCGCAGACCGCAAAGAGCTTGATGCCTGCAGCGAGTATGTCCCCGGCTTTGTCTTTCCTTCCGGCGCCCATGTACTGGCCGATCAGGACCGATGTTCCCACGGCCAGGCCGATTATGACGTTAGTGATGGTGCCTATCATGCGGGCGCCTGTGGATACCGCGGAGATGTCCGCCGTGACGCCGTACTGGCCGACGACCCAAAGGTCTACCGCGCCGTACAGGGACTGCAGCACCAGCGCGCCAAGTATGGGCAGCGTGAACTTGAGCATTGGCCCGAGTATGGGGCCTGTAGTAAAATCGTTTGCTTTTCTTATCTGATTAGCCATTTTAGAGTCCTTTTTATAAAACACTGCCCCTGGCAGTATATGTAGATAATTTATTTCGTGCAAGATATTATATTCCCCGCGGGCTCAAATTTCCAGTGTTATT
>JAZQIH010000051.1:0-12951 GCA_045541015.1 Anaerovoracaceae bacterium | reverse complement strand
GGCGCTCCGGAGACCATAATCTCCGTGGACCTGCTGCCTTCCGACACCGCGGACGATGTCTACAGGAAGTTCGACGAACAGATACAGATAGCCAACAGTAGCGAAGACCTGGACAGCAGCTTCGACAACCTTGCAAAGCTTATAAACTACATACCCGGCCTTGCTCTTAAGTTCGTGGTCTGGCTGCTTAGGACCATGGACTATCTTGGCATACTGCCGGTAGAGCTTATGGAGCTTTCTCCGTTCCACGGCTCCCTGTTCATAACATCCATGGGATCCCTTGGAATACCGCCGATCTACCATCACCTGTACGATTTCGGAAACATTCCTGTTTTTATAGCTTTCGGCGCAAAACGCACTGAATACGGCGTGGACTCCGAGGGCAATGTTGTAAGAAATAAATACCTGGATTACAGCGGAGTCATAGACGAGAGAATAGTGGACGGCCAGTATTACGCATCCGCTTTCAAGAAGCTCCGCTCCCTTATGCAGCATCCGGATCAGCTGGATGATGCCCCCGAAGTAGTAAAGGAGGATATCGACTGATGAAGTACGACAAAGCATACTTTCAGCCTGCAGTGGACTACATAAAGTCCAGAATAGGCGGGTTTGAGCCAAAGCTCGGCCTTATACTGGGCACCGGGCTCGGCGGCCTTGCCGCGCAGATAGAAGATCCCATAGAGGTATCCTACAAGGATATCCCAAACTTCCTGGTGTCCACAGCTCCGGACCACGCAGGAAAGTTCATATTCGGCACCCTTTGCGGCAAGAAGATGATGTGCATGTCCGGCCGCTTCCACTTCTATGAAGGCTACGCCTTTGAGCAGCTCGTGGCTCCGGTAAGAGTCATGAAGATGATGGGCGTGGAGAGGCTGATAGTTACCAACGCCGCAGGCGCTGTAAACACGGACTACGCTCCCGGAGATCTGATGATGATCACCGACCACATCAAGATGACAGGCGCAAGCCCCATGTGCGGCCCCAACGCGGAAGATTTCGGACCCAGGTTCTTCGACCTTACCAGAGTCTACGACCGCGGCATGATGGCTGTTGCAAGGGAGTGCGCTAAGAGGGCCGAGATAAAGGTCCACGAGGGCGTCTACTTCTTCTTTACCGGTCCACAGTTCGAGACCCCGGCGGAGATCAGGGCGGTGCGCGTGCTCGGCGGCGATGCCGTAGGCATGTCCACTGTTACGGAAGTTCTTACCGCGGCTCACTGCGGCATGCCTGTCCTGGGCTTCTCCATGATATCCAACATGGCAGCCGGCATACTGGACCAGCCGCTCTCCGGAGAGGAAGTCACAGAGATCGCGGAAAAGGCCGGCCCAAGATTCTCCGCTTACCTTGCTGATGTTATAAGGAGCCTGTAATGAGACTGCTGTTTACGCATGCGGACCTGCTTATCCGCGGAAAAAAAGAGTATAAGATCCTGAAGAACGCCTTCCTGGGCGTTGACGGGGAGTATATAGACTACATCGGAAAGGCCCGCCCGGGCGCTGCCTACGACCAGGAGAAGGACATGAGCGGAAAGCTCCTGATGCCTGGACTCGTAAACGCTCACGGACATTCCGCCATGACCCTTGTAAGGGGCGCAGGCTCCGGACTTCCGCTGGACCGCTGGCTCAACGAGGCCATCTTCCCGGTGGAAGACAAAATGACGCCGGAAGACATAGAAGCCGGTGATACCTGGGCCATTATGGAGATGCTCGCATCCGGAACCACGCAGGTTGCGGACATGTACGACTTCCCGTTCGCGGGGGCTGCAGCCTACGCAAAGGCTGGCATGAAGGTCAACCTCTGCAGGGTGGGCCTGTGCTTCGATCCTTCGCTGGAGCCCGGACAGTGGGGCAGGACTGCCGAGTGTATAAACTTCATAAACGTTATGAACGGCAAGGCGGATCTGAACCCGGAGGCTATTAGGGAGCTCCCCGGCACCAAGGGGCGCGGAAAGCTGCCTGCAGCTATAAAAAAGGCTGTTAATGCTGGCCGCATCCAGGCTGATTTCTGCCTGCATTCCGAGTACCTTACCACAGAGAAGTTCGTGAACGCCATAAGCGAGGCCAACTCCGTAATGAAGTGCCGCGTGCACGTGCACGTTTCCGAGACTGCAAAGGAGCACAACGAATGCCTGCAGCGCCACGGAAAGACCCCCACAGCCTACCTTAAGGACATGGGAATTCTGGACCAGTCCACCTACATGGCTCACTGCGTGCACAGCACGGACGAAGACCTTGCGATAATGGCTGAAAAGGGCGCTACCCTGGTGCACAATCCCACCAGCAACCTTAAGCTCGGCAGCGGCATTGCAAGGATAACTGAAGCCATAAACGCAGGCGTCAACGTTGCTCTCGGCACGGACGGCGTTGCCAGCAACAACAACCTGGACATGTTCGAGGAGATGCACATTGCTGCGCTGCTGCAAAAAGGCGCAAAGAAGGATCCGACCCTGCTTACGGACACCCAGATCCTGGACATGGCTACCGTTAACGGCGCCAAGGCCCTTGGCAGGCCGGATACAGGCGTGCTGAAGACCGGCTTCAAGGCTGACATTATAGCCGTTGACATGACTGCTCCGCACATGCAGCCCGCTCTGGACCCCGTAGCGCTCCTTGTATACAGCGCCCATGGCTCCGATGTTAAGATGACCATGGTAGACGGCCGCATACTCTACGAAGACGGCAAGTTCACCACCATAGACGCAGCCAAGGCCCAGCGCGCCCTGGCCAAAGCCGTCAAACACCTCACCAAATAACATAGGGGACGGTTCTCCTTGTTCTTTTCAGCATAGGGGGCAGACCAGCGTATCAAAAGGCCCGCACTTAGCGGGTCTTTTTTGTGTGCCTTAAAAGGCCGCTGTACGACATGTTGAGGCATGCGTGTGCAAAACCCATTCTTGCACAATAATGGCAAAAAATGGTTGCTTTTTGATGGAGAAAATGTATAATATTGGCAGAAAGGAGACCGCGTATGAAACTGAGGCCATGGATAGGAGTGCTGCTTGCAGTGCTCAGCATAGCAGCAATGTATATATGGGAAACGAGGCTCAGGAGCAAGGTGGAGCTGCGCACCGTTCTGGTCTATTCCAGGGATGTTGCAGCCGGAGAGGAGATAGCGCCGGAGCACTTCAAGCTTATAAGCACAACGCCGGAGGCTGTGGTCCCCGGAGGGCTTTCCCCGGAGGAAGCCCAGAGCGTTTACGGGCTTGCCGCATCGGCCTTCTTTCACGAAAACCAGCAGGTCCTGGCAGACCATTTCTCGCCAAAGGCGCTTGCTCCGCCAGGCACCTGCAGCTTCCCGATCGAAAGCGGCTGGATAGCTGCAGTCAGCAGGCTGAACGAGGCGGGAGACATGGTCGGGATCTATCTTGTTGAAACAGGCGAATGCCTTGGATCATACAGGGTCAGGGCACTTCCGGCAGGCGGGGCGGATCTGGAGATCGCCTGCAGGCTGGAGGACTACCTGCTTATTAGATCGGCAGCCCTGCAGCGCGGACCCGGAAGCCTCATCGTGGCAAACGAAGCATACAAATAGTCCGCCGTCCGCGCGGGGCCGGTCATTGGAGGTCATTATGAAAAAAGTTTTTACATTCCACGGAGCAGACCACAAGTGCGGCTGCTCAATGATAAGTCAGTGCGTGGCGGAAAAGATAGCAAAGAAGCGCCCGGACCTTAACGTCCTGCTGGTGCACGCGGAGGAGTCCGGCTGCCTTGGCTATTCCCCAAAGGTGGGAGAGTCCATGGAGCGCATAAGGCCCTACCTTGCGGAGCGCCTTCTGGATGTCTGCGACATAGTTAAAAAATCCGAGTACAAGGACAATCTCTACATAATCTCCGGCACGGACAAGCCCGGAAGCTCCGAATCCTTCCACCCGGACATGGCGGAATTCTTTCTCAAGACTATCTCGCAGAGCTTCGACATAGTTATCTGCGACAGCGGCGCCAACATGGAGCACGGGCTTTCGCTGGGCGCGCTGTTTTCTTCGGACCTGATCTACATAGTTCTGGTCCAGTCGGAGAGCGCCCTTAAGCGCTACGAGTGGCTGATGCCGCTGTACGGCAAGCTGGCCCTGAACCTTGGCGGCTACGTGCTGAATAAGTTCACCAAGTACTCGGCCTACACCAGGGACTACGTTAAAAGAAGGCTCAAAACTCAAAGGGAAAGGGTGTTTACGGTGCGTGAATCCTCCTTCGGAGACCTTGCCGAGATAGACGAAAAGAGCCTGCTGGCCTACAGGGACAGCGCCTTTGCCAAGGATATAGACGCCCTGGCGGATGACATACTGATAGAGGCCGGCGCCACAGCCAGGCTGGAGGCTGCAAATGGATGACAGGTTCAGCTTTGCTGACCTTATCAGCGGCGGCGGAAGGCAAAAATCGCCTGCAAAACCGGCGGAAACAGCATCGTTCAAGGCTTTTGCCAAGCTTTGCGAGGACGTAAAGACAGCCTTCTACAAAGAGTGGGAGAACTCAGAGAGCAGCACAGCGGCGCTGGAGCTGCAGAAAAAGGCCATAATAGGCTGCGAAAAGGAAAAGTCCTTTTTTAAGAAGCGCATCGTGGACCTTGCAGCGGGCTGGGGAGCTTTGGATACGGCCTATCCGGCCTGGTATTCGGACCTTTCCGACGCCGTCTACCACGAAAACTGGGGCCTTGCTGGGCTTGCGGAGTGGTTCGGGCCGCGTTACCAGGCCAGCAGCTCGGCAAAGATAATAGGGGACCGCATATATTTTATGGACGGCGGGCGCATGAGCCTTATGCCTCAGCGCATAGAAAAGGACCGCCTGGACCAGATGGTAAGGGCTTTCCTGCTCATGACCCCCTCCGAGCGCATGGATAAGAGCTATTACGAGCTGTACCTGCTGGACGGAACAAGGGTCACGATCTACACGGAGCCCATGGCAAAGTCCGGGCAGCCGGCAATGGTCTTCCGCCGCTACCTTATCCCCAGCCTCAGCTTCGAGGAGCAGGCAGCAAGGGGCACCATACCGGCGGCTGCGATACCGCTTTTTAAGGCGATGGTAAAGATAGGCTTCAACGTGGTGTTCATGGGCGCGGTAAGGACGGCCAAGACCACGTTTCTGAGCACATGGCAGAGCTGCGAAGACCCGTCTTTGGAGGGCGTAATGGTGGAGACAGACCCGGAGATCCCGCTGCACGAGATAATGCCGGGGTCTCCGGTGCTGCAGCTGATAGCGGACGGGCAGCAGCTTTCGGACATTGCCAAGAACCTGCTGCGCAGCGATGCGGACTACTTCATAATGGCTGAAGCCAGGGACGGCATAGCTCTGGACACGGCGGTGCGGCTGGCCTCAAAAGGCACAAAGCGTATGAAGATGACCTACCATTCCAGGGATCCTGTGCGATTTCCGCTGGAGGCTGCCGTGGAGATAGTCAAAAGCTGCGGCGGGGACATTCCGCTCACCATGAAACGCGTGGCGGCAAGCTTCGATTACCTGTTCCACTTTGTGCAGCTTGCGGACAAGCGCAGCAAAAGGCTGGCCGGGATCTACCAGATGGCGCTCGGGGAGGACGGAGAGATAAAAACAGACAGGATATGCACCTACTCCTACGAGTCGGACAGCTGGGTGTTCAGCAGCCTCATAGGGCAGCAGCAGTTTGCGTACGCAAAGGAGAGCGACCCAGCCGCGCTGAGGCAGATGGAAGCGGTCCTTAAGGAGCTTTCGGAATGCAGTACCTTAGCCTGCTGATAAGCATTGTTATATACGCGGCGTACCTCGGCGGGCTGGGGCTTGCTTTTTCCGGCAGTTTTGCGCTTCTTGCGCGGAGGATAAGGCTGAGGCGAAGGCTCACGGGCAGTATGCGCCCTAAGGCGCCTCGCTTCGATCCAGCTCTTAAAAAGCTGGCTCCGCTCTGCGCAGTTTTGTTTGCATCCGCGCTGGCCGTGGCTCTCGGAAGCTTTGGCGCAGCAGGCGCGTTTGCTCTGGCGCTGATAGCGGCATCCCTTCCCATGCTGGGCTACTACGCCCGCAAAGGCATGATCAAAAGGCGCTCCGGCAAGGAGGGCGTGGCGCTGGTAACGGAGCTCTACAGGCAGTACCGCGTAAAGGACTGCAATATCTATGAGGCTCTGGCCGCGGCGGTTTCGTCCAATGCGGACTTTCCTGCAGGGAAGAAGCACCTGTCCCTGCTTTTGGCAAGGCTCAGAGACGCAGGGGACAAGACCCAGGTGATACGCGCCTGCAGGTCCTTTGCGTCCTCCGTGGGAACGCTTTGGGGCCGCATGCTTTCAGGCTGCATAGAGGCCGCTGTAATAAGGGGCGCGGACATATCGGATGCCTTGTCAGACATCGCAGAGCAGCTTGCGGAAGCCCGCAAACTTGCGGAGGAGCGCAGGCGCCTCAACAGCGAGGCGGTGCGCATGACAGTCTTCCTGGTGCCGCTTTTGTACCTTGGCACCATGTTCCTTGCGGCGTTTTTCCTGGGCGTGGAACCTGCGGATCTGCTGAGGAACCAGTTTGCCAGCCCGCAGGGGCTGCTGCTGTTGCTGCTGTCCGTCTTCCTCTTCCTTGCGGATCTGATAATCCTGCAGCGCATAGAGGACGCAGGATCGGAGTTTTAGTATGAGCATATTAGTGTTGACTTTTATGTCTGCAATGTTTTGGACAGGCATATGGATCATTGCGGATTCGGCCGAGGCTGCAGGCTTTGTCCTTCGCGGCAGGCGGCTCGTGTCCAAAAGCGCCGAAAAACTGAAGACAGTGCCGCTTTCCCGGCGGGTAAGCGCCTTTCTTCGCAGCAGAAAAAAGGATGCCCTTACCGCAGACATGCTGGAATGCCTTGCTTATATAAGAAACATAGCAATACTGGGAAGAAAGGGGAGCATAAGCATAGAGAGCCTTCTTACGGAGCTCGCGGACTTCTCACCGGGGCTTTCCAGAGCTTTTGCGGAAATGGCGCAGTGCATAAGGGCAGGGGACGCGGAACGTGCCTCCGGCTGCCTTTACAAGGCCATAGGTGAAAACTGGGCAAAGGACATAGGCGTCCTTCTTTGCGGCTGGGAGTCCATGCCGCCGCAGGAGCTTCTGCAGAGCATAGAGATATACAAAAGCACAGTTTCCGAGATGCGCTTTACCAAGATCAGGCGCAGGGACGAGCTGATATCCGACCTTGTGTACTTCCCCGTGGTCTTAAACTGCGTGGTGGTGCTGCTGAATTTCCTCTACGTGGCGTACTTTTTGCAGCAGAAAGAGATACTCTCGCTGTTTTTCTAGGAGGTAATTATGAAACAGCTTATCGTTATGATAGCGATGATAATACTTGGAATAGCCGTGGGCGCCCTGATAATGGGCTTTTCGTCCACCGCAGAAAAGATAAAGGACAGTACAGACGAGAAAATAATAAAGAGCCTGGACGGCTGGATGTCCGGCGTGCCGTATAACCAGCAGGCGCTGCTATGAAGCAGCTTATAGTAACTGTGGCCCTTATAATGCTTGGTCTTGCGCTGTTTTCCATGATAGCAGGGCCGGAAAACAGCATATATTCAACGGTCCGTAGCGTCTGGGAGAAAGAGGCCGAATACAGAGGCCTTACAGACGCCCCGCTTAACTAGTCCGGAGGTCCTGGCATGAAACAGTTTATAGTTCTGGCGGCAACCTTGCCTTTGCTGCTCGTGTTTATAATGCAGTTTTCCGCGGATCAGCAGTACAGGCTGTCCGTGGCCGCGGTGGATGATGCCGTCTACGCAGCCAAGGAGATGGCGCGGCAGGAGGGTTGTTTTACGCCTGAGATAACAGAGTGGCTGAAGCAGGAGATCTCCAAAAAGCTTAAAAACGTTGAGCCCGCGGAGGTTGTTATAGGCAAAGGCACAGACACCGAGCCCGTTTACCGCATAACCGCAGCCGGCGGCACCGGGCTGATCCACTACCAGATCAGCGTCCCTATGAAGAACACCATGGCGGGCCACAGCCTTCTGCACGCGTCGGGCGAGCCCGTGCGCTGGTACATTATAGACGCCTACACTCCAAGCGAGCTGCTGGCGGACTGATATGGACCATTTTATTGTTTTCATGGCCATAGTGCTTATATTTACGGCGTTTTTCGCCTTCGGGGACGATATCCGGCGCTGCGAGATGCTCAGCAAAAGGCTCAAAGCGCTGTCGGAGGAGTGCGCTCACTACGCGGCGCTTTGCGTGGATGAGGACATGAGCCGCATGCTTGGCTGGGTGGTGATAGACGAAGCCGCTGCCCAGCAGGCTGCCGAAAGGCTGTGCCAAAGCTCGGACATACCAAGGCTTTTTCCGGAGACCATCAGCCTTGAGGTGAAGATAACTGTAAACTCAGCCGGGGCCGCCGAGGCAGAGCTGCACTGGAAGGGCAAGGACCTTCTGCGGCTTCCGGCAATAAAAAAGACGCAGGCAGTGTCTAAGTCTGCCTACGCCTGGGAATAGCTGATCTGCAAAGTCTGCCTGCGCCCGGGCTGCTACAGCTCCAGGGCCAGCTTTCTGTCCCTGCGGTGCTTTATGATAGCTGTTGCGGTCGGGACCGTAACGCTGATAATAACTATCAGTCCAAGGCATAGCTTTACAAAGTCCGCCCACTGCTTGTACTCGCTGAACACCATGGGAAGCAGCTTGTCCGCGGCGGCTATGACGGCTACGCCTAGCAGCGTCCGTATAAAGTTTTTAAACGTCAGGAGCCGGCTCAGCGGGATGTCCGGGAATATGGCTTTGAGCACCAGGCCGCCTGCCAGGAACACCACCAGGGCAACTACCAGCCACTTGAGTATAAAGCCAAGCACCGGCGCCATAGTGGCGGAGAATATGCCGCCGAGTATGCTGGAAAGCACGCTGCCCAGTATGTAGAGCGGCAGCACCACCCCCACGCGCACAGCGGCGGGCAGGGCGGAGAGCTTTTCCTTTACAGAGGTCCGTACGCTCTTCTTTTTAGCCTTATGCTTTTCGGCTTCGGGCGCGCTTTCAAGCGCGTCGTCCATGCCCACCATCTCGACTATGGGGGTGGGTTGTATGTCTTCCGGAGAGATTATCTCCGAGGGAGAATCGAACACAGTGCTTGCGGTAAAGCCTGCAAGCAGAGTTGCCGCTATCATGCCTGCGATAGCGGTGCCTTTCGGGTTGTTTTTAGCCGCGTCAAGAAGCTTGCCGCCGGCTTTTTCGGCTGCAAGGACTGTTTTTTCGCCTATCTTGCGCAGTATAAACAGAGGCTGGCTCTTGTTTTCGGTCTCGTTCTTGTCCATAGCTAAATAATACCACATATCAGAGAAAAAGGCTAAAATATTTGCAGCCGCGGCGCCCTGGGCGCTATCGTTACAAAAATAACGCAGCAGAAACATTTGCCCTTCTTGAAAAAACTCCAAACTTCGATATAATATAGGCTGTCATTTTATTGAAGCAATTCTAGGAGAAAATTTATGAAAAAACTCAATCGCTGGGTCTATGCGATCATAGGCGTTGTCGTGCTCCTGTTCGCAGGACTCGTATACGCATGGTCCGTCATGGGCAAGACAATCGGCGCATCCAGACCGGACTGGACTGCAGCACAGCTCTCACTCACATTCACCATCGTAATGGCATTCTTCTGCATAGGCGTTATGCTCGGCGGAATGCTCAACAAGAAGGTAAAGCCGAACGTTTACGTTATCGTTTCCGGCATACTCTTCCTTGCAGGATTCTTTATTGCAGGCCTCACCGGTGATTCCCCGGTAATGCTCTACATCGGCTACGGCGTTCTCGGCGGACTCGGTTCCGGATTCGCTTACAGCGCAGTAATGAGCACCATGTCCGCATGGTTCCCCGATAAGCAGGGCCTCATCTCCGGTATCCTCCTTATGGGATTCGGAATCTCTGCATTCATCGTAGGTAAGGTATTCGCAGCAGTAGCACCCCCGGACGGAACCGAGACCTGGAAGGCCACCCTCCGCATCCTGGGCATCGTTATCTGCGTGCTGTTCTTCATCTGCAGCTTCTTCTTCGTAAAGCCGGACGCAGACTTCGTTCCGCCCACAACAGCTAAGAAGAAGGCAGGCAGGGAGCCCGCACTGGAAGTCAACACCGCCGGCATGTTCAAGCAGCCGTCCTTCTGGCTCTACTACATCTGGGCAACTCTCCTTTCCGGAGCAGGCCTCGTAGTCGTTTCCCAGGCAAGCGGCATTGCATCCCAGGTAGGAACTGAAGTTGGCGCAGGCACCATCGCCACAGTAGTAGGACTCATCTCCGTAATGAACGGTATAGGCCGCGTTATCTTCGGCGGAATGTACGATAAGGTCGGCTACAAGGTAACCATCCTTCTGGACCTCATCCTCTATGCGGCAGCAACAGGCATACTGCTCCTGGCTCTGTCCACAAAGTCCTTCGTTCTGATCGTTATTGGATTCATCGTTGCTGGTCTTGCATACGGCGGCGTAACTCCGACCAACTCCGCTCTTATCAGCGACTTCTTCGGACGCAAGAACTTCCCGATGAACTTCTCCATCATCAACACCAACCTGCTGATCGCTTCCTTCGCATCCACCATCGCAGGAAGCCTCTACGACAAGAACCAGTCCTACGTTGCACCGCTTCTGATGTACGGCGGACTCACCGTTGCCGGCGTTCTCATCTGGCTCATCCTCAAGAGACCGACCGCAGAAAAGAAATAGTTCGTACGGGAAAGCAAAATAAGCATGCAAAAGACCTTCTGCCTGAATGCAGGGGGTCTTTTTATGTTTTCCCTTCTTGCATTGAGTGCCGCGTGAGTAGTATAATATGCGGAGTATTTTAGCCTTGACGTATAAGGAGGAATAATAATGGCAGAGGACAATAAATACACATTCGAGAACGAGGAATACCGCCAGACGTATTGGCACACCTGTTCTCACATCATGGCTCAGGCAGTAAAGAGGCTTTGGCCGGAAATAAAGCTTGCAATAGGACCGTCCATCAAAGAGGGCTGGTACTACGACATGCTCGCTCCCTTCTCCTTCACTCCGGAGCACATGGATCAGATAGAAGCAGAAATGAAAAAGATCTGCAAAGAGAACCTTAAGATCGAGCGTTTCGAGCTTCCAAGACCCGAAGCCCTTGCCTTCATGCAGGAAAAAGAGGAGCCCTTCAAGGTAGAACTCATCAACGATCTGCCTGAAGGAGAACCCATTTCATTCTATAAACAGGGAGAATTCACAGACCTTTGCGCAGGCCCGCACCTGGATGCCACAGGCCGCGTAAAGCACAACGCTTTCAAGCTGCTTGCCTGCAACGCAGCATACTGGCGCGGAGATTCCAGCAGGGAGACCCTCCAGCGCATCTACGGCATAGCCTTCCAGAAGAAGGACCAGCTGGATGAATACCTCAAAAAGCTGGAAGAAGCCAAGCTCCGCGATCACCGAAAGATAGGCAAAGACCTGCAGCTCTTCATGACAGACGAGCTTGTAGGCCGCGGAATGCCAATGTTCCTGCCCAAGGGCTACACCATCTGGCGCATCCTGGAGAACTACATCAGGGACAAGGAGATCAAGCTCGGCTACCAGCATGTGCTCACCCCGTGCGTAGGCACCGTTCAGCTCTACAAGACCTCCGGCCACTGGGATCACTACAAGGAAAACATGTTCCCGGCAATGCAGGTAGACGAAGAGACCTACGTTCTCCGTCCTATGAACTGCCCGCACCACATGCGCATATACGCTACCCAGCCGCACCCCTACCGCAACCTGCCGGTACGCATAGGAGAGATCGCTCACGACTTCAGATACGAGGCTTCCGGCGCCCTCAAGGGCATAGAAAGAGGCCGCCACTTCTGCCAGAACGACGCCCACCTGTTCGTAACACCGGACCAGATCAAGGACGAGTTCAAGCGCGTTGTGGACCTCATTTTCGACACCTACAAGGACTTCGGCATCACCGACTACCGCATGGTGCTCTCCCTCAGGGATCCGGCGGACAAGGTAAAGTATCACGACGACGATGAAATGTGGAACACAGCCGAGAACGCTCTTCGCGAAGTTCTCAACGAGCTCGGCCTGGACTACACAGAAGAGATAGGCGAGGCAGCCTTCTACGGCCCCAAGCTGGATGTTAATGTAAAGCCCGCAGTTGGCGCTGAGTACACGCTCTCCACCTGCCAGCTGGATTTCTGCCTGCCGCAGAAGTTCAACCTGGTCTACATGGACAAGGACAGCGTAGAGCGCACACCGGTAGTCATCCACAGAGCCATCCTGGGCTCCCTGGACCGCTTCATGGCTTACCTCATAGAGGAGACCATGGGCGCATTCCCGACCTGGCTTGCACCGGTGCAGGTAAAGATACTGCCCGTTACAGACAGAGCCTGCGAGTATGCTACTCAGATCTGGAAGAAGCTGGAGTCCCTGGGCTACCGCGTAGAGGTAGACAGCCGCAACGAGAAGACCGGACGCAAGATCCGCGACGCTCAGATGGAGAAGGTCCCCTACATGATCGTAGTCGGAGACAGGGATATGGAAGCCGGAACACTTGCTCCGCGCCACCGCTCCGAAGGAGACCTGGGAACCATGGATCTGGACAGCTTCCTGGCCATACTCAAGGACGATGTAGACAACAAGAAGAGGAAGTAGAAAACAGGGCGCTCAGCCCCGCAAACTGCTTTTAAAATCAACGATTCCGGGCGGCCCGCCAAAAGGGCCGCCTTTTGTCATATACTTGAAAAACTATACTATATGAGTTATAATAATCGAATAGCACCGAAGGTGCCTGTATTTTGTTGTGTAAAAGTTCGGTCTAACTGAAAAATGAGTAAAAAAGCTAGTTCACATCATGGGTACGCCATAAAATGGCTCCTTGTATTATATGATCTTGTCATCTACGCGGTAACGGGTTTCTTCCTGCTTTTCGTGTATGAGGGCCCGGAAGTTATAAGCGCTGCAGATAAGGTGCTGCAGACAGTCCTGGCATTCGGCCTGGCCTTTGCAAGCCGCCTTCTGTTCAGCGTCTACAAGCAGGTCTGGCGCTACGGCGGCATTCAGTGCTA
>JAZQIH010000050.1:0-6580 GCA_045541015.1 Anaerovoracaceae bacterium | reverse complement strand
ATGACCACTCCCTGGAGGACGATGCGGAGTTCAAAAAGCTCCTGGCAATGCTGCCGGAGCTCTACCCTAATGTCTTTAAGACCTGCGAATACTACGAGCTTGCGGACCGCGGCATACTCTTCCGCTGGAAGGGAAAGTCAGATGGCGCGGCGGACCCCGCTGTGCTCATGGCGCACTATGATGTGGTCCCTGTTGAGATGGACAAGTGGGAGCGAGATCCGTTCTGCGCGGACATAGTGGACGGCGTTATGTGGGGCAGAGGCACCCTGGACACCAAGGTCACCTTCAACGGCATACTGTTTGCAGCTGATACCCTCATAGGGCAGGGCTTCGTGCCTCAGGACGACATATACATGGCCTTTTCCGGCCAGGAGGAGATCAACGGCAGGGGCGCGATCAATATCGTGGACTGGCTTGCGGACAAGGGCATAACTCCGTCCATGGTAGTGGACGAGGGCGGCGCTGTTGTAGAGGACGTGTTCCCTGGAGTAAAGGGCGCCTGCGGCCTTATAGGCATTGCCGAAAAGGGTCTTATGAACGTTACCTTCAGACTTGATACCAACGGCGGCCATGCTTCTGCGCCGGCTCCGCACACTCCTGTGGGAAGGCTCTCCGCGGCTTGCGTTGCCATAGAGAACCACCCCATGCCAAGCCACATAACAGAGCCTGCGGCAAAGATGTTCGATACTTTGGGAAGGCATTCTTCCTTCCTCTACCGCATGATCTTTGCAAACCTCTGGTGCTTTAAGCCGGTGCTGAATATGATAACCAAGAAGAGCGGGGGAGAGCTCAACGCTCTGATGCGTACAACAGTTGCGTTTACGCAGATGAGCGGCAGCAAGGCCAACAACGTTATACCACCCAAGGCCAGCATGACGGCTAACATAAGGATAAACCCGGCAGACAGCTCCGAAAGCGTGCTGGCGCACTTCAGGAACGTTATAAAAGATCCGGATATAATATTAGATGCAGATGTGGAAGCCGAGCCAAGCCGCATAGCAACTACAGACTGCGCGGGCTGGCAGAGAGTGGCCAGCGCTGTGCGCGGCACCTGGAAGGGATGTCTGGTATCGCCCTACCTTATGGTGCAGTGCTCCGACAGCAGGCACTATGACAGGATATCCGACAAGACGTTCAAGTTCTCCGCAATGGATCTTACCAGCGAGGAGCGCCGCATGATACACGGCAACAACGAGCGCATAAGGCTCGACGGCCTCTACAGAGCGGTAGAGTTCTTCATCAGGCTCATCAAACAGTGCTGATGTGAAATAGGGGACGGGTCTCTATGCTGTTTTCAGCATAGAGAACCGTCCCCTATGTTAATTTGTTTATTATTTGAGGAGGCTGCACTATGGCTGGATATCAGTATGATGCATTTATAAGCTACCGTCATGTGGAGCACGACATGGCAGTTGCGAAAAAGCTCCACACCATGCTGGAAAATTACCACATTCCGGCAGCAGTCGCTTCTGTGTGCGGCAAAAAGAAGATGGGGAAGATCTTCAGGGATGAAGAGGAGCTGCCGCTTGCTGTCAGCCTGTCTGAAAACATAGAGGCGGCATTGGACGCTTCGGAATGGCTGATAGTCATCTGCAGCCCGGACCTGCTCGAGTCCCGCTGGTGCATGCGGGAGATAGACTATTTCATTTCCAAAGGACGGCGGGATCACATCCTTCTGGTACTGGCCAGGGGCGGCCCTGCTGAAAGCTTTCCGCCTCAGCTTACTCGCATTGAGACTGAGGAAGGGTATAAAGACGTAGAACCTCTTGCCGCTAATATTGCCTCAGATAAAGTTTCGGAATGCATAAAAAAGCTTGGCATAGAAAAGCTCAGGATCCTGGCGCCCATGCTCGGGGTCGGTTTTGACGATCTCAGAAGAAGAGCAAGGCAGCGCAGGATAAGGATAACGGCAGGCATAGCGGCTGCTGTGCTGGCAGCTGTGGTCGGTCTTACAGTTTATACTACTTACCAGAACAGAAAAAAGGCAGAGCTGAGGGTCGGGGAGCTTATAGAAAAGGCAGAATCCTACAGGGCAGAGAATGAACGGATCTTTGCCGCTGGCAGTTTGCTGGATGCACTGGAGCAGTCTCAGAAAGCCGCAAACTACCGCAGAGCGGATATAGTCAGTTCGCTTCAAAGAACGCTTTATATGGAGCCGTTTGCTCAGATCTCCGGTTTTTCCGGGCAGAGCATCAGATTCCTGGACTCAGTGGCAACACCCGATGGCAGGTATGTGCTTGGTATAGTCAACGGCAATTCCGTGGGCAAGCTGGACTGCCTTACCGGCAAGCTGGAATTTGAGGTGTCTGTATCCAACAGCCAGATCAATGGACTGGATATCTCTCCCGACGGCAAGCGCTTTCTGGCTCAGGCAGAGATGGCCAAGTCTGTGGCCGTGTGGAACACTCAGGACGGAAGCCTGGCATTTACCTACGAGAGCAAGGCAAAAAAAGAGTATCAGATAGCCAATGCCTTCTTTATAGACAGCAATACCATTGTTGTTCAGGATATGGACAAGTTCTATAAGGTCCGCTCCGACGGCACAGAAACTCTGATCTACACGATAGGAGATCATAAAGGAAGCTACGATCCTGAAGACAATTTCCTGACGTCGCTGACCGGGCGGAGCATTAAGAGCCTTATCAATGTAAACCAGGACGATTTCCTGGGCGTTTGCGCCGCGGTATCGGAAGACAGATCAAGGATGGTCATAGGCGGAAAAGACGGCAGCTTTGGCGTTGTGATAATAGACATGGATGGCAACGTTATATGCGAATTGGATGGCATGCCCGGTGTTTTTTCAGACACATATTGTTTCGCTCCGGATGGAAAACACGTAGCCTGCACATCTATGTTTAACTATTTCGGGCTTTGGGACGCAGAGAGCGGAGCACGGGTCTTTGCGTTTACTGTTCACAATGATCTCAGTCTGACATCGTTTAGCAATGTCGCTTTTTCTCCGGATTCGAAGATCATGGCCTTTGTGGCTGACTACTACCTTTATGCAGTAGATACGCAGAGTGCAGGTCTGGCTTTCGGCGGGAATATCGACAACACCAATATCACGCCCCACGTGAGCTACAGCAAGGATGGCAGCATGCTGTTCCTCAGGGATCAAAGCTTGTTCATAATAGGGGGCAGGAACGGAAACCTGATAGATATACTAAGGGCTGAGTCTTCTTCAGCATACAACAACTGTCTGCCGGTGCTTGAAGACAGGGGTCTTTTCGTGACTCAAAATGATGGCAGCGCGGCTGTTCTTGCCATGCCGGAGGCAGCATCTGTAAGTGGCAGCACTGTTTATGAGAGGGAGCTGGCAACGGATGTGAATAAAGGGTACACCTTCAATGGCGGACAGCTGCAAAGCGAGCATCAGATATCTGACGCGTATAAAGCATCTGCCGCAGATCAGGACTTTACAGCAAGGCTTTATTGCTCTTGGGATGGCAAATACGCCTGCCTGGCTCATGCAGACGGTGTCCTTGAGATCTTTGATGAAAAGGATAAGGGCAAGGTCAGCCATGTTATAAGTGAGTATCAGACCCGTGTAAGCGACGTCAGCCTTGCGGAGGGCACTCTTGCAGCCTGCGGGTACAACGGGAAGATACTTACCTGCGACATCAATACGGGCTCGATAATAAAGATCTGGAATACCGGTATGCAGCTGCAAGGGATCATTCTTAGTCCGGCAGGGGATCACTTTATGGTGCTGTATAGTTCCGGTGATCAGATAGATGTGTATCACAAAGAAAAAGGCCTGCTGTTTGGCATGGGTGGATCAGCAGGCTTTACAGATATGGCATTTTCTAAAGATGGGTCTGACGCTGTCGGGATCAGCCGGCAGGGTTATGTTATTGGCAGCATGCTGACAGACCAGAAGGTTCTTGTTGAAAGAGCCAGGATGCTTACAGGGAGATGATATCCCTGCAGTGTTTTGCTATTAATCTCTGGACTTCGTAAACGCTGCCCAGGCCTTCTATACGGCAGGTTACTTCGTAGCCTGCCTTTTTAAATTGGTTTTTCCAGGAGTCTTCGTCGTCCCCGGCCATGTCGTTGGTGGCGTGGTCTCCGGCGACTATCATGAGAGGTGTAAGGACGACATTCTTCCTGCCGCTCCTTGCAGCTGCGGCAAGCATATCTTCCACTGTGGGCTCAGCTTCCACAGTGCCTATAAAGATGTTGCCTGCGCCTGCTTTTTCTATGCAGGCCTGCAGCTTCCTGTAGGCTGCGTTTGCGCTGTGCTCCGTGCCGTGCCCCATGTAGACGTAGGTGCAGGACGGATCCTGGCACTTTTCTATAACTATCTGGGCAAGCTGCTCGTAGTCCGCG
Organism: Anaerovoracaceae bacterium; assembly: GCA_045541015.1. Lineage (GTDB taxonomy): Bacteria > Bacillota > Clostridia > Peptostreptococcales > Anaerovoracaceae > RUG13409. The sequence continues at coordinate 2,251 of JAZQIH010000050.1, read as the reverse complement.
TCTTCTGTGAGCAGGGCATGGCCTATCTTAAGGCTTTCGAAACGGCCTTTAAATTCTGCGGCCGGGGCCACGATCTTCTTGTCGTATTCATCGCCTTCCAGCATGTGGGTGGGCTGGATCACAACGGTCCTAACGCCTTCTGCAGCAAGCTTTTCAAGGGCTTCAGGCACGCTGTCTATAACTATGCCGTCACGCTCCTTAAGCTTTTTTCTTATCATGTTGGAGGTGAAAGCTCTGCGCACTTCCCAGTCCGGGAAGCTCTCCGAAAGGGTGCTTTCTATGGCGCCTATGGTTACGCTCCTGGTGCTTCCGAAGCTGGTTCCGAAGGATACTGCCAGGATGACGGGTCTTTTTTCTGTGATACTCTTCATTTGTTGCCTCCCAGTGATGTGGATCAGTTCTGCTTTTCTATTTCTTTTCCGAGCTTTTCGGCAAAGCTTATGAGCTCCCTGCAGGCCTCGTTGGCCGGGCCGAAGTCCTCCGTGCAGACGATGAGCTTGCTGCACTTTTTGATCAGCTCCATGGCGCTTTGCAGGGCGTTTTCCGTAACGGCAGAGTAGGGCGGAACGCTTACTGTCTCCGCGGCCAGCTCTTTGGCGACGAACCAGTCTATGTCGTTTTCCTGCAGCACGCCTGCCGCAAAGGGCACGCGCTTCTTCTGAAGGCTGCGGAAAGTGTGGGTGCCGCTTCCGCCTCCGCACAGAACGAATACCTGCGGATCGCCTTCGGTCTTCTGCATCTCTATGCAGCCGAACAGGTGGTTGTAGCTGCCGCCTTTAAGGTCGTAAAGTCCTGTAATAATGTCGCTTCCGAATATCTCTTCCGCGGTGCCGAAGTGGCTGATCACATCTCCTTTTACGCACATTACGTAGTCCGAGACTCTTTCCGCCATGTCCAGTTCGTGAAGGGACATTATTACTGCTATGTTCTTCTCCTGGGCAAGGCGGCGCATGGTGCCGAGCAGCTCTATCTTGTAGCGTATGTCCAGGAAGGAGGTGGGCTCATCCAGGACTATTATCTGCGGCTGCTGGCATATGGCGCGGGCAAGCAGCACTCTCTGGCGCTGGCCGTCGCTGATCTTGGAGAAGTCCTTGTCGCGAAGCTCGGTTATGTGGACCTGCTCCATGGTATCGTCCACGATCTTCTTGTCTTCAGGGCGCAGAAGTCCCAGCCTTCCGGTGTGTGGGTAGCGGCCTGTTGCAACTACGTCCCTGCAGCTCATCATCTCTGTCTTAAGGCGCTGGGTAAGCACCACGGACACCTTCTTGGAAAGCTCGCGGTTGCTTGTGTCATCCAGGGTCTTGTCGTCCACGTAGACGGTGCCCGCTACGGTCTTGAGGTACTTGGTGAGCGTCTTGAGTATGGTGGATTTGCCGGATCCGTTGGGGCCTATAAGGGTAAGGACCTGGCCGCGCTTTACCGAGATATTTATATCGTGGATGAGCGTGTTTCCGTTATAGCCTACGGAGAGGTCAGAGGTCTTAAGAATGTATTCCTGCATCAGCCTTCCCTCCGTCTTTGTATCATTATTGAAATAACTATCGGAGCGCCGAAAAGGGCCGTTACAGAGCTTATCGAGAGCTCAGTGGGTGCAAATGCCGTCCTGGCTATAAGATCGCAGCCAAGGCAGAAAATAGCGCCTCCAAGGAAGCACCCGGGGATGACCAGAATAGGCTTGGCCGTTCCGAGAGCCTTCTTTATGATGTGCGGCACAGCCATTCCCACAAAGGAGATGGGGCCTGCAAAGGCAGTTACAGTAGCGGCCAGAAGGCTGGAGAGCAGCACCAGCATGAACCTGAACGCTCTGATATTAACACCCATGTTCTGCGCGTAGCTTTCGCCGAGCTGGTAGGCGCTTATGGGCTTGCTCATAAAGAAAGTTACAAGGGAGGTTGCTATAACAACTATAGCCATTACCTGGATATTGCTCCAGGAGATGCCGGAGAAGCTTCCCTTGGACCAGTTGTGAAGGTTAACTATGTTGGCATCGCTTGCGAAGGTTATTATAAAATCAGTTATGGCAGAGCAGATGTAGCCCACCATAACGCCGCTAACTATGAGCATGGACGCGGTGTTTACCTTCTGGGATATTACCAGAACGAAGCCCATTGATAGCAGGGCGCCGGCAAAGGCCGCCATGATGGTTATCCCGGAAGAGAGCATGCCTATCTTAGGCATAAGGAATACCATGCAGAGCGCTACTGTAAGCTTGGCTCCGGAGGATATACCAAGCACGTAGGGGCCTGCTATG
>JAZQIH010000049.1:0-5241 GCA_045541015.1 Anaerovoracaceae bacterium | reverse complement strand
CGGCTTCTTCGATTCCGCGGCATGCAGAAAGGCCGTGCTGTAGGTGCTGTGCAGGATGAAAGGCATAGACCCGGCGGAGCTTTCAGTCTTCGACTACGCGGCCTACAAGGAAAAACAGTACGATCTTCTTGCAGACGGCGTGCGCAATAACCTGGACATGAAGATGATATACAAAATACTTGAAGAGGGAGTTTAAACGATGAACACACAGCTTGAACGAGTCCTTCCCATGGACATCGAAAAGCGCAGCTTCGAGATAATAGAGTCCGAGCTGCCGCACCCCATAGACCCGGCGCTTGCGCCAATAATCAAGCGCGTCATCCACACCAGCGCGGACTTCGAATACGCAGACACTCTCTGCTTTTCCGAGGACGTGGTGGGCAAGGCTCACGCTGCGATCAAGGCCGGCGCCTGCATAGTGACAGACACCCAGATGGCTAAGGCTGGCATCAACAAGAAGAACCTTGCAAAGTACGGCGGAGAGGTCTACTGCTTCATATCAGACGATGATGTGGCCAAGGCCGCAAAAGAGCAGGGCACAACAAGGGCTGCGGTATCCATGGACAAAGCCGCTGCGCTTGGAAAGCCTCTCATCTTTGCCATAGGCAACGCTCCAACGGCTCTGGTGCGCATATGCGAACTCATAGAAGAAGGAAAGCTCAAGCCGGAGCTTGTCATTGGCGTTCCCGTGGGCTTCGTGAACGTTGTACAGTCCAAGGAAATGATAATGAAAGAGCCCGTGCCCTACATAGTTGCAAGGGGCCGCAAGGGCGGAAGCAACGTGGCAGCCTGCATAGTAAACGCGCTGCTTTATATGCTTGGAAGATAGTTGCCCCCGGCAACCGTTTAGTGAGGAGTAATATGCGAAATTATCCATTCTGTGCCATAGTCGGCCAGCAGCAGATGAAGCTGGCCCTGCTTTTGAATCTTGTCAACCCGGCCCTGGGGGGCGTTCTTATACGCGGAGAGAAGGGTACCGCCAAGTCCACAGCCGTAAGAGGCCTTGAAGATCTTATGGACGAGGTAACAGTCATCGAAGGCTGCGCATTCCACTGCAGACCCGGCAGCCCGGACATGTGCGAGGACTGCAGGAGCAAAAAAGACTACAAGACCGTGCCCTACAGGCGCCGAGTTATAGAGCTTCCTGTAAGCTCCACCGAGGACCGTGTGGTAGGCTCTTTGGACATGGAAAAAGCCATAAAGAAGGGCGAAAAAGTCTTCGAACCCGGTCTGCTTGCACAAGCTAACGGAAATATTCTTTATGTAGACGAAATAAATCTCCTGGATGACCACATCGTGGACGTGCTTTTGGACAGCGCCGCCATGGGTGTAAACACGGTGGAGCGCGAGGGCGTAAGCTATTCTCACCCGGCGCGCTTCGTTCTGGTAGGCACCATGAACCCGGAGGAGGGAGACCTTCGCCCTCAGCTTTTGGACAGGTTCGGCCTTGTTACTGAAGTTCGCGGAGAGCAGGACATTGCCAAAAGGAGCGAGCTGATAGCAAGAAGGCTGGAGTACGAAAAGGACCCGGAGGGTTTCTGCAAAAAGTGGGATCCTCAGCAAAAGGCCATGAGGGAAAGGCTAACAAGGGCCCAGGAGCTTCTGCCTAAGGTAAATATCCCGGAATCTTTATACACCGATGCCGCAAAGATAGGCATTGCGCTTTCCGTGGACGGCCACAGGGCAGACATTACGCTGCTCAAGGCGGCCATGACCCTTGCGGCTTTCGACGGACGTACGGAAGCCGAGAGGTCCGATCTTATAGCTGTAGCGCCCATGGTGCTGACCCACCGCATGCGCAGGCAGCCTTTCGATACGGCAAGCGGGCTTCCCGCAGACTGGGAGAGCGTTCTGAATGGCTGAGTATTATCCTTTTTCTGCCGTCTGCGGCCAGGAAAATGTAAAAAAAGCGCTTATATATAACCTCATAGAGCCACGGATAGGCGGGGTCCTGCTCTGCGGAGAAAAGGGCACCGCAAAATCCACCATAGTGCGCGGCATTGCAAGCCTTACGGACAAGAAAGTCGTGGACGTTCCCTTAAGCATTACAGAGGACATGCTGGTGGGCTCCGTGGATTTCGAGGCGGCGGTAAAAAGCGGCCGCCGGGAGTTCTTCCCGGGGCTTCTTATGCGTGCCGACGGAAACATCATGTACATAGATGAGGTGAACCTCCTTCCGGACGGCATAGTGGATACTATTATCTGCGCCTCGCTTTCCGGGGAGAACATCGTGGAAAGGGAGGGCATATCCTACCGCCACCCCTGCCGCTTTGTACTGGTGGGCTCCATGAACCCTGAAGAAGGGCGGCTGCGCCCGCAGTTTCTGGACAGGTTCGGGCTCTACGTGCAGGTGGAGGGCGAAAAGGATATAGAGCTTCGCACGGAGATAATCAGAAGAAGGCTGGAGTTCGAAAAGGATCCGGCTGCTTTTTGCGCAAAGTGGGAGCCGGAGAGCCGCGCCCTTAAGGAAAGGATAGAAAAAGCGGCCGAGCTTGCCGCTCTCATAGAGCCGGACGATGCCGTAAGGACCCTTATATCCAGGTACGCGGTGTCCGCAGGCTCGGAGGGCAACCGCTGCGAGCTTATACTTGCAAGGTGCGCTGCGGCTGTTGCAGCCTGGAACGGAAGGGATTACATATCCGCGGAGGATATAAAGGAGGCTGCGTTCTTCGTTCTGGCGCACAGGACAAGGGAGCAGATGCCGCCACCGGACATGCCGGATGACCCTTCTGAAAACAGCGAAGACCCGAAGGACGACGGCAAGGACTCCTCAGACGGAGAGCCAGACAACGCCCCGGACGATGGCGGAGCTGGAAACGAAGAGCAAAACTTCGAGCAGTCCGATAACGACAACACAGACCCCGAAGAGATACTTCCCTCCGACCTTTCCTTTGCCAAAGAGCAGGAAGACCAGCTGGTGCAGGGAGAAGAAGGCGCAATGCTGTCCATAATACCTGTGCTGCCAAGGGACCGCGCGGAGCGCAAGGGCAGCGGAAGGCGCAGCAGGACCAAAAGCGGCGCCAACAAGGGAAGATACGCTTCCTTTACCCAGCAGAAGACCCGTTCATCCAGGGATCTGGCCCTGGACGCAACCCTAAGAGCGGCGGCGCCTTTCCAGGAAGGAAGGGACCATTCGCTCTGTGCAGTGGCGCTAAAGGACAGCGATCTTCGCTACAAAGTGCGGGAGGACCACATAGGCGCAACCGTCATATTTGCAGTGGATGCCAGCGGTTCCATGGGCGCTCAGAAGAGGATGAAGGCCGCAAAGGACGCCATACTTTCCATGCTCATGGATTCCTACCAGAAGAGGGACAAAGTAGGCCTGGTGGCTTTCAGAAAAGACGGCGCGGAAACGCTTATGGATATAACATCCAGCGTGGATCTTGCGGAAAAGAGCCTTCAGCAGCTCCCCACAGGAGGCCGCACGCCCCTGGCGGAAGGCATATACAGAGCCTGGCAGATGTTCAAGGCCAGAAGGCTCAAGGACCCGGACATGCTGCCCATATTGGTGCTTGTTACGGATGGCCGTGCAAACAAGCCTCTTTGGAGCGGCGATGCCGTGGAGGACGCGCTTAAGGCGGCAGCCCTTATAAAGGCGGACGGCGTGCACAGCGTTGTGATAGATACAGAAAAAGATTTCATTTCCCTGCACATAGCCAGGCAGGTAGCCGAGGCTATGGGCGCGGATTACTATAAAGTCAGCGAGCTTGCCGCCATGCAGCTCAAAAACATAGTGCAGGGCAAGGCAGGCGCGGAGCTTCTCGATATCTAACAGGCCATGAGATTTCTTATACTCGGAGACGATCTTAATACGAAGGCTGTGGCGGACGCGGCGGCGGGCTGCGGCGTGGAGGCGGTCTTTTGCAATATGGCGGACTTTGCCTTAAAGGACGCAGGCTTTGCGGAAAGCGGCTTTGACGCAGCCCTTGGCGGAAGCGACCACGGCGGCAGGCAGACCCTTGCAGGCAGCCAGGTCCTGGAGCGCTGCAGGGTAGTGGTGCCTCTTTGCGCAAACAACCTGGCATCCGGAAGCTTCAACGTGTCCGCGGAGGACGCGGCGGTGCTTTCCGCTTACTTTGCCTACGGAGGGCCAGGCAACCTGCGCGTGGCTTTTGAGTACATAAAAAGGCTGTGCCAGGGCGCGGACCCGGCGGGTCTTCCAAGGCCGCAAATAGTCCCCATGGACAGCATATTCACCGAAAGCGGAAGGCTGTATCCGGACGCGGCAAGCTATTTCAGGGCCGAAGGCAGGCGTTTTGAAAGCTGCATTGGCCTTATCTGCTACCGCTCCAGGTGGATAAGCGGAGATACAGCCGTAGAGGAGTGCATAAAAAGGACACTGGAGGCTAAAGGCATTGGCGTAATAATGGCTTTCTGCAACGGCGCCGCGGAAGAAGAGACCGGTGCCATGTCCTTCGATGATGCCGTGCTGAAATTCTTTACCGAGGGAGGCCGCACGGAGATAGAGCTTCTGATCAACTTCATGTTCTACGCCAAAAAAGGCTCAGAGGACATGGACATGTTCGAAAGCACCGCGGACTTTTTCAGGCAGCTGGATATTCCCGTGGTAAGGCCGGCAGGGCTCTGGAGGAAAAACGCAGAGCAGTACGCCGCATCCAGCAATCCCTACGCAAGCGATATTTTAAGCAATTTCATAGCTCCGGAGCTCTCCGGGGTGATAGAGACCGTGCACATCAGCACGGGCGGCGGCAGGCGCACAAGGGTGCCGGACCAAAAGCGCGTGGACTACCTGGCAAGGCGCATAGAAAAGTGGGTGGCCCTAAGGAAGACATCTAACAGGGACAAGCGCTTTGCCATAATGCTGCACAACGCCCCCTGCGCAGGCGTGGAGGCAACTGTCGGCATGGCAAGCGATCTCGACGCCTTCCAGAGCGCCGTGGACATACTCAAGCGCCTTAAAGCAGAAGGCTACAGCGTAGAAAACATCCCTCAGGACGGCGCGGAGCTTAAAGACCTGATAATGACCCGCAAGGCCTACAGCGATTTCCGCTGGACCAGCGCGGAGGATATAGAGCAAAGCGGCGGCGCGGTATACACCATGAAGCCCGCCGAATACGATAGATATTTCCAGAGCCTGGAGCCGGCTGCCAGGGCAGAGATGCTCAAGGCCTGGGGCGCTCCCCCGGGCGAGGCCATGGTAACAGAAAACGGCATACTCGTAACCGGTATAAGCTTTGGAAACGCCCTGGTAATGGTGCAGCCCAAAAGAGGCTGCTACGG
>JAZQIH010000048.1:0-3087 GCA_045541015.1 Anaerovoracaceae bacterium | reverse complement strand
CCATATCCACATCCGGATATAGGGGACGGTTCTCTTCAACATTTTGGGAAATAGTGGAAAAAGGTGAAAGAGAACCGTCCCCTATATCGGAGACTGCGAAGGTTATGCAGTCGTCTACGCCGGCGGCTTCTGCGTTCTTCTTGGCGGCGCGGATGGCGCGCGGATCTATGTCGGAGGCCACGATCTTAAACTCTGCATCGTAGTCTATGGCCCTGTAGGCAGCGGCCTTTTCTTCCTTCCAGATCTGCTCGGGGATGTTCTTCCACCAGCTGCAGTCGAACTTGCGGGTAAGGCCGGGAGCAATGTTTCTTGCCATCATGGCGGCCTCTATAGCTATGGTGCCGGAGCCGCAGAACGGGTCCCACAGAAAGCGCCCAGGCTTAAAGAAGGACAGGCTCACCATTGCGGCAGCCATGGTCTCCTTTATAGGCGCGGGAACGTCTTTTACGCGGTAGCCGCGGTCATGGAGCCCCGCCCCGGAGGTATCTATCATCAGGACGAACTCGTCCTTTTGCGCCATGAAACGCACCGTGTAAACAGGCCCGTTCTTTGCAAAGCGCTCCACCCCGTAAACGCCGGAAAGCCTTGTAACTATGGCCTTTTCGATTATTGACTGGCAGGCCGGAACGCTGTGCAGCACGGACCAGGCGGAGCTTCCCGTAACAATAAAATGGGCGTCCACAGGCAGCCACTCTTCCCAAGCTATGGCCTTTGCCGCCTGGAAGAGCTCCTCGAAAGTCTTTGCCTTAAATTCGCCCATCTTAATATAGACCCTGTCCGCGCAGCGCAGCCAGAGGTTGGAACGCACCACAGCCCGCAGGTCCCCGCGGTAGGTGAGCCTGCCGTTGCGGGAGTCTGTGATCTCGTATCCGAGCGCGATTATTTCTCTTTTAACGATCGCCTCGAGACCAAAAGTGGCCGAGGCGATCAGTTCAAATTCTTTCATTTAAGTTTTCCGAAGTGTGTTATTCGCCCTTTACGAGCACGAAGTTCATGTAGACCGGGTTGTGGTCCGAATACCTGAACGCGTAGTCTATGACCTTGGATTCCTTTACCTCTACGTTGTCCGTAACAAGGAAGCCGTCTATGGTCAGAACGTACTGGCCCTTGTGGTAGGGGCCGTCTGCGTTGCGGCAGGAGGGCACGGGGTTCTCCTCGTCCAGAGGAGCGACCAGCTTAACATTGAAGCCGTTGAAGGTGCCTTCCGGAATGGGCTGTGCCCAGGAGTATTCCTGGTCTGCCTTGCCGAAATACTTGGAGGAATCCCCAAGGATGTCCTTGTTGAAATCTCCGCCGGCTATGCAGTAATTGCCCTTGGCATATTCCGCCTGCATGTCCGTAAGCAGAAGCTTAAGCTGCTCTGTTGCTATGCTGCCGTCCTTGGAATAGGCGGACAGGTGGAAGTTGTAGAGCACCAATTCCTTTCCGCCTTCTGCCGGGATGCGGTTTACGCTGTAGCAGCGGTCCAGATCCAGGAACTTGCGGAAGCCTTCCTCTATGGGCAGCTCCCTTCTGGTAGCGGACTTGATGTTGTACTTGGAGAAGGTCATTATACCGGCCTTGTTGGCTCCGTGCGGCTGATTCAGCGGGTAGAGCAGGAACGGAGAGTCGTAGTTCTGCGCAAAGGTGTAGCTCATCTTGCGCAGGGCCTTGGTCATGGCGACTATCTCGTCCACCTTGTAGGTCCTTGTGGAGCTGAAGTCCACCTCCTGGATAAGGTAGAACGGGCTGTCCTGTTCCTTGAGCTTTACGCCTATCTTTGTGAGGTTGGCCTCCAGGCGTTCCTTGGACCATGCCCAGCTCTGGGTACCGCCGTCCATAAAGAAGCCGTAGTCGTCCTCGTAGGCGCCGAAGCCTATATTCCAGGACACTATCTTCTGTTCTGTGCCTGCGGGCACCGGGCTGTTGGACCCGAACCTGTTGGGATTAAGCTCTCCGCCGTCCCCTATGCGGTGGTAGGCTTTGGTTACGTAAAGCAGGTAAGCGCCTGCAACAAGCAGGACCACCACCAGAATAATTATTAGGATCTTGATAAGGACCCTGATGACTTTTTTCTTCATTTTTATACCCCTGGTACGAATGTTCGATAATACTGTTTTTTTATTATAGCATACTCTTAGTGATCAGTAAAACGTATGGACCTATTCGATATTTGAAATTTATTTTACCCGCACATGTGGTAAAATATTTATGTTATAGATAAGGAGAAGGAAATGGCAGATATTAATGAAAGGCGCGCGGCCCGCCGAGATATGATGCTCAACGGAGTGCTGCTTAAGGTCATACCTATCGTCGCTTTCCCGATGATAGTGTCCATGCTTATAGACGCTCTGTACAACATGGCAGATACCTACTTCGTAAGCCAGCTCGGCCTTGCCGCCACTGCAGCGGTAGGAGTCAACGATGTCCTGCTGCACCTTATGAGGGCAATAGCACTGGCCTTCGGCATGGGCGCATCCAGCTACCTTTCAAGGCTCATGGGCGCCAAGAGGGAGGAAGAAGCAAGCCGCGTGGCTTCAACAACTGTCCTTACTGCCATAATAGTCCTTTCTGCAATAGCGGCTATCGCCTACGTTTTCAGAGACGGGCTGGTGGTCTTTATGGGAGCCACCGAGTCCTCCAAGCCGTACGCAATAGACTACGCCAGCTTCATACTCCTTTCCGCTCCTTTTACCGCAGCGGAATGCACCTGCAGCCACACGCTCAGGTCCGAAGGCAGCACCACATTCTCCATGATAGGCATGGTGTCCGGCTGCGTCGTTAACGTGGTTCTGGACCCCATATTCATCAACACGCTTGGCATGGGCGTAGCGGGCGCTGCACTTGCAACAACCATTTCCAAGGGCATAAGCTGCATAATCCTGCTTGTTCCTTTCCTCCGCGGAAAGACCCTTATAGAGCTTAAACTCAGATACTTTACACCCAAGTGGTCCATATACAAAGAAGTTGCCAAGATGGGCATCCCCACGCTGCTGAGGACCAGCGTCATGAGCCTTTCCGCCGTTGCTGTAAACAACGTGGCAAGGCTGTTCGGGGATTCCGCTCTTGCAGCAGTTTCCGTGGCAAACAAGAGCACCAGGATGGTGG
>JAZQIH010000047.1:0-14188 GCA_045541015.1 Anaerovoracaceae bacterium | reverse complement strand
TCCTTGAATTTCTCCTCCGCCTCTTTGTTATCCGGATTGCGGTCCGGATGGTATTTCATAGCCATCTTGCGGAAGGCCGATTTTATTTCGTCCTCGGATGCCCCCTTTTGAAGCCCCAGGACCTCGTAATAATCTCTCTTGTCCGCCATTTTATTCTAATTCCGCCATATTCTGCAATTTTCTTAAGATTCGCCAAGACCGCTCCCCGCTTAAGGGAGCGGCCTTTGGCATATTCATTTCTTTACTACTTGTCGTCTACGACTTCGAAGTCTGCGTCAACTACAGTGTCGTCCTTGGCCTTGCCGCCCTGAGCGCCTGCGTTCTGGTTGAAACCAGCTCCGGGGTTGAATCCTGCACCAGGATTGAAGCCTGCGCCGCCCATATTCGGGTTGAAGCCAGCGCCGCCCATATTCGGGTTGAAGCCGCCCTGAGCACCGCCCTGTGCGCCTGCGTTAGCCTGCTCGTAGAGCTTGGAGCTCATAACGTGGAACTGCTCTGTAAGAGCTTCGATCTTCTGCTTGATCTGCTCGGTGGTTCCTGCGTTCATAGCGCTTTCGAGCTCGTTTCTTGCAGTCATGATCTTGTTCTTCTCGTCCTCGGAGAGCTTGCCTTCAAGATCCTTAAGGTTCTTGTCGGTCTCGTAGATGAGGCTCTCAGCCTGGTTCTTGACCTCGATCTCTTCCTTCTTAGCCTTATCTGCTGCAGCGTACTGCTCAGCTTCCTTTACCTTGCGGTTGATCTCCTCTTCGGAGAGCTTGCTGGAAGAAGTGATGGTTATGTTCTGGCTCTTGCCAGTTCCAAGGTCCTTAGCGCTTACGTTTACGATACCGTTAGCATCGATATCGAAGGTTACCTCTATCTGAGGAACTCCCCTTCTGGCTGGCGGAATACCGGTCAGCTGGAAGCGGCCAAGTGTAATGTTGTCTGCGGCCATCTGGCGCTCGCCCTGCATTACGTGTATATCTACAGCGGTCTGGTTATCAGCTGCTGTGGAGAAGATCTGGCTCTTCTTGGTAGGAATGGTGGTGTTCCTTTCGATCAGCCTTGTTGCTACGCCGCCGAGGGTCTCTATGGACAGAGACAGCGGGGTTACATCCAGAAGGAGTATGTCGTTTACTTCGCCTGTAAGAACGCCTGCCTGGATGGCAGCACCTACTGCTACGCACTCATCCGGGTTGATGCCCTTGAACGGCTCCTTGCCGGTCACCTGCTTAACAGCTTCCTGAACTGCAGGGATACGTGTGGATCCGCCTACGAGTATTACCTTATTGAGGTCTGCGTTGGTAACATGAGCGTCTGCCATAGCCTTTCTCATAGGCTCTATGGTCCTCTGTACGAGGTGAGCTGTGAGCTGATCGAACTTAGCCCTTGTAATGTCCATGTTGAGGTGGAGCGGGCCGGCCTGGTTTACAGTAATGAACGGCAGGTTCACATTGGTGGTCTGGCTGGAGGAGAGCTCCTTCTTAGCCTTTTCAGCGGCTTCCTTGAGCCTCTGCATAGCCATTCTGTCGTTACGCAGGTCTACGCCGTTTTCCTTTGCGAATTCGTCTGCCATGTAGTTCATGAGCACGTTATCGAAGTCATCGCCGCCCAGCTTGGTATCGCCGTTGGTGGAAAGTACTTCGAATACGCCGTCGCCCAGCTGCAGTATGGATACATCGAATGTGCCGCCGCCGAGGTCGTATACCAGGACCTTGTGGGAAGCGTTGTCCTTATCGAGTCCGTAAGCAAGAGCTGCCGCGGTAGGCTCGTTAACTATACGCTTTACATCCAGGCCTGCTATCTTTCCTGCGTCCTTGGTAGCCTGCTTCTGGCTGTCGGAGAAGTATGCAGGAACTGTTATAACTGCTTCTGTTACAGGCTGTCCCAGGTAGCTTTCAGCATCTGCCTTGAGCTTTGCAAGTATCATAGCGGAGATATCCTGCGGTGTGTAGGTCTTGCCGTCTATGGAAACTGTGTAGGAAGAACCCATGTGCCTCTTTATGGAAGCTATGGTCCTGTCCGGATTTGTGATAGCCTGACGCTTTGCGGTCTCGCCTACGAGGCGCTCGCCGCCCTTTGTGAAGCCTACTACAGAAGGTGTTGTCCTGTTGCCTTCTGCGTTGGCGATAACTACCGGTTCGCCGCCTTCGAGAACTGCTACGCAGCTATTGGTGGTACCGAGATCTATTCCTATAACTTTACCCATTTTCTTTCCTCCTGAGTATGTTTATTTAACTTACTGAGAAACTGCGACCATTGCCGGTCTTATTACTTTATTATTTAACGTGTACCCCTTTTGGAACACTTTTGTAACTATGCCGCTCTCCACGCCCTCTGCGGCTTCTGTCATTACCGCGTTGTGGAAGTTCGGATCGAAGGGCTCGCCCAGAGCTTTGATCTCTGCAACATGGTTCTTTTCCATGACGCTTTTTATCTGGGTGAGTATCATTTCCAGGCCTTCTGCGAACTTATCGCCTTCCGGCTTGGCATCCATTGCCCTTTCGAAATTGTCTATGACTTCCAGAAGATCTACCGCAAACTTTTCGCCTGCGTAAGCGTAGAGGTCTGCCTTTTCCTTTTCAGTCCTGCGCTTGTAGTTCTGGAACTCCGCAAACAGCCTTGCGTACTTTTCGGACTCTGCCTGCTCAGCTTTTTCTTCTGCAGGAGCGACGTTTTCCGCTGTATCTGCAGCGTCTGCGTTTTCTTCCGCTGTTTTTGCGTCTTCAGCCTTGGCCGCCTCTTCTGCTGCGCCATCGGCTTCCTTTGCCTTTAAGTTCTCATCTTCCTGAGCCGCTTTTACTTCTTCATTCATTGTTTTCTGCGTCCTCCTTGGGTGCTTCTATTTCGAACGTCTTGCTGAGGTTGTCAGTTATGTACTTGATAACAGAAGTTACCTCTCCGTACTTCATACGCTTGGGGCCTATAACGCCCAGGCGTCCTACCAGCTTGCCGTTCACCTTGTAATCTGCTGTTATAAGGGCGCAGTCCTTAAGGTCTTCTGAGTTTTCGTCTCCTATAGTTATCATCAGGCCTTTATCCCTGTTTACAAGCACGTTTGTGAATTCGTCCTTGTTTGTTACTGTTTCCAGGAAGTTCTTGGCCTTTGCTACATCGTTGTACTCCGGGAGCCTGAATATGTTGCTGTAGCCGTCCATGTAGAGGTCTACGTTGAGCATCTTTTCCAGGGTCTTCATAAAGCTTGGTACTACGCTTCCGGAAAGGCTCTGCAGGGATGCCATATCGGTCTCGAAAGTCTGGGCTATGTTTTCCGTAAGCAGAGTGCTTACCGCCTTGCCCTTGAAGTTGTGGGTCATTACCTTGCTCATAAGGGTGAGGTTCTCCTCTGTGTAGGGAGCATTCATCTTTATGGCTGAGTTGGTGACCTTTCCGTCCTCGCAGACTATCATGAGCACTACTGTGCTTTCGTCTACGGGCAGGAAGTTTATGTAGTTTATCTTGCTTTCGCTCCTGTTCGGAGTTATTGCAAAGCTTACCAGGTTGGTCATCTCGGAGAGCAGCTTGGCCGCATGCTCTACTGTTTCATCCAGTTCCTGAGCATCGCTTCCCAGGCGCTCGGCTATCTCTTTTTTATTCTCTGCCGGGATATCCCCGCTCTTCATGAGCTGGTCCACGTAGAGCCTGTATGCCTTGTCCGACGGCACCCTTCCCGCGGATGTGTGCGGGTGGGTAAGGTAGCCCATCTCTTCCAGATCCGACATCTCGTTCCTGATGGTTGCGGGGCTTAGGTCTATATCCGGCCTTTTGGAAAGCGTCCTGCTGCCTACAGGTTCCGAGGTGGTTATGAAGTCGGAGACTATAGCCTGGAGTATCTTCAGTTTTCTTTCATTAAGATCCATAGTTTCGGAACTCCTTGGTCCGGCCTGTTAGCACTCTTGCGCACCGAGTGCTAACAACCATGTATAATATAATCCCCTGCGGACCTAATGTCAACAGGGGATTTGTGAATAATTTGTGTAGTTTTTATACCGGCTGTATTATTCGCCGTAGATGAAGGACCTGAACTCGTTTGCGTTCTTGGTAAGGTTGCACATGAGCACAGACTGACCGTTTACCATTGCTCCGTGGCCGTCCACAGGTATAAGCAGCTGGCCTGCTATCTGCATGTTGTTGCTGAACACGAACTTTACAAGGTCGAATATCTGCGATGTGGAAAGGTCTGTTGCAACGTTGGGCAGTATTCTGTTTGCAAGGTCTATGAGCTGGTTGAGCTTCATGCTCTTTACCTGGTTGAAGGCTGCCATTATAACTTTTCTCTGGCGCTCTGTTCTGCCCCAGTCGCTTCCGGAAAGGTGGCGGGCTCTGCAGTAAGCAAGGGTCTGCTCCGGTGTAAGGGTAACTGTGCCGGCACTGAAGTTCCAGGCTCCCCAGGAATCGCTGTTGAGGTAATCTGCCTCTTCCTGAGTGATCTCTATTTCTATATTGCCTATCTGGGCAAAGGCTGCAATAAAGCTCTCGAAGTTTATAGCAACGTTAGCGTCTATTACAACGCCGAAGTTCCTCTGGAGAGTGGAATCCAGCAACTCTCTTCCGCCGTAGGAGTACGCTGCGTTGAGCTTCAGCTGGGATCCTCTGATGTTAACAAAGGTATCTCTCATAAAGGACACGAGCTTTATCTCTCCGGTGCCCTTGTTGATGCTTGCAACTATCATGGTATCGGAAAGTCCGTTCTTTCCGACTACTCTTGTATCGCTTCCGATAAGAAGGATGTTGATGATATTGCTGTCGGATATTATCGTGTCTGGCGGCGGGAGCTGTACGTCTGCCTCCGGAACAACGAATGCAGCGAATGTGCGCGGATCGGAGTCGTCTGCCTCGAATGCACGTTCGCGGGCGTTGGGATCGTCTTCCTCGAACTTGCCCATCTTGTCAAAAATGCCGTTGATGTACAGATAAGCACCTGCGCCGCCCAATACTATTGCAACGGCCAGGACTATAAGTACGATCTTTAGTCCCTTTTTGTTCTTCATTTGATCTTCTCCTGTTAAATTCTCTAATCTACCCCATACAGCGCTCTGTGGACCGCCCGGCTTACTGCATCCAGGTCCGGTACAAGCGCTGACATACCCTTTATATACATGCTTTGGAACATCCCCGAAACAGGGACGGACTGCATGGCGTTAACGCTCATACCCGAGTTCATGACTTCGGTCATGAGCGATATCATCTGGCTGTTGCTCATATCTGTTGCCACATACGGAGCTATGTTTCCTGCCATGGATATCATAGCGGAAAGCCCCTGGCTGCGGCATTTATCGAAGGCGCTTACGAGCACACGTCTTTGCCTGGAAGTGCGCTCCCAGTCCGCATTGCCCACATAGCGCATCCTTGCGTACGCAAGAGTCTGCTCCGGAGTAAGGGTGTTGACACCTTCCGAGAGGTTCCAAAGGCCCCAGGATTCCGTGTTGTTGAGGTAATCCGCCTCCGCGCTGTTGAGCGTTATCTGAAGATCCCCTATCTGCGTGAACGCGTTAAGAAAACCTTCAAAATTTATGCAGACATTGTAGTCTATATGTACGCCTATGTTATGTTCTATAGTTCTGTCCAGAAGAGAAGTTCCGCCGTAGGCGTAGGCTGCGTTCAGCTTGTTGTTGTCGTAACCCGGGATCTCCACATAGGTATCCCTTAAAATAGATACCATGTTTATACTGTTGGTATTCCTGTTGAGGCTTAGGATTATCATAGTGTCCGAGCGGCCTCTCATGGAGGAGGTCCTGGAATCCGAGCCTATAAGCAGGATATTGGTTACGTTGCTGTCTGTTACCAGCCTTATGTTACGGTTGTTGAGATCCGGCTCGTTGGAGACTTTTTCTATATCCCCGCCGAGCGCTGAAACATCGAAGTTTTCCGGTTCTGTGTACTTGTCCGAGTCTTCTATTTCGTCGTCTGTGGCATCCAGGAACTTTACAAACTCAGATGCTACCTGTACCTCGGAGTCCTTATCTATCCTTTCTATCTTGCTGAGCACGGAGTTTACGTAGTAGTACGCGCCTCCTGCGCCGGCCAGCAGGACCGCCGCAACGATAAGAACTATACGCAGAGCTTTAGACTTGGTTTTCTCTTCCATAACCTGTAGATAATAGCATATTTAATACATTTGGTCAAGCCGGGTCACTTTTTGAAGTTGAGCTTAGGCTCCTCTCCCTTAAGCAGACGCTGTATGTTGCCCTTGTGCTTATAGATGACTACAAGTGCCATGCCAAGAGCGTAAGGCCAAAAACCGTTTTCCATAAATATGCTGAGTATGGGCAGGCCCACAGCGGCTCCGATGGAGCCTACGGACATGCGCTTGGACAGCGCTGTCAGCACCAGTGTAAGGGCCAGAAGCAGCAGAGCCATCTTCCAGTTTATCATAAGGACCGCGCCGAAAGCTGTTGCAACGCCTTTGCCGCCCTTAAAACCGTAAAATACCGGCCATATATGCCCTGCCATTACAGCAGCAGCGCATATGTAAGAGCAGGTCTGCGAAGCAAGGCTGCCAAGAAATACAGCCAGGGCGCCCTTTCCTGCATCTATAAGAAGGGTTATTATCGCAGCCTTTTTGCCAAGCACGCGCAGCGTGTTGGTGGTGCCTGCGTTGCCGCTCCCCTCTTTTCTGATATCCACTCCGGACATCTTGCCAAGCACTATGGATGGCGAGATGCTGCCCAGCAGATAAGCGATGACTATAAATACCCAGAACATTATTTGATCTGCTCCTTGACTATGCCTATTACATCCGTCCTTGCGTAATCTGCGGCCTTGAGTATAGCGTTCTCAACGGCTCTGGGGCCGGATGCTCCGTGCATCTTGATGATCGGCTTTTCCACGCCCAGTATCGGCGCTCCGCCGTATTCGGAGTAGTCTGTCTGGCCCTTAAGGCCTGCTATCATTTCGGGCGGGAGCTTTCTGGCAACAACGGAGAACAGCCTCTCCACCATGCCTTCGGAAAGTTTAAGCACAACGTTTCCGGTAAAACCGTCCGCTACGATAACATCGCAGGCTCCGGCAGGGATATCCCTTGCCTCTACGTTTCCTACGAAGTTGAGATCGCTCTCTGAAAGGAGCTCGTAAGCCTTCTTGGTAAGGCTGTTGCCCTTCTCTGCCTCCGCGCCTATGTTTACAAGTCCTACCCTGGGGTTCTCCCTTCCGAGCACCTTTTCCATGAAAATGCTGCCCATAAGAGCAAATTCGTAGAGATTACGAGGCTTGCACTCTGCGTTAGCGCCTGCGTCCACGAGTATGGAGGGCTTGCCGCCTACTATAGGATACAGGGAACAGATGGCGGGCCTTTCTATGCCCTTTATCCTTCCGCAGATAAGAAGTCCGCCTACCAGCAGGGCTCCGGTGCTTCCTGCGGATACGAATACGTCTGCCAGGCCGTCCTTGAGTATGTTCATACCCATTACGATGGTAGAATTCGGCTTGCTCTTTATGGCCTTTACCGGGGAATCATCGTTGGTTATGACATCGTCTGCACCAACAGTCATGATGTTTGCAGGTATGCCTTCCGGGCATTCGTTCTCTAAAAGCTCGTATATGCGCTTTTTAGGGCCTATAAGAGCTATGGTGTCCTCTGTTCTTGCAGCAGCAAGCAGTGCGCCTTTTACTATTGCCTCGGGAGCGTTGTCGCCGCCCATTGCGTCTACTAATATTCTCAAGTTCTTTTCCTCCATTGATAATAACTGAAGATCCGGCTATATAACGGTGTAGACCGGGTCTTTGCCGTCCAGGAGCACATTGATTATCGACTGTGCGCAGTCCATTCCGCAGTTGTAGTTCTGATCGTCTGTCTGAGCTGCAACATGCGGCGTTATTATAATGTTATCCAGCTCTCTTAAGGGGCTGTCCTTGGGCAGCGGCTCTGTTTCGAATACGTCCGCTGCGGCGCCGGCAAGCTTTCCGCTCTTAAGAGCATCGTACAGGGCCTTTTCGTCTACCACGGCTCCGCGGGAAGCGTTTACCAGGCAGGCCCCGTCCTTCATTATTGCTATAGTGTCCTTGTTTATAAGATGGTAGGTCTGCGGTATGGACGGGCAGTGCAGAGTTATTACGTCTGCAGTCTTAAAGATCTGCTCGTTGTCCGCAAGCTCTGCGCCGAAGCATTCTGCAGTCTTTGGATCGCAGAATGGATCGGATACCAGTATCCTGCAGCCAAAGGGCTTCATGCGCTTGGCAACTTCTTTGCCGATCTTGCCGAATCCTATTATTCCAAGGGTTATTGCGGAAACTGTCCTTACGCTGTAGCAGCTCCACTCACCGCCGCGGGTATTTCTGTCGTAGGGTATAAGCTTTTTGAGCAGCGCCAGTATCTGAGTTACCACGAATTCAGCCACCGGCTCGTGGTTTACTATGGTGCTTACCCTTATGCCCTTCTCCTTTATGTAAGGAAGATCCATGTTGTCCATGCCCACGCCGTACCTTGCTATGATCTTAAGGTCCTTAGCGTTTTCCAGCGTGCTGCTGTTGTAGTTCTCCAGTCCGCCTATGACTGCAGCCTTGTCCTTAAGGAACTCCGCAAACTCAGCATCGTTCATCCAGCGCCCTGTCTGGTTGTACTCAACTTCCAGGCCGCGGTCTTCCATAAGCTTGATGGCATCCTTTGGCACCTGCAGGGTGTAGTCTTTTAAAGATATTCCTACCTTCATGGATATTCCGCCTTTCTTACTGTATTTCTATTATTATATATGAAAAACAAAAAAATAAAAGGGCTTAGCCTAAGCTAAGCCCTTAAATTTTGCTTTTTAAAGATTACTCTTCGATAGCGGAAACAACGCCGGAAGCAACTGTACGGCCACCTTCACGAATAGCGAATCTCATTCCCTGCTCGATAGCAACAGGAGTGATGAGCTCGATGTCCATGGTTACGTGGTCGCCAGGCATGCACATCTCAGTGCCTGCGGGCAGGGAGATGGTACCGGTAACGTCAGTTGTTCTGATGTAGAACTGCGGTCTGTAGCCGTTGAAGAACGGAGTGTGGCGTCCGCCTTCGGACTGCTTCAGAACGTAGACCTGACCGCTGAACTTGGTGTGCGGGTGAATGCTGCCCGGCTTAGCGAGAACCTGACCTCTTTATCTCGTTTCTCTGAACGCCACGGAGCAGAACGCCGATGTTGTCGCCAGCTTCGCCCTGATCGAGCAGCTTACGGAACATTTCAACGCCGGTAACTACAACGCTCCTCTTCTCTTCGGTAAGACCAACGATCTCTACTGTATCGCCAACCTTAACGATACCTCTCTCAACACGGCCGGTAGCAACTGTACCACGTCCGGTGATGGAGAATACGTCTTCTACAGGCATAAGGAACGGCTTGTCGGTCGGACGCTCAGGCTGCGGAATGTAGCTGTCTACTGCATCCATGAGCTCCATAACCTTGTCTGCCCAAGGACCATTCGGATCCTGGAGAGCCATAAGAGCGGAACCTCTGATGATAGGAGTATCGTCTCCGGGGAATTCGTAGAAGTCGAGGAGCTCGCGAACTTCCATCTCTACGAGGTCGAGAAGCTCTTCATCGTCTACCATATCGCACTTGTTGAGGAATACTACGATGTAAGGAACACCTACCTGACGAGCGAGCAGGATGTGCTCTCTGGTCTGGGGCATCGGTCCGTCTGTAGCAGCAACAACGAGGATAGCGCCGTCCATCTGAGCAGCACCGGTGATCATGTTCTTAACATAGTCTGCGTGGCCCGGGCAGTCAACGTGAGCATAGTGCCTTGCAGCGGTCTCGTACTCAACGTGAGCGGTATTGATGGTGATTCCTCTTTCTCTTTCTTCAGGAGCCTTATCGATGTTCTCGAATGCTACGATCTGGTTGGTAGCGGAAGGCATTCTGGTTGCGAGAACCTTAGTGATAGCTGCGGTAAGAGTGGTCTTGCCGTGGTCGATGTGGCCGATTGTACCGATGTTGCAATGCGGCTTGCTTCTCTCGAATTTTGCTTTTGCCATTTTAATCCTCCTAAAACGGTCTTGTTAGTACTAACTCTTTTATTATACTTTACTTATTTATTTTTTCAATCAGAGAATCAGGTAATTTTTCAAAGTGATCCATCTGCATCACGTAAGCGCCGCGGCCCTGGGTCTTGGATCTGAGGTCCGTAGCGTAACCGAACATCTCTGAAAGCGGTACCATAGCGTGGACAGAGCAGGTTCCGTTGAAGATGTCTGTTCCTTCTATGCGTCCTCTTCTGGAGCTTATATCTCCGATAACATCGCCCATGTAGTTTTCGGGGGCTGTTACCTCTACCTTGAACACAGGCTCAAGGAGTATGGGCTTAGCCTTCTTGGCACCCTCTCTGAACGCCATGGATGCGGCGATCTTGAATGCCATTTCCGAAGAGTCTACTTCGTGGAAGGATCCGTCGAAGAGCTCGACGCCCATGTCCACTACCTGGTAGCCTGCCAGAGGACCGTTCTGCATAGCCTCGCGTATACCCTCGTCCACCTTGGGGATGAATTCCTTGGGTATTGCGCCGCCCACGATCTTGTTGACGAACTCGTAACCAGTGCCAGCTTCCTTGGGGAAGAGTCTGATCTTGACGTGTCCGTACTGACCGTGTCCGCCGGACTGCTTGGCGTACTTGTACTCCGAAACAGCCTCCTGCGTGATGGTCTCCTTGTAGGAAACCTGCGGCTTACCAACGTTGGCCTCTACCTTAAACTCCCTGAAAAGTCTGTCGACTATGATCTCCAGATGGAGCTCTCCCATGCCGGCGATTATTGTCTGACCGGTATCGGGGTCTGTCCAGGTCTTGAATGTAGGATCCTCTTCCGCAAGCTTGGAAAGAGCGATGCCCATCTTTTCCAGACCGGCTTTGGTCTTAGGCTCTATGGCTATCTGTATTACCGGTTCCGGGAACTCCATGGATTCGAGAACGATTGGGTGCCTTTCGTCGCAGAGGGTATCTCCTGTGGTGGTGTCCTTAAGACCCACGGCAGCAGCGATATCTCCGGCGTAGACCATTTCGATCTCTTCTCTGTGGTTAGCATGCATCTGGAGTATACGGCCTATACGTTCCTTGCGGCCCTTGCGGGGGTTGTAAACGTAGGAACCGCTCTCCAGTGTTCCGGAATAAACTCTGAAGAATGCGAGTTTTCCGACGTAGGGGTCTGTCATTATCTTGAATGCCAGAGCAGCGAACGGCTCTGAATCGGATGAATGACGTGCTTCTTCTACATCGGTCTTGGGGACCACGCCCTTGATGGACGGGATGTCTGTAGGAGCCGGCATATAGTCTACGATGGCATCCAGCAAGAGCTGTATACCCTTGTTCTTATATGCGGATCCGCACAGGACCGGTACCATCTCGTTAGCGATAGTCATCCTTCTGATGGCGGTCTTGATCTCTTCTACGGTAAGCTCTTCGCCTTCGAGGAACTTCATGAGGAGTTCTTCGTCGGATTCAGCTACTGCTTCGAGCAGTATCTGGCGGTATTCCTGAGCTTTTTCCATCATGTCGGCCGGGATGTCCGTCTCTTCCATTACCTTTCCGAGATCGTCCTTATAAATCTCAGCCTTCATTTCGATGAGGTCTATCTCGCCTACGAAGGTAGATTCAGCTCCTATAGGGAGCTGTACAGCGACAGCGGGTGCGTGGAGCCTGTCCTTTATCATCTGAAGAACGTGGTAGAAGTCTGCACCGGTGATATCCATCTTGTTTACGAATATCATCCTTGGTACTTTGTACTTCTCTGCCTGTCTCCAGACTGTTTCGGACTGCGGCTCTACTCCGCCTTTGGCACACAGGACCGTTACGGCCCCGTCAAGGACTCTCAGGGAACGCTCTACTTCTACGGTGAAGTCTACGTGTCCCGGAGTGTCGATGATATTGATCCTAGTGTTTTTCCACTGAGCCGTGGTGGCAGCCGATGTGATGGTTATGCCTCTCTCCTGCTCCTGTACCATCCAGTCCATAGTAGCGGCGCCGTCGTGGGTCTCTCCGATCTTATGGGTCCTTCCGGTGTAGAACAGTATTCTCTCAGTGGTAGTCGTTTTACCGGCATCGATATGGGCCATGATGCCGATGTTTCTGGTGTTTTCAAGTGAAAACTTTCTTGGCATCCTGGCACCTCCTTAGAATCTGTAGTGAGCGAATGCTCTGTTGGCCTCGGCCATCTTGTGAGTATCTTCTCTCTTCTTTACAGATGCTCCAAGTCCGTTAGATGCATCCATGAGCTCCTTGGCGAGACGCTCACTCATGGTGCGCTCTCCGCGAAGCCTGGTGTACTTTGTGAGCCAGCGCAGACCCAGGGTCTGACGTCTTTCAGGTCTGACTTCGATAGGAACCTGATAGTTGGCGCCGCCGACTCTTCTTGCCTTTACTTCCACCTGCGGCATGATGTTTGCCATTGCAGTCTGGAAGACTTCTAAAGGCTCTTTTCCTGTTTCCTCCTTGATCTGGTTGAAGGCATCGTAGACTATCTGCTGAGCAACGCCCTTCTTACCGTCCAGCATGATGCTGTTGATAAGCTTGGCGACTACGATATCTCCGTACACGGGATCAGGAAGGACTTCCCTCTTGGGGACATTACCTCTTCTAGGCACTTCTTTTCCCTCCTTGCTAGGTAGCAATTCATCGGTACTCAGTAACACTTGTGTTTACTGCGGTGCCCAATCTATATAAATGGGCACGTTTCCCGATATCTTCGATTATAACTTTCTTTGTGAGACCTTTAGCTTACTTCTTCTTGGCAGCTGTCTTCTTGGGCCTCTTAGCACCGTACTTGGAACGAGCCTGATTGCGGTTTGCAACACCGGCGGTATCCAGAGTACCTCTGATGATGTGGTATCTTACACCAGGCAGATCCTTTACACGGCCGCCTCTGATAAGTACTACACTGTGCTCCTGAAGGTTATGACCGATACCCGGGATATAAGCAGTTACTTCGATTCCGTTGGTAAGACGTACACGAGCGACTTTACGAAGTGCGGAGTTCGGCTTCTTAGGGGTAACTGTCTTAACAGATGTGCAGACTCCCCTCTTCTGAGGTGCCTGGGTTTCTGTGGGAACTCTCTTGAGTGAGTTCATACCTCTGAGCAGTGCCGGGCTGTTGGACTTCTTTACGGACTGGGTCCTTCCTTCTCTGACCAGTTGGTTGATTGTAGGCATTATTTTCTCCTTTCCTTGAATATTTGCCGCCGTAAAAACCGCGCATAAAAACACTGCGCTGCTTAAACAGCAACAGCGGTAATATATCATATTACCGCTGTCTGTGTCAAATGATTTTTATTGAGTTTTGAATAGTTTTGGACTATTCTTCGTCTGCTCCTGCAAGCTCAGCTTCGAAGGCCTGTTCAGAGAGCCTGTCGTTGTAAGCTTCGTCCTCGTCGTAGCCGAAATCGTCATCCTGGTCCTCGTCGTCCTTGGAGAGCTCGTAGGCTGCAGCGCGTGCTGCTTCCTTTTCAGCTTCCTTAACGTTGAAGGACTCCATGAACTCGGTGTTGGCGCCGTAATCGATATCTATGTTGCGATAGATCTTCATACCAGTACCGGCAGGGATCAGCTTACCGATGATGACGTTCTCCTTAAGACCTGTGAGCCTGTCTGTCTTGCCCTTGATGGCTGCGTCTGTAAGGACTCTTGTGGTCTCCTGGAAGGACGCGGCGGACAGGAAGGAGCTTGTTGCCAGGGATGCCTTGGTGATACCGAGAAGAACTCTTGTAACATCCGCGGGCATCTGGCCTTCTTCCAGAGCATCGTTAGCGGCCTTGACCTCGAAGATGCTGTACTGAGCGCCCGGAAGGAGCTTTGTATCGCCCGGATCTTCCACTCTGTACTTGGAGAGCATCTGGCTTACGATGACTTCTATGTGCTTGTCGTTGATGTCTACGCCCTGCTGCTTGTATACGCGCTGTACTTCCTTGAGGAGGTACTGGTATACGCCTGCAACGCCCTTTATACGCATTATATCGTGCGGGTTGAGCGGGCCCTGGGTGAGACCGTCGCCGGCCTTGACCTCGGAACCTTCCTTTACCTTGAGCCTTGCTCCGTAAGGAACGACGTACTTTCTTTCGTCTTCTCCGCGGACCACGATCTCTGTCTTGTTGTCCGCTCTTGTGGAGATGGAGACTACCTTGCCGTCTGCTTCGCAGATCTCTGCGAGTCCCTTAGGCTTGCGCGCTTCGAAAAGCTCTTCTACACGCGGAAGACCCTGGGTGATATCGCCGGAGGAACCTCCTGCAACACCGCCTGTATGGAATGTTCTCAT
>JAZQIH010000046.1:0-4426 GCA_045541015.1 Anaerovoracaceae bacterium | reverse complement strand
TGCATCGAAAGAACCGTCCCCCTGATGCGCCCCTGATGCCGAACCCGTCCCTAAGTTTATGCTTTGTTGAACTTATCTTTGCCTTGTTTGCAGCGCGGGCAGCGCCAGTCGTCCGGCAGGTCCTCAAAGGCAACGCCATCGTGCTCTGCCGGGTCGTAAACGTAGCCGCAGATGGAGCAGACGTACTTGCCGGAGGCCTTGGCAGCGGAGAAATCCACCTCAGCCGGGATGGTCTCCACCGGGTGCTCCAGGTCCATAACGCGCTTAGCCTCGAGGTTCTCGTAGCCCTGCGGGGTGTGGGTGCCCATGTAGACTGTCGGGTGCTTGCTCACGAACTCGCGCACGCGGTCGAGAGTCTCGCGGGCAGCGGGCAGGTCGTCGAACACCACGGAAAGCTTGTTGGCGTAGAGCGCCTCGTCCACGTAGGTGATGTCCCCGTGGATCATGTAGAACAGGCCGCCGTCCTCAACGATAACTATGCTGTTGCCGTTGGTATGGCCCTTAGCCTTGATCATCCAGATGCCGTCGGCGATCTTCTGGCTTTCGGGGAAATTGTAGTAAGCGCCGTCGGTAAAGCTTACCGGGACAATGTTCTCAATGCCCTGCAGCTCCTCCGCGCCCAGCTCGTCCGCGTTGACGTATATCTTGGCGCCGGGGAAGGACTTGAGCTCGCCGGAGTGGTCCGAATGCTTGTGGGTCAGCAGGATCTTGCTGACCTGCTCCGGCTTGTAGCCGAGAGCCGCAAGGGCCTCCATGTAGCTGCAGATGTCCTTGCCGGTGTAAGCCGGGCTCTTTTCGTCGGGGACTTCCTCCGGAGTACCTGCGGGCAGGCCGGTATCCACGAGTATGACTTCCTTGCCGGTGTCTATGAGGTAATTCTGAAGGCTGCCGCGGTAGCGGACGTTGGGATCGAACTTGGCCGGGCCCTCTTCTCCGCCGAACGCGAACGGCTGACCGTAAAAACCATCTTTTCTGAACTTGACTGCTTTGATCTCCATTTTATTCTCCTGTTTTTATCTGTGTGATGGGCGGAACTTTTGGAACCGTCCCCAAAGTTACAGAAGGGCCTTTACGCAGGCTTCTACTTCTGCCATGTCGGCGGTGGGCTCGAAGCGGGCCACGACATTACCGGCGCGGTCAACTATGAACTTGGTGAAGTTCCACTTGATGTCGCTCTTGGAAGCCCAGTCGGGGTCAGCCTTGGCGAACATGCCCTCCAGAAGCTCCTTGTAGGGGTGCGGGCCGAAGCCTTCGAAGCCCTTCTGAGCCTTGAGGTAGGTGTAGAGCGGGAGCTCGTCCGGTCCGTTGACGTCAGCCTTCTTCATCTGCGGGAAGGTGGTGTTGAAGTGCAGGGTGCAGAAGTCGTGGATCTCCTGGTCGGAGCCGGGTGCCTGGCCGCCGAACTGGTTGCAGGGGATGTCCAGGATCTCGAGTCCCTTGTCGTGGTAGTCCTCGTACATTTTCTCGATGGGCGCGTACTGCGGGGTGAAGCCGCAGCCTGTTGCGGTGTTGACCACCATGATGACTTTGCCCTTGTAATCGGCAAGATCCAGTGTTTCGCCTGTGCCTGTGGTGATCTTGTAATCGTAGATCATAGTTTTCCTCCCTTGTAGTTATCTTTTTTCCATGCTTGCCAGAGCCTGTTCCAGCAGGCTCTTGAGTTTTATGAGGTCTTCGGGGGGCATGTCTATGCAGCCGCCCATTGCCTGGGGCACTTTAAGAGCCTCGTCTTTGAGTGCATCGCCCTTTTCCGTGAGCGCAATGAAAAGCTTCCGCTCGTTGCCCTGCGGGCGTGTGCGGGTCACGAGGCCTTGATTTTCAAGCCTCTTGAGCAGCGGGGCCAGGGTGCCCGAATCCAGGTGGACCTTGCAGCCGAGCTCGCCTTCTGTCATGCCGCCGAACTCCCAGAGGACCATCATTACGACGTACTGGGTGTAGGTGAGGTCCAGGGCCTCCAGGGGCTTTCTGTACTGCCTGGTGATCTCTTTGGCGCAAGCGTACAGGGGGAAGCATAGCTGATTGCCCAGCCTGATGGGAGCGTATTTGTCTGCTGCCTGATTTTCCATACTCTTCTCCTTAAAACAAGAAAGTTGCGCGCTCTATTATTGCGCACAACTATTATACACAAATATTGCGTGCCAAGCAACTGAAAACGAGGGATAAACACCCCTCAAAAGGCTCATAATAGCCGCTCTGGGCGCTCAAAACCGGGTTGTACATAAGAATGTCCACCGGCCCCATTGAAACGATTATAACGCGCTTTTTTATGCCTATCATGTTGGCAGCCATGCCGACGCAGCGGCTGCGGTTTGCAGCCAGCGTGTCCTTGAGGTCCTGCCCCACCCAAAGGTCTGCCTTGGTGGCGGGCTCGGACTTCTGGGCCAGGAAAAACTGGTCCCTAACTATTTGTCTTACCATGTTGATCTCCGTTTAAGCACGTTTGCAGACGCACCACAGGCATACGCTGCCGGGCTGGTCCTCACGCGCCGTGCAGTAGTAGCTGCCGTCCTGCTCCGTCCAGTGAGCCGTCTCCTGCGGGTGCATCGGCTCGCCCACGGCGAACGCCGAAAACAGGCATGCCAGGATGATCCACTTGTGCCACGCCGGCCGGTCCGCCATGTACTTTGCCAGGTAGTCCGCGAGGGTCTGCTCCAGCTCAGCGGCGCTGGCAAGGTCCACCGGGGCGTCATCTCCGGCCGCATCCAGCAGCCGCAGCATGGTCTTGCGGTTGTAGGTATTGATCTCGGCCAGGGTGCCGTCTCGCAGCGCAGCCTCCTCCGCCGGCGAGATACGCCCCCTGAGCCCTTGTAAATACTCGTTTCTTGTCATGATCGTCCTCCAATGCGCGGCTACTTCCTGATGAACTGCTCGTCCGCCGGCGCGTCGATGCTCTGGTAGCGCTCCACCTTCATGTGCAGGTCGTACTTGTTGCGCAGCGCCGCGATCGTCTGCATCATCGGCGACGCATGGTGCGCGTCGATCGCCGCCTGATCCCGCCAGCTGTCGATCAGCAGGACAGTCTCCGGGTCCTCCGCCGGGTAGAAGTACTCGTAGCGAAGGTTGCCCTCCTCCGCGCGGATGGCCGCGACCGTGCCGCCTTCCGTCATTTCCCTCGCGAAACTGCGCGCAGAGCCGTTTGCCCCCGTGTAATAAATGTTAACCGTAATTGCCATAGTTTAGTTCTCCAAGTTCTTATTCATCCTTGCCGCGGACACCAGCATGGAAACGCCAAGGCACAGGACTGTCAAGAAAGCGCCCATCCCAGACGCGCCTTCCATGACGTATGTAAAGCGGTCAGTGCTGCTGCCGAAGGTGCTGAGCATGGATCGCTCTAAAGAAAGCATCGCGCCGACCGCGGACGCAAACGAAATGTTGCGCAGCGCGGCCCCCAGCCGCAGAGGCGGACAGCGATGGTTGCTGTTTCTGCCCTATCTGCGATCAGCGATGGCTGCTTCTGCTCCTATCTGCGATCAGTCTTGTTTTTCAGTTCTTCCAGCAGAGCCGTGCAGCCCTCAAGGATATCATCCCAGGCGGCGTCAAAATCGCCGGTATACCAAGGGTCTGCGACGCTTTGGCCAGCTCGGCCGCAGTGGTCCAAAAGCAGGCTCACCTTGCCTTCCGGGTCCGAGCCGATGATGCGCAGCAAGTTGCGGACGTTGCTCTGGTCCATGCAGATCAGCATGTCGAAGCGGTCGTAGTCGGCGCGGGTCACCTGGCGTGCGGTCTTGCCGCTGCAGTCTATGCCGTGCTCGGCCAGCTTTCTTCGGGCCGGCGGGTAGACGGGATTCCCTCTGTCCACGCCGCCGGAGTAATCGCGCATTATCTCCTCGTGGCTGGTAGCTGCAGACTCGATCTCAAAGCATCCCAAAAGACCTTGCTTTTCGGCAAGGTCTTTCATTACGAATTCAGCCATGGGGCTGCGGCATATATTGCCGTGGCAGATAAAAAGTATCTTCATCGAAACTAGGGACGGTCCTTAATCATCTTTTTGGTATAGTTTACCAAATAGTCCCCGGGATTGCAATTCCAGAGTTTACGATGCCGGTAAAAGTTCCGTAAGGCAGTCGGCGGAGAGCAGGAGCGTGGATGTGTTGTGCAGCAGCGCGGATGTGGCGGGCGGCAGTACGCCAAGAGCGCCAAGCACCATCAGCGCGCTGTTGAAACTCATCACAAAGCGGTAGTTGCGGTCTATGCGCTTCATCAGAAGCCCGGACAGCTGCTTGAGCAGCACTATCTCCCGCAGGTCCTCCGCCGCGATGGTTATATCCGCGACCTCCCTTGCTATGCTGGCGCCGCTTCCTATTGCAATTCCAACGTCCGCAAGCGACAGCGCCGGCGAATCGTTTATGCCGTCGCCTATCATCACCACGGTGCGGCCCGCGGCCTGTTCCGCCTTTATGTAGTTGGCCTTGTCCTCCGGCAGCAC
>JAZQIH010000045.1:0-8613 GCA_045541015.1 Anaerovoracaceae bacterium | reverse complement strand
AGCCCATCAATCAGTAGAACAACTATACCCTATCGGGGCTAGTTTTAGCCACAATGTTATAAAAAATACCCTTTAGGGTATAAAAACCCGCCAATATCGGCGGGTTTTTTAGTTACTATTCAAGCTCAGCGATGCGTTGATTTATCAACTCAGACATATCATCCTGCATATTGGTTGGGAGCAGGCTGCAGTCAGTAAGTGACAAGAGCTCATCCTTTCTGCCTGTTATTGATCTGATCAGTTTTTCCGCTGTTCCTTCTTTTATTCCGCAGCTTATGGCAAAGCTGATAAAGTCACTGCGCCTTAACCTGGACTTTTTGCCGCAAAGCGTCAAAGCCATCTGCTCTGTGTCTTCAGGGAGCATCAGCTTTACCGGCAGCAGGTCGTAAGCGGGTGAGAGGCTGTAGCCCCCCGGTGCGGCTTCGGTTCTAAGGAGCGAAAAGTTTTTAAGATGCATATCGGAGTTGCCGGTAACGAAACAGAATACAAGGCGCAGGAACAACTCAGTCTGATCGAGCGCGTTTCTGGCAGAGTACTTTTCTATCACCTTAGAACATCTTTCGTAAGACCCTTTATATTTATCCTGTGTAAGGCGCTGCTCCAGCTGGCAGAAGTCTTCCATAGCGAATTTCTTTATGCTTCCGTTCCCGAAAGCTCTGTCAACACGTTTTGTTATATATGCATAGCTTTCTTTGCTCCTGATCAGCGCGTGAGGCACCGTTTTGATCCCACAGTGATCTGCCATAGACATTATCAGATGTTCCGCCTCCGGCATATGAGGATACTCCTCTGTCTGAGGTTTAAGTATATAGCCTGTCGGGTAGTTTACCAAAGTGAGTCTGGGATGTTTTCTGTCAGAAAACAAGTGCAATGAGAGTTTCTTTTGAACGCCGGGCACAGTGAGCCCTTTGTTTACGCTTTCAGAAGCCAGACTGCGTAGCGTTTCTTCCGAAAGTTCTATTTCAGGAAGGACTGAGGTCCCAAAGAAGCTTTTTATGCAGCTTGCGTGCCAGCCGTTTTCGGTGTTGTTTTTCAGCGGTCTTCCGCAGCAAAGGCAGTTCATTCTCTGTTCTCCAATACTGTTACATTTCCTATTCCGTCTTTGCAGGCTGTAAGGAGCAGTCCGAACCTGTCATTGCGGTCTATTTTCCAGTTGCGAGAAACTACATCAAGGAGCCATCCTTCCGGTATCAATCCGTCAAAGAAGGGAAACAGACTGCTCGAACGGTAAGGCTCCGCAGTAAGGGGCATAGTAAGAGATACCGGCTCCGGGGAGTCTTGAGAAAGGTATTCTGCATTATACTGAAAAAGATAACCGCCGTCGTATTCGCTGAGGGTTCCGGCAAAACGGTCGCTTACGTAAATATACGCTGTTCTGAATTCGGACATTATTCTTCAGCCTTTCTTTCTATGCGGCCGGGGATGGCTTGCGCTCCAAACATGGCAAGTGCGATGTTGACTTTATCCATGCGGACTGTTTCTTTGCCTTGCTCCAGTTCTCTGACAAATCTTAATCCAAGGCCGGATCTTAAGGCGAATTCCTGCTGAGTAAGGCCTGCGGCACGCCTGTTTTGTTTAATAAATTCGGCTATTGTATTCATCAGTGTGTTCCTCCCAAAATTATTAATGAATTATATACCCTATCGGGACTAATTGCAACACATTTTGATTGAATGATACCCTTTAGGGTATAAAAGTTGCTATTCCATCAGCATGGATATACCGTACAGCGCTGCCAGGTGCAGGGGATAGAAAATGTAGAAGAAGTATTTCAGGCGGATGCGGCCGGGCTGGCCGTTGTAGAGGGCAAGGAGAGGCACCGCTGCAAGGGACCAGTACTGGACCGGCAGATCTTTAGCCATAGCTATAGCCAGGGCAATAAGGCAGGCCGTGAATAAGGCCAGACGCTTCCACCGATCTTCGAATGCGTAAGCGCAGACCGGCAGCATAATGCCGAAAAAGCCGTAGTCCACGGTAACAAAACAAGTCAGAATAAAGGAGCAGAGCACGCCTGCGCAGAATACTGCAATGGCGTGTTTGCGTTTTTCATCGCTCTGGGCGGTCTTTGCCTTATCCAGCGCAGCCATCAGCAGGATAGAGATGGAGAAGGTGATGAGTATCCCAAGGTAGAGCTGACGGTCCACGATAGTGTAGACGATCTGGCAGAGCAGGCCCAGGACAAATATGCGCAGGAAATAATTCCGGCGGTCGCGAGTGTAGCGGAAGCCCTCGGCTATGCAGAAAGCGTATATAGGGCAGGCCAGGCGCCCCAGGATGCGGAAGATGGTAAGGTCCGGAAAGAGTATCAACCCTATGTGGTCCAGGAGCATGGAGACTGCCGCGATAAGTTTTAAAACAAACGAAGTCATGTGTATATTATGCAACATTGGGAGAGCAAATTCAATGCTGCTGTTGCGTGCGTTATTTTCTACATATCAAGATGCGTTTGTGCTTTTTTATTGCCGTGTTTGTGTTATAATATCAAGTACTTTACGCTTTTCGCGCTTGCTGATTTAGAAAGGAGGAAGAGAGATACTTATGGATCAGAAAAATGCTGAAGAAAAGCAGAAAAAACTGAGCAAAGAAGAAAAAAGAGTATCGCGCAGGCAGCATACCCAGCTGCTTTTAGGCTTCCTTAAGGGCAGCAAGCACCTGTTTGCCGGGAGCATTATAGCCTCCCTTGTTTACGCGCTCTGCGACATGCTGGATCCTCAGATCTTCCGCGCCGCAATAGACAACGCGCTCGGCGGAAAGGAGCCTACTTTCCCGCAGTTCGTAATAGACTTTGTGGACAGGCTGGGCGGCTTTTCCTACCTGGGGCAGCACCTTTGGATAATGGCGCTGGCCGTGGTATTCGTTGCAGTAATGCGCGGCGTTTCCGGCTACCTTCAGAGGGTGCTCAACAACAAAGGCGCAGAAACTCTGGTGCGCACCATGCGCAACTCCATGTTCCGCCAGATAGAGCATCTGCCCTACGAGTGGCACATGAAGAACCACACAGGAGACATCATCCAGCGCTGCACATCGGACGTGGAGATGGTCCGCCAGTTCGTGGCGGAGCAGCTGGTATCAGTAGTCAGGATAGCCATAATGATAGGGCTTTCCCTGTTCTTCATGTTCTCCATGAACGTTAAGCTGACCCTTATAGCCATCATCCCCATACCGTTCATACTGGCCTACGTAATGATCTTCCGCAAGGAAATGGAGCGCGGCTTCAGGGAGTGCGACGATATGGAAGGCAAGGTCTCCGCGCGCATCCAGGAAAACCTTACAGGAATGAGAGTCGTAAGAGCTTTCGCCCAGGAGGAAAAGGAGAGGGAGAGCTTCACCAGGCTCAACAACCACTACAACAGCCTGTGGGTAAAGCTTGCTGCTGTTATGGCAAAGTTCTTTACCATGCAGCACATGCTCAGCATGTGCCAGATCCTGTTGGTGATAGTTTTCGGCTGCGTATTCTGCGTGCGCGGAGATATCACTTCCGGAGAATACATTGCATTCATTTCCTACAACTCCATGCTGGCATGGCCTATAAGAAGGCTGGGCCGCATGATCTCCGAAATGAGCAAGGCCGGCGTCTGCCTGGACAGGATAGGCCACGTTATGCACGCGGAGGTAGAAAAGGACCTGCCCGGCGCAGTGGACGCTCCCATGACCGGGGATATAGTATTCGACCACGTAAACTTCTCCTACGAGGGAAGCTCCGAGGTCCTGCACGATATAAGCTTCTCCATCCCTGCCGGCACCACCCTTGGCGTGCTCGGCGGAACGGGCTCCGGAAAGTCCACGCTCATGCTGCTGCTGGATAAGATGTATGATCTGCCGGAAGGCTGCGGAACCATAAGCATAGGCGGAACCGATATCAGGCAGATAAGGACGGAGCACCTGCGCAAGAACATTTCCATGGTACTGCAGGAACCTTTCCTGTTCTCCAGGACCATAGAAGAAAACATAAAGATAGCATCCAGGACCTTTACAAGGGAGGATGTTAAGGAGGCCGCAAAGGCTGCCTGCCTGGACGAGGCTGTAGAAAGCTTCTCCAAGGGCTACGACACCTTTGTCGGAGAGCGCGGCGTAACGCTTTCCGGCGGACAGAAGCAGCGCGCTGCTATTGCAAGGGCGCTGATCTCCAACGCTCCTATTATGATATTCGACGACTCCCTGTCGGCGGTAGATACAGAGACCGATGCCAAGGTAAGAAAGGCTCTGGAGGAGCGCTTCGGATCGGCTACGGTAATACTTATATCCCACAGGATAACCACGCTTTCAAAGGCGGACAAGGTCATAGTCTTGGATGGGGGCCGCATTGCCGAAGAGGGCACTCCGGACGAGCTCAAGACCGCCGGCGGCATTTACAACATGATCTACGACATCCAGAACGGTGTGGACAGGGATCTTGCAGCCGCGGCAGAGCCTGCAGCCTTAGCAGAGGGAAAGGAGGCAGACCATGAGAACAACTAAAAAAGACGGCAGCCTCCGCTTCTTCGGTATCCCCAAGATGATACCGCTGGTAAAGCGCTTCAAAAAGGAGGTCACGATAATCTCCCTCACAGCGCTGGCATCCGGCGTGCTGGACCTTCTGGGTCCGCTCTTCAACAGGTATGCGCTGAACCACTTCGTAACTGAGGGCACCCTGGACACGCTGCCTATATTCATAGGCCTTTACCTGCTGATGCTTGCGGCCATAGGCATTTCGGCCTACATAAACATCAAGGTCCAGGTGGCTACCGAAGTTACGATGAACAGGGACATGCGCAACGAGGCGTTCTCGCACCTGCAGGAGCTGTCGTTCGACTACTACAGCCAGAACAGCGTAGGCTACATCCACGCCCGCGCCATGAGCGATACCAGCAGGATAGGAAACCTGTTCAGCAACCAGATATCGGATACCATAGAGTTCCTGTTCTACATTGTTGGCGCCATAGTGGTAATGCTTTCTGTAAATGTTAAGCTTACCGGTGCGGTGCTGATAATAGTGCCTATAATTACGGTGTTCTTCAGCCTGTTCTACGGCAAGCTGTTCAGCCTGGGCAAGCAGGTCAGGGAGATCAACTCCAAGATCACAGGAAACTTCAACGAGGGCATAACAGGTGCCAAGACCATAAAGTCCCTGGTTATCGAGGACCGCATAGACGAGGACTTCGAGGCCGAGACCAACAACATGTATAACAAGGCTATGCAGCTGGCAAGGCACAGGAGCGTGTTTGCCTCTGTTACGGACCTTGCGGCGTCGTTTGCTCTGGCGTTCGTGCTCTGGAAGGGCGGCGTGCTGGCTGCGGAGCAGGTAGGAACCTTCTCCATGTTCATGAGCTACGCGCAGGGCCTTATGGAGCCGGTGCGCTGGCTGGTGGAAACTCTGGCGCTGTTCGTAAACGGCAAGGTAAACATAGAACGCTACACCAAGCTCATGGAGACCCAGCCCACTGTAAACGACAGCCCGGAAGTTGTCGCAAAGTACGGCGATGCTTTCAACCCCAGGAAGGAGAACTGGGAAGACATCCGCGGAGATATAGAGTTCCGGAATGTGGACTTCAAGTACCCCGGCGCGGACGAATACGTGCTGAAGAACTTCAGCCTCAAGATACCTTTCGGCACCAACGTGGCTATAGTCGGAGAGACTGGCGCAGGAAAGTCCACCATGGCTAACCTGATCTGCCGCTTCTACGAGCCTACCGCAGGCCAGATCCTGGTGGACGGACGCGACTACCGCGAAAGGTCCCAGCTGTGGCTGCATTCGGCGCTCGGCTACGTGCTCCAGACCCCGCATCTGTTCTCCGGAACGATAAGGGACAACCTGGTCTACGGCAACCAGAACGCCACCCAGGAGGAGATAGACGAGGCTATTAGGATGGTGTCCGCGGAAGGCCTTATCGCAAGGCTGGACGATGGCATGGATACAGACGTTGGAGAGGGCGGCGATCTGCTCTCCACCGGCGAAAAGCAGCTGATATCCTTCGCCAGGGCAATAATCGCCAAGCCGAAGATCCTGATACTTGACGAAGCCACCGCTTCGGTAGATACTATAACTGAGCAGAAGATCCAGAGCGCTATAGACAAGGTCATTAAGGGCCGCACGTCCATAGTCATAGCCCACAGGCTCTCTACCATAAGGCACGCAGACATAATCCTGGTCGTAGACAACGGCCAGATAGTGGAGCGCGGCAGGCACGAAGAGCTCCTGGCAAAGAAGGGTTACTACTACAGGCTCTGGACCCGCCAGTACGAAGACGACGCAGTAGCCGCCGTCTGGTCCAAGAAATAGAAACGAGGGACGGTTCTTAATCGTCATTTTGTAAAAAACTGGGATGTGAAAAAAGAACCGTCCCTTTTGCACATCGGAGGATACTATGAAGCATACATTCAAGACGAGCGGAACCTGCGCGCAGTTCATCAATTTCGAGCTTGATGGGGACAAGGTAAAGAACGTTGTGTTCCTGGGCGGATGCAACGGCAACCTCAAGGCCATCTCCAAGCTTATCGATGGCCAGAGCGTGGACTACATCGAGGGCGTTCTGAAGGGCAACACCTGCGGACCCAGGAGCACATCCTGCGCGGATCAGCTGGCCATTGCCGTAAGGAAGGCTTACGAAGAGGAAAGGGCTGCACAGTAGCCCGGCAGGAGGACTCACTTTTGTGGGAAGAACTTGCAAAAAAGGATAAGCCGCTGGTGCTATACGGCACCGGGAACGCGGCGGAAAAGATCATGAAAGAGCTGGACACACGGAATATCCGGGTGTCCGGCATTTTTGCTTCTGACGGATTTGTGAGGGACCGGTATTTCCACGGCATTAAGGTGCTGTCTTATGCTGCGGCAAAGGAGCAGCTCGGGGAGATGACCGTGCTGCTCTGCTTTGGCTCCCATCTGCCGGAAGTTATGGAAAACATACAGAGGATAGCTGCCGAGCAGGACTTTTATGCCCCGGACCTTCCGGTGGCGGGCGAGGGCTTGTTCGACCGCGCCTACTACGAGGCCCACAAGGCAGAGCTTGCCTGGGTGAGGGAGCGCCTTGCAGACGAGCAGAGCCGCTTTGTATTCGACAAAGTTATAGAGTACAAGCTGAGCGGCCGCATCCAGCCCCTTCTGGACTGCCAGACCCCCGAACCCGCCAACTGGCAGGAATGCATCAGGGGGACGGTTCTTTCGATGCATGCGCCGAAGGGGACGGTTCTTTCGATGCATGCGCCAAAGGGGACGGTTCTGACTTTTCTGGATCTTGGGGCCTATACGGGGGATACCGTTGAACTGTTCCTGGAGACCCTGGACGTCCTGCGCGCAGAGCCGGAGCTTGGGGATCTATCTGCCCTTGGCCAGCCGCACATCATAGCGGTGGAGCCGGAGGCCCGCAACTTTAGGAAGCTGCAGGAATACAAAGACCGCTGCCTTGCGCAGCGCCCTGGCTGCAGCATGGAGCTTATAAACGCAGCCGTAGGGGACCACTGCGGCACGGTGGCCTTCACTCACGGCGCCGGCAGAGGCGGAGCGGAAGGCAAGGGCAAAGTAAGGCAGGTGGATCTCGTCACAGTGGACAGCTTGCTTGCCGGCCGCAGCGCGGACTTCATAAAAATGGACCTGGAAGGCGCAGAAGCCGAAGCCATCCGCGGAGCAGCACAAACAATAAAAAAATACAGGCCATCCATGCTGGTGGCTGCCTACCACCGCACAGAAGACCTGTTTGCTATTCCACGTCAGATCCTGCAGATCAACCCGGACTACAAGCTGTATCTCCGCAAAGACGCATGCCTGCCCGCGTGGGGCATCAACTACATCTTTCAGCGCTGACAGCCGCTACTCGTTCCAGTAGTAATCTTCCAGCGCGTCCGCTATAGCGTCCGCAGTCGGCGGGCATCCCATAACGCACTTGGTGGCGCCCTTGCAGCATTTGCCTATCCCAAGGCCGTCGAAGCTTTTGCCTTTAAAGCCCTGGCCGATGCACACATCCACACCCTTGCTGTATTCAGAAACATAAAGCGCACGCACCAGGTTTGCAAAGCACGCAGAGCAGGCCTGGTCTTGTTTTACATTCTTTGTGAGCTTGGCAACCAAGCCGGAAGGCCTTGCGTAAGCACCTGCCTCCGAGGGCTCGTTGAGGTCCACGATATCGCTCTCGCTGAACGCCGCAACCCCGCCGCCGTACTCCTCCGCAAGCTCTATGTAAGGAACCTGCGAAAGCGGCAGCCCCATAAGGCTTGCCCCGTAAGCGTCCAGCTGCACCGCATCCGTGCCAAGGTACATGCGGTTGGTCTCCACAGGCGTTCCGCCCTCCTCGAAGTTCAGGTCCCCGCAGATGCTGTCCACGATTATGAGCCGGGGCCTGAGCGCAGCACCAAGCGCAGCAATAGGCTTGGTGAGCCCCATCGCGTGGAAGTGGCGCTTTTCCCTGTCCGGAAGGCAGCCCTTCAGGTTCTTGAGCGCGCATGTCATAACGGTCTGGCAGTGCCCTTTGAGCACCGGCAGATCCACCAGAAGCCCCGCGTCCAGAGCCCTGCAGCAAATATCTATGTTCCCGACCGCAGTCTTAACAGAGCGCGTCTTGTCCTTTTTAAGGTCGAAGAACGGCACATCGTACCTGCGGCAGACCTCGTCGTAGCCAGCGCGGCGCATGGCCCGCATGGTCT
>JAZQIH010000044.1:0-7731 GCA_045541015.1 Anaerovoracaceae bacterium | reverse complement strand
GGTCCTTGGCTTGCTCGCGAGTGAGCTCGCCGCGGTCTATCATTTCCTGGATGAGGGTGTGGTCCGTGGTGATCTGCATTATGTTGCCGTCGCGGACCAGGTAGGCGCGGCTGTCCCCGACGTTGACCACGTAGGCTTTGTCGTCACGCAGGTAGCAGAGGACGGCGGTGGTTGCCATGCCTTTGTGGATGAGCTCTGTGCCGGCTTTGCGGAAGATGAGCTCGTTGGCGCCTGCAAAGAGCGCGGAAAAATAGGCCTTGAGCTCCGTGCCCGGCCTTACCTGCCCTATTGGATGGAGTGCCGCGAACTGCGCCATGTAGCCGACTGCTGTGCGGCTGGCGAGCTCTCCGCTGTTCTGTCCGCCCACGCCGTCTGCCACCATGTACAGGTTGCGGTCCGGCAGCACGAAAACAGAATCCTGATTGTCTGTCCTTGCTACTCCTTTATCGGTCTTGAAACCAACGCTTATCATCTATCCTCCTTAGCAATGTGCAAAAGGGACGGTTCTTTTTTCACATTTTGTTGAACCGCGTAATGGGGGACGGTTCTCTTTCACATTTTGTAGAACCGCGTAATGGGGACGGTTCTCTTTCACATTTTGCGCGCGAAAGTGCGGCTGTATACACTGTTTTGCTGTATGGGCGCGGATCCCTGAGCTGGGAACCGCATATAGTATGGTTTTACGTGCCGCAAAACCATGTACGTAAACGGGCTTTTGTCACAGATTCCGTGATTTTGAAGATCTGTGATAATTTTTTGTAATCGCGTTGCGGGCTATAGCCTATTATACGGCTGCTTTTTCGCTTGCGTTATTTGATCTGCTTATACATATTCATACCTTATAAGCAAATATTATCGGTTTAAGCCCTATTTTATGGGTAAACACTGCTATCTGCGGAAAATGACCGCAAAATATGCGGAATACCCTTTTTCTCATTTTCGTTTTTTGTCACATTTTTCGAAAAAACGCAAATCTGTGACAATCGAGATCGAAAAACCCTTGTGCTCATTTTTCGAAAAGCGTGTTTACCTGCTGCTAAAGCGGCTCGGTTGCTATAACGCGTTTTGCAAAGCAAGTTTACCTGCTGCTAAAGCGGCTCAGCTGCTATAACGCATATGTAGAAGCCGTCGGGGCCGCCTTCTGTCTGGAAGAGCTGGGTCTCGGAGACGATGGCGAAGCGCTTGGCCGCCTGAGTTGCGGCTGAGCTTGCCTGCGCGCCGGTAGCTTGGCTGCCCTGTGTTGGGGCGTCGCCAGCTGTCTGGCCGGCGATGTCTGCAAGGGCCCTGCGCACCAGGTCGCCGTTCTCGGCCTTGTTGACCGTGCAGGTGCTGTAGGCCACTCGCCCGCCGGGCCTTACGATCCGCAATGCGTTAACTAATATATTATACTGGATTTTGGTGAGCTCCTCAAGTGCCTTTGCGCTTTCCGCGGGGGTGCGCTCGCGAAGTTTGATCTCCGGGTCGCGCCGGAGGGTGCCCAGGCCGCTGCACGGGACGTCCGCGATGACATAGTCCGCCCG
Source organism: Anaerovoracaceae bacterium (assembly GCA_045541015.1). GTDB lineage: Bacteria > Bacillota > Clostridia > Peptostreptococcales > Anaerovoracaceae > RUG13409. Next base: position 6,211 of record JAZQIH010000044.1, on the reverse strand, counting down.
GCCGAAGAGTTCGGTGAGGGGCTGCTGGGTGTCCGCGGGGCTTGCGGTGATGATGCTGCCGAGGCCGAGGCGCTTTGCTTCTTTTTCGATGAGTTCCACGCGGTGGGGGTAGAGGTCGAAGGAGAGCACGCGGCCGGGGTGCGGGGCTGCGGCGCTGCCAGTCTGCTGAGTTTCTGGGTTTCTGAGTTTCAGCGCTGCGCTGTTTGGTTGCTGGGCTGCTGCGCTTTGCCTGGCTGCCAGCAGTTCTGCTGCGGCGCAGCTTTTGCCGCCGGGGGCGGCACAAAGATCCACGATCAGGGGGCCGGGTTGCTGAGTTACCGAATCGCCAAACTGACGGGTTGCCAGGTCTGCCAGCAGCTGGTCGACTGCGCAGCAGGAGGCTTCGCCCTGGACGGAGAAATAGCCCTGCTTGTAAAGCTGAGTGTCCAGCAGGCCGCTGCCCTTCACTTCCAGGCACCGGTCAGAAAGCGCAGTCTCTTTTACTTCAAAGCCGCTCTCCAGTGCTGCCTTCAGGTCTGTGCGGCTGATCTTGGCCAGGTTCGCGCGGATTGTGAGTGGGGCCGGGGTGCAGGAGGCCTGCATCAGCGCCTCGGCCTTGTCCGCGCCGTACTGGGCCGTCCACAGATCCGCTATCCACTTGGCGCAGGACCAGCGGGTCAGGGGGCCATCGTCCAGGAGGCGCTTGCCGTCGCGCTGGAACGAGCGCAGCACGGCGTTGATAAAGCCCTGGCGGCCTTTCATGAACGCCGCCGCAATGGCCACGGTCTCGTTGATGGCCGCGTGGTCAGCCACACCGTCCATCAGGGCGAGCTGGTAGAAGCCCATGCGAAACAGAAGCCGCTCGTTTACCGAGAGCTTGGGCTTTTTGAGGAAGCGGGCGATGTTGTAGTCCAGCAGCTTCTGGTTGCGGAGCACGCCATAGACGAGCTCGCGCACGAAGGCGGGGTTGGCCGCTGTTTCAGAGCTGCCCGCTTTGCCGTTTGCTTTGCCGGAGTCCTTGGCGCCTCCGGCTTTGCCGGAAAGCGCTGCGCCGAGGGCCAGGTTGGCCCACCTGCCGTTTTCCTCTATGTCTTTTAGTACCAGGAAGGCAAGCCTTCTGTCCTTGTCCATGATGCTATACTCTGCCGGTCTGCCCGGTCTGCTTGACTGTGCCGGCGCGCAGTCGGTCTGTTTTACTGGCCCAGCACGATGCCGGGTTCTATCTTGTTGCCCAGGAGCCAGGCGGAAACGTCCATGGCTTTCTTGCCGGGCATTTGAATTCTGGTGAGGAGCACGCTGCCGCCTTTGCAGGCGACCTCGATGCCGTGTTTGTCCGCTTTCAGGACGGTTCCGAACGCCGGGGCGGCTGCGCCATCCGAGGCCACGCCCGCCGCTCCATCTGCGCCCTCTGCGCCTTCCGCACTGACAGACACCACTGCATCTGCACTTTCCACGCTCTTCCCTTCCACTGCCATGTGCACTTTCATCACCTGGCCGCCGAATGTGGTAGACGCCGTGGGCCAGGAATTGAAGCCCCTTACCAGGCAGCAGATCTGGCGCGCGGTTTTGGAAAAGTCGATCACGCCCTCTTCCTTAAAGACCATGGGCGCGTAGGTGGCCAGCGCGTCGTCCTGGGGCACGGGCTTGATCTGCCCGGAAGCTATCCCGGGAAGCGCATCAACTATCATCCTTGCGCCAAGCTCTGCCAGCTCCTCGTGGAGCTGCTCGGTGGTCTTTTCACCGATCTCCACGGACTCCTGGGCCAGCATAGCGCCGGTGTCCAGGCCCTCTTCCATGCACATGATGGTAACGCCGGTGCGCTCCTGACCGTCGATAACGGCCCTGTGTATGGGAGCGGCCCCGCGGTAGAGCGGCAGCAGGGACGCGTGGATGTTCACGCAGCCAAAGCGCGGCGCATCCAGCACTTCCTTGGGCAGGATCTTGCCGTAGGCCGCGACCACTATAAAATCAGGCGCAATGGCGCGGAGCCTCTCGAAAAGCTCCGCATTCCCCTTTACCTTTTCTGGGCTCTCAACAGGCACGCCAAGCTCCAGGGCTGCCAGCTTTACCGGGCAGCTCTGCATCTTTTTTCCGCGGTCCTTGGGGCGGTCCGCCTTGGTAACGGCCAGCGCTACATCGTGGCCCGCCTCAACCAGAGCCTTAAGCGGGGGCACCGCAAAATCCGGGGTCCCCATATAAACTATCTTCATAAGCTATCTCCTCGCGCGGGGCCGCTTTTCTGCAGCCGGGCGCATTCCGCCGCGCGGGCTACTCGTCCTCCTTGGGAAGGTGCACGTTGTCCGCCTTGTCCGTGTAGATTATGCCGTCCAGGTGGTCGTATTCGTGCATGAATGCCCTCGCCAGAAGGCCTTCGCCCTCGTACTCAACAGGCTTGCCGTTGCGGTCCAGGCCGCGTATCTTAACGTGCTCCGGCCTGTGCACAAGGCCAACATATCCGGGAACGGAAAGGCAGCCCTCCTCGCCGTACTGGTCCCCCTCCGTCTCCACGATCTCCGGGTTGATCAGCTCGTAGAGGTGCTCGTCGTCCACCTGCACCACGAACATGCGGCGCAGTATGCCAACCTGGGGCGCAGCAAGGCCGACGCCGTAAGCCGCGTGCATGGTCTCTGCCATGTCGTCCAGGATGGTGCGAATGCGGTCGTTTACCTCTGTTACCGGGCGGCTCTTCTTGCGCAGCACGGGATCTTCATCTGTAACTATATTTCTGAGTGCCATGGTCCCTCCTTATGGTACCTCGCCCCTTTACAGGAACGAAAATGGATTTATATCTACTGTCAGCAGCTCCGCCACGCCCTTCTGGGCTGTGTAGATCTCGCGGAGCTTTCTTATTGCCTGGCTCACCGCCTTGCGCTTTCCCGCAGGCGACTTTATGAGTATCTGGAAGCGGTACATGCCGGACGCCCTTACCAGAACTCCGGGCGCCGGTCCGAGCACGTCTGCCGTGCCCTCCAGCTTTTTACGGAGCCACACCGCGCAGCGCTTTGCGCTCTCGAAGGCTTTGTTCTGGTCCGTGTCCGAGACCACCAGCTGGTAGATGTCGGAGAACGGCGGATACTGCGCGCTCTGGCGCAGGGCTATCTCCCGCTCGTAAAAGCGTTCGTAGTTGTGAGCGGCGGAGAACACCAGCGCAGGTGCCGCCGGCTCGTAGGTCTGGATTATGACCCGGCCCGGCTCGTCTCCCCTGCCGGCCCTGCCGGCTGCCTGGGTGACGAGCTGGAAAGTCCTTTCGGAGCTTCGGAAATCCGGAACGTTCAAAGTAACATCCGCGGAAATGACCCCGACCAGCCCTACCCCAGCAAAATCAAGGCCTTTTGCCACCAGCTGGGTGCCTATCAGGATGTCCGTCTTGCCTTTAGCGAAGCTTTTGAGCACGGACTCCAGCTGCCCTTTTTTCTTTATGGTATCCAGATCCAGCCTTGCGCAGGCCGCCTGGGGAAAGAGCTCCTTTACCTTTTCCTCTACCTGCTCCGTGCCTGCCCCGAACCTGCCTATTATCTTGCTTCCGCAGTCCGGGCAAAGCTTGGGCATGGGCTGGGTCCTTCCGCAGTAGTGGCAGACCAGGCTGTCCTCCGCGCGGTGGTAGGTCATGGAAATGCCGCACTCCGGGCACCTTACCGTGTAGCCGCACTCGCGGCAGCTGACAAAGGACGAATACCCCCTGCGGTTCAGGAAGAGTATTACCTGCTTTTTATGGTCCAGGCAGTCCTTTATGCCTTCGAGCAGCTTCCTTGAGAACAGGCTGCGGTTGCCGGCCTTGATCTCGGCCGTCATGTCCACGATCTCGGCCTTTGGGAGCGGGTTCTCGTTGTATCTTTCGCGCAGCACGAGCCTTTTGAACAGGCCCTTTTCGCTGCGGTAGTAATCGTTTACGGACGGCGTGGCGCTGCCTAGCACTATGGGGGCGCCGTAGGTCATGGCGCGCTTTTCGGCAAGCTCCAGGGTGTCGTACTTGGGGCTTTTATCGGACTTGTAGGAGGTCTCGTGCTCCTCGTCCATTACTATGAGCCCTATGTCTTTTACCGGCGCGAACACGGCGGACCTTGCCCCTATGACAAGGCTGACTTCCCCGCTCTGGATGCGCCTGTACTGTTCTCCCCGCTGCGCCGGGGTGAGCCTGCTGTGCAGAACTGCCACGCTGCCTTTGCCAAAGCGGCTCATAAAGCGGCTTACGAGCTGGGGCGTTAGCGCTATTTCCGGCACCATTACTATGCCCTGCCTGCCCTGTTCTATTACTCTGGCCATGGCCTGCAGGTAGACTTCGGTCTTGCCGGAGCCTGTAACGCCGTGCAGCAGGAATATGCGGTTTTCGCGGGCGTCTATGGCTTTTTCTATCTCGGAAAGCGCGGCGGCCTGAGCCTTTGTAAGCTCTTTTGGGCCGGAGGGTTCCGCCTCTATGGCTTCGAACGGGTCCTTGGTCTTTCTTTTGACCTCCGACACCGGCAGGAAGCACCGCACTGCCTCTATGTAGCGGCAGAGGAAGCGGTCTCTCATCCAAAGCGCGGTCTTTACGGCCTCTTCCGAAAGCTGCACGCCGGGGACTATCTCGGATATGGCCTTGATCTTCCCGGGGGCTATGCCTTCCGGCGCCTGGTCCGAAAGCGCTGCCACGTAGCCTTCTGCCTTGCGGTTGTGTATGGAAAAAGGCACCAGGACCTTCTGGCCCACGGCTATGTCTTCGAGCTCGGTCTTATATGTGTACAGGACGTCTGTTGCGTCTGTATTGTTGTCCACTATAACGGAAACGTATTTCATTTATATCTAAAATCCGCTTTCAAGACCTGTGAACGCGAATTCCTCATCGGTCATTTCGTCCATCCCAGCTGCCTTTTGGGGGTCATTTGCCCACGCCGCAAGCTCCGGCGGCATGGAGAAAACGCAGCCGCAGTAGTGCTGGCGGTAGAGGTGATACTCCTTGGAGAGCTCTATGGAACGCTTGTAGCCGTCCTTTTTCTTGTAGTTGCCGGCCAGGTACTCTATGCCAAGCTCTTCGGCCAGCGCGCGGCCGACTTCCGAGATTACGTCGTAGTTCTTGTACGGGCTTACGGAAAGCGTGGTGTCGAAACAATCGAAGCCGTTCTCTTTGGCGGCCAGGGCGGTCTCCCTCAGGCGCAGCTCAAAGCATTTGCGGCAGCGGGCTCCGCCTTCGGGGCAGTCCTCCAGGCCTTCTGCGGCCTCAAAGAAGCGCTGAGGGTCGTACTCTGTCTGCACGAAGGGTATGGCTATGCCTGTCTTGCCGTGGAACTCGTTCAAAAAGCGTATCTGCTCCAGCTTGCGCAGGCCGTACTCCTCCGAGTCTGTGATGTTTGGGTTATAGTAAAACACGGTGATGTCGTATTCACCGGACTCTACGAGTCTTTCTATGACTGCTGTGGAGCATGGCCCGCAGCAGGAATGTAAAAGAAGTTTCTTTTTAGGCATTTTGATCTATCTGTTTTTTATTGTTGGGCCGGGCCGGCGGGTTCGATAGAAAGCAGCTCTATCTCGCCTTCTGCGCGGCGGAATTTTACCTCGAAGCCGGCAAATTCGAAGCCATAGATGCGCTCCGGGTCGTCCTGGTAGTGCGGCGCCGGGTCCTGAGCCAGGATTCCAAGCAGCGCAGCCCTTTTATCCTCCGGCAGCTTTGCAAGGATATCCTCAGCTGCCTTTACCTTAAGGTCGTTTTCCGCTACGGCGGCGGAAAAACCGCCTGTTGCCTGGGGGATGCAGTCCGCGTGCGGCGCGTAGGGCTTTATGTCGTAGATGGGCGTGCCGTCCATCATGTCTATTCCGCCCACGTAAAGGACGGGAGCGTCTTCGCAGTCCCAGTCTATGGCAAGCAGCTTAACAGCCGAGATGTCAAGGCCGTTCGGCCGGAACGGAGACCTGCTGGCAAAGACCCCTACCCTGCGGTTTCCGCCGAGCCTGGGAGGCCTTACTGTTGGTTGCCATTTGCCGCCGTTTTCGGAAAAGCCCCAGATCAGCCAAATGTGGGAATATCCGTCCAGCTCTTTGAAGGCTTCCGCGCGGCGGTACTCCTTTTCCATGACTATACGCCCCGTTAAGCCCTCCACCAGTCCGCTCTGCCTTGGCAGCCCGAACTTGGCCGGAAGGTCCGTATATATAGTTGCGATCTTAGTTATTTCCACGCAAAAATCCCTTTCTGAAAAAGGCTACTTTATAGCATACCACAAAACTTCCCTTAAGAAAAGCGTAAGTGGGGACGGTAAGTCGG
>JAZQIH010000043.1:0-9395 GCA_045541015.1 Anaerovoracaceae bacterium | reverse complement strand
ACGCATGGGAGACAACGGCAAGGGCCTTGTCATGAAGATTTGCCACAACGCTCTGGTTTCCCAGATCCAGAACGGCGTAAACGAGACCAGCACCCTGGCTGCAGCAAACGGCATAGACATCCTTACCTACGCAAAGGCTATCTCCTACGGCGGAGCCGGCAACTGGTACCTGGATTCCAAGAAGGACGTCCTTGCAAAGGAGGACTACACCACAGCATTCTCCGTTGAAAACGAGCACAAAGACGTGCACATATGCCTTAAGCTGGCGGAAGAGTGCGGCGTAAAGATGCCCGGAGAGGAAAACGCAGTGCGCGTCTACGACAAAGCCCTGGAAATGGGCCTTGGCAAGGAGGATTTCTGCGCAACTATAAAGGTGGTACGCGGTGAGTAAACTCGAAGAACTAGGTAAAAAGAACAAGGTGGCCATCCGCAGCGTGCACGACGAAGCCTTTAAAAGCTACGGCCGCATAGTGGAAGGCCAGGACTTTTCGGCCCTTATAAAGTACATGGAGCAGCACACGGACATCCCCGCGGACGGCAACATCTACGTTGCATCCGTGCCGGAGATGGAAGTCCTGCCGGGCGCTGCGGAGCTGCAGAAGGTCTGCTTTGGGGATATGCCTATTCAGATCGGCTACTGCAACGGCCGCAACACAACATACAACGGCTTTGAATACCACAAAGCCGCGGAGATAAACATAGCCGTAACGGACTTCATGCTGGTGCTTGGCCACAGCTGGGACATAACCCCGGGGCTTTCCTACAGCGTGGACCAGGCGGAGGTATTCTTTGTGGAGAAGGGCACCGCAATAGAGATGTTCGGCACCACTCTGCACCTTTCCCCGCTGCGCGTCTGCGATGAAGGCTTCAAGGGCATAGTAGTGCTGCCGCGCGGCGTAAACACCCCGCTTTCGGACGCTGAAAAGACCGCAAGGGATGTTGCCTACATGGCAGGAGAGCAGGAAGCAAGGCTGCTTCTTCAGAGGGGCAAATGGGTAATAGCCCATCCGGACAGGGAGCCTCTTATGAGGCAGGGAGCCTGCCCCGGCGTTACCGGAGAAAACAGGGAGCTGTTCTACTAAACCATGAACGAGCTATTGTTTTACCTGGTGATACTCCTTGCGAATATCATACAGGGCATCACCGGATTCGCGGGCACCATACTCGCCATGCCTTTTTCCATAAAGCTAGTGGGCATGGACACAGCGGTTCCTGTGCTGAACTTTCTGGGCCTGCTGTCAGGTGTGTACGTATTCCTTGGCAACAGGAAGTCCGTGGACTGGAAGGAAGTTAAGCACATAGTTGCCTTTATGGGGCCGGCCCTTATTGCAGGCATAGTAATAAAGCGCTGGCTGTCCTCAAAGCCCACCGTGCTGTATATGACCCTTGGCGTCATAGTCCTGCTGATAGCTATCACCGGGCTTTGGAAGATGTTTTCCGGCAGGGAAAGGCAGCAGGAGTCCGCAGCCATAGACACAGCGCTTTTGGTGTCGTCGGGACTTGTGCACGGCATGTTCGTGTGCGGCGGGCCGCTTCTGATAGGCTACCTTACAAGGCGCCTTAAGGAAAAAACAGCGTTCAGAGCCACGATATCCACTATATGGATCTTCCTGAACGGCGCCATATTCATCTCCCAGCTTATTGGAGGAAGCTGGAACATGGAGCTTGCAAAGGTCCAGCTCATATCCATCCCGTTCCTTCTGGCAGGGATGTTCCTTGGAGGAGTGCTCTACAAGCACATGAGCCAGAGGACCTTCATGATAATAACTTACGTCCTGCTTTTTATTGCGGGGCTTTCACTGTTTTTCAAATAGAGGTACAAAATGAAAAAATTCCAGACAGCATACATTCCTATAGGCGTTCCGACTTTTCATCTTGAAAGCGCTCAGAAGGAATTCGAAGCTTCCGCAGAGCTGCTGAGAAGCCTTTGCGATAACGTGGCGGTGCCGGAAGAGATGCTGCTTTCCATAGATAAGCTGAATGCTTTCCTGGATACCGTAGATCCGGACCTTATAGTGCTTCAGAACCTTACGTTTGCCAATGCGGCTTACGCATCCGAGGTGCTGCACAGGTTCAAGGAGGCTCCGATACTTCTTTGGACCCTCAGGGAGCCTGTTATAGACGGCGGAAGGCTCAGGCTCAACTCCCTTACAGGGGCGTACTCTGCTGCAAACGCTATAAAGCAGTTCAGAAAAGAGCAGTTCAGCTATGTATACGGCGCTCCGTCGGAGGATAAGGCAAGAAAGTACATAGCGTCCTGCATAAAGGCTGCTAAGCTGCGCTACGATCTTAAGTCCCTTAAGATCTCTGCTATAGGCCACACTCCGCAGGGCTTCGGATTCGGAAGGGCTCTGGACCTGGACATGCTGGAGAAATTCGGCGTGCGCTTGGAATCCATAGAGGCAAGGGAGCTTATAGGCAAGGCTAAGTCTTTCACGGACGAAGAGTGCCAGGCTTATCTCGAAGATGCGTCAAAACGCATGGTAGGTCTCGAAAAAACTCCGGAAAAGAACCGCAAAGATTTCGCAAGGCTCTACAAAGCTTACGAAGAATATGTTAAAATCAATAAAATAGGCGCAATAGCGTCGCGCTGCTGGCCGGACTTCTTTACATCCTTCGGGACACCGGTCTGCGCAGTTCTTGCGATGCTCAACGACCTTGGGGTAGCCGCCAGCTGCGAGGCAGATGCCTACGGAGCTCTTTCCATGTACATGGGAATGCAGCTTACCGGAAACGCAGTATTCTTCGGAGACCCCGTATCGCTTAACGAAGCGGAAAACACTATATCCTTCTGGCATTGCGGCACCGCAGCCTGCTCTTTGGCAAGAGAAGACACAGGAGCCTGCACAGGGGAACACTGCAACAGGCACATCGGGCCAACGCTCGAGTTCGGATGCAAGGCAGCTCCAAAGGCCACTATCTTCCGTGTGGGTCGCAAAGCAGACGGCAGCTTCAGGTTCTTTATCGCAACAGGCGAGATCCTGGACAAGCCCCAGCAGTTCCTTGGCACATCCATGGTCGTTAAGACAGATGGCTGCGCGGAGGAGATAGTCCACAAAACAGTGGAGGACGGCTGGGAACCGCACTATGCAGTTATCTACGGAGATGCCGCAGACGAGCTGCAGATACTTGCGCAGATGCTGGATATAAGTGTGCTCCGGTTTTAGGAGGACCCAATGAAAAGACAAGGGATGAACATGGAGCGTGTAAAGCACCAGAACCGCGCTCTGATACTGGGCTATATCAACGATAACGGCCCCGTGTCCAGAAAAGATATAGCGCTGGCAACAGGGCTCACACCTGCATCGCTCACGCAGATAAGCAACCAGCTTATAAGTGAGGGGCTGTTGTTTGAGCTTGGCACCAGCGATCATCCTACAGGCGTAGTCGGCAGGAAAAAAGTCCTTCTGGACATAGACGCGGCTTCGTTCCTTGTGTACACCGTAAATATAGAGCCGGGCATCACTACTGTGGCGGTCTGCGATCTTAAAGGCAGGCTCATAAAGGGCGCGGACGGCAAATGGCTGCAAAAGTCCATCTACACGGACAGATCCAAGCAGCCGGAGGCCTTCCTTAAGCTTTGCGCAGACGAGTGCCTTGCTTTAGGAGCCCAGCTCACAGACCAGGTAAGGGCAAAGATATCCTGCGTTTCCGTTGGCGTAACAGGCATAGTGGATATAGAAAACGGTGTGTCTGTGCATGCCTACGGCGTGTGGGAGCGCCGCGTGGATGTAAGGGGAGTCCTTGGCGAAGCCCTGGGCCTGGAAGTCATAATAGAAAACAACGTGGACGCGCTTGCGCAGGCAGAGCTTCTGTTCGGCGAAGGCCGCAGCAAGGACAACCTGCTTATAATCAAGTGGGGCCCCGGAGTAGGAAGCACCATTGTTACAGACGGCAGGATATACAAAGGCCGTCAGGGCAAGACCGCAGAGCTCGGCCACTTCATAGTAAAAAAGAACGGCAGGCAGTGCAGCTGCGGAAGGTGCGGATGCCTGGAAACAGAAGTCTCTTACTACACCTTAAAGGAAAAGCTGGACTTTACCCTGGATGATCTCGGAGAGAAGTACCAGAACGCTCCCGCAGATGTAAAAGCTTACATAGATTCAGCCATAGACCTGTTTGCAAGGTGCATAGTAAACGCCGGGACCCTTATAGCTCCCAACCGCATAGTCCTTGCGGGCGGCATGTTCAGAAGCGCCGTAATAAGAGATGCTCTTATAAAGGCCTGCAGCCGCTACGACAGCGTTTACAACGAAAAGCGCATAATCTACACATCCCTGCACGGAAGGGAAGGCTTCGTAGGTCCGGCAGCGGTCTACGCAAGCAAGATGCTCTGCTAGAGGCGGAGCTTGCCTCTTAAAAGGCAATAATTGACAAAACAATACAAAATGCGGTATGATAAAAGCTACATTTAACTAAATGCGGTATCATCCGCTGCATAAAAGGGGAAAAATTTAATGAAAACTGTACTGAAGGGTATCGGGAGATTTTTTGCCTGGCTTGGGGTAACCCTTGTCGGCATACTTGTTATTCTCGTGCTTTGCATCAATCTGATAGTCCACGGACCATCGCCGGAGGCCAAGAACCTCTTTGTAACCACAATGCTGGAAACCGGCCAGATGAAATGGGTCGTGGGGCTTTTCCTTTCTCCGGAAGAGGTCCAGGAGATAGTAAATCACAACGCTATGATCCCGATCGCTGAGGATTCGGATCCGGAAGCTATCGACACCGGCGATACCGCTGAAATAGACAGATCTCTCATAACCATAGACAAGGTAGAAGGAGATAACTTCACAGCTACCATGATGGTGGTAAACGATCCTTCCAGAGTGTTCGTGGGCACCACCTATCCGTGGGGAGAATATGGCAAAGAGCTGGATAAGATCGTAAATGCCTACGGCGCCACAGGCGGCGTTAACGGAGGCCTATATTACTCTGCTGCAAACAAGGGCGGAAGGCCTTACGGACCTGTAGTAAGCAACGGCGAGATCCAGAACATGTCCAACCTTGCCATGGCAGGCCTTGTTCTTATAGGTATGTCCAACGATAACAAGCTCATAATCAAGGATATCGAAGGCATGAGCGAGTCCGAAGTTCGCGCTGTAATAAGCGAATACGGCATTAGAGATGCTGTAGCTTTCCAGGACGAGGCAAGCGACAGCAACAACCACTTCGTAAAGCTCATAATCAACGGAGAAAAGCGCCAGCTCAACGGTATGGGCTCCGGTGCAAACCCCAGAACTGCTATAGGCCAGACCAAGGACGGCAGGATGCTTCTTCTTGTAACAGACGGCAGAGGCGCTAACGGTCACCTTGGCGCTACTGCTTCCGATCTTATCGAGATAATGGACAAGTACGGAGCTGTAAACGCTGCAAACCTGGACGGCGGTTCCTCCACCTGCATGTACTACAACGGCGAGTGGCTGCAGAACAGTGTCACATTCTATTACGCCACATCTTCATGGCGTATCCCGACATCGTTCCTTGTAAGGTAGGTGAGAGCAATGGCAGAAATGAAACACGCCAGAACAAAGGCGGCTGAGAATACAGAAAATACTTACCTTTCCGAGACTGCTGCAGAAGGCTCCGATATCTCTGCAAAGGACAGGGTAATGGAAAGAAGGGCCAGGAACAAGGCCAATACCAAAAAGCCGAAGAAGAGCCCGGCATTCAGGATATTCCTGCTCATCTGGATACTCATCCTTGTGGGTGCCGGCTTCTATGCAACAAACTACGTAAAAAAGACCCTTATAGAAATGCAGGCCAACACTCCGTCCCAGATGGTGGAGGATACCCTTGCAGGCCTTAAGGACGAGCAGATAAAGGAGCTCTTTGCGTTTACCACCAAGATAGACGAGGGCGATCAGGTAAAGAACATCAGGGATTTCCTTGCAAGCAAGGATTATGAGGTAAAACAGATCTCCGGCAAGGACAGCTACGGCATCTTTAAGGGAGAAAAGAAGCTGCTCACCATCAACCTCAACAAGATCAAGAGCGTAAGCAAGATAGGCATATTCAATTACAACCTCTACGAGATGACTGGCATAGATCCCGGCGAGGACAAGGAGCTCTACCACTACGAGATAACCGCTCCGTCTTCCTGCACGGTTGCAGTCGGGGACCAGGTGCTTCAGCCGGATTCTGAGGATTTCGTGGATAATTTCGGCGATGCAGCCAACTACGTAACTCTGCCCTCCGTGCGCAAGTACGTGCTGGATCACCTTACCAAAGAGCCGGATATAAAGATCACCCAGAACGGTGCTCCTGTAGCGTTCGAAAAGTCTGCTGATATAAAGATCAGCGGCGCCGGAAACGAGAAGTTCGATTCCCTTGCTGCTGCAGGCTGCGATTTCGACCTTATGGGCTTTGCCGAGACCTGGTCCAGGTTCCTTACCCAGGATCTTAAGGGTTCCCGCTACGGTTTCTACACTGTTGCGTCCTACCTTATCCAGGACTCCGAGCAGTACCAGAAGGCCTGGAACTGGGCAACTCAGGTGGATATAACATTCACATCTCCGCACACGCTCAGGAATCCTGCGTTCACGGATCAGACCATCTCCAATATCACCAAGTACGGAGAGGGCTTCATAAGCGCGGATGTACATCTTGTTAAGCATATGCATATAACAAGGACCAATGTAGACCACGACGATGTTATGGACAGCACCATATACCTTATCAATTACAACGGCGAATGGAAGGTAGTTAACATGCGCGGCGTGGCTCACTAGCGTGTGAAGATTTAAAGAATTATCGCTCAAAAGCTTAAAAACATTGAAAAGTCCGGTCTTCCGGACTTTTCGCATTTCATCAGAAAGATTGATTTTTACTTATATAAATGCTAAAATAAAGTGTTATGTTATGCGATGAAATAGAAAAGATAACAGGGTACAGGTTCAAGGATGAGGCGCTGCTTAGGACAGCCCTCACCCATAGTTCTTATGCAAACGATTTTCTGGGAGATCCAACCAAGGGCAACGAGCGCCTGGAGTTCCTGGGAGATGCGGTCCTGGACGCGGTAACAGCCTACGAGCTCTACAAGCGTTTCCCGGATAAGGACGAGGGGATACTCACCAAGCTCCGCGCGGAGATAGTGAATGAAACTGCTCTGGGCAAGGCAGCGTGCGCCATAGGGCTCAACGATCACCTGCTGCTTGGCAGAGGAGAAGAGCAAAAGGGCGGAAGGACCCGCCTCTCCATAGTATCGGACGCAGCGGAAGCTATTATCGCAGCGGTATTTCTGGACGGAGGCGTGCGCGCAGCGGCCAAGGTAATATACAGGATGCTTGGCCCCACCATAGACGCAGCCGCTTTAGGGGAGCTGCCATCGGATTACAAGACAGATCTTCAGATATTCTGCCAGAAGCACGGCAAGTCAGATATAAAATACATAATAACAGACGAACACGGACCGGACCACGCAAAGGTGTTCACAGCGGCAGTCATAATAGACGGAGAGCGTATGGGCACCGGCACCGGCCACAGCAAGAAGCAGGCGCAGGCTGCAGCTGCAAAGAACGCACTTACGGTCCTGGAGGAAAGCATTGTACTTTAAGAGGATAGAACTTAACGGATTCAAATCTTTTGCGGATCCGGTAACAATAGAATTTACGGACGGCATCACATGCATCGTCGGCCCGAACGGCAGCGGAAAGAGCAATATCTCCGATGCTATCCTTTGGGTGCTCGGAGAGCAGAGCCCCAAGACCTTAAGGAGCGATAAACTCGAAGAAGTAATATTCTCCGGTACTCAGAACCGCAAGGACAAGGGCATGGCAGAGGTAACTCTTGTCATAGACAATACGGACCACAGCCTTCCCACGGAGTTCACGGAGGTAGGCATAACAAGGCGCGCCTACAGGTCCGGAGAAAACGAATACATGATAAACCGCAGGCCATGCAGGCTCAAGGACATCAGAGAGCTTATCATGGACACCGGTATAGGCGTAGAGGGCTACTCCATAGTCGGTCAGGGAAAGATCGCAGACATTGTCAGCAGCAAGATGGAGCGCCGCAGGGAGATCTTCGAGGAAGCCGCAGGTATTGTAAAGTACCGCAGCAAGAAGGAAAAGACAGAAAAGAGCCTTGCGGACGCCAGCATCAACCTCTCCAGGGTAAACGATATTATCGGAGAAATAGAAGGGCGCCTTGGAGGCCTGGAAAGAGACTCCAAAAAGGCCACAGAGTACCTGGAGATAAAGGACAAATACAAAGACGTAGAGATAAATATAATCCTTAAGAATATAGCCGCTGCAGACGAAAAGACAGAGGCTGTAAGGCAGGAGCTTGCAGAGCTGGAAGTGCTCATAGCCCAGGCAGAAGAGTCCAGGGACGAGCTTGCTGCAAAGCTTGCAGAATGCAGGCAGAAGGCTTCCCTTACCGAAGAAAGGCTTAACGATCTTCACGAACAGCTCCTGGAAAAGACCGGCCAGATCCACGAGATCAGCAGCATGGAAGAGCTCAACAAGGAGCGCCTTGCGTCTCTGGAAAAAGACCAGAAGCGCCTTACAGAAGAGATAGCTGCAGCTCAGGACAAGATAAACTCCGAGAAGGCAAACCAGGAAGCATCCCTTAACACATATAACGAGGCCCTGGCAAAGTCTGCAGAGCTGGACAAGGACCTTTCCGCAAAGGCTCAGGCCTCCAAGGATGCGGCAGACAAGCTTGCTTCAGCGGAAAAGGCTCTTACCGATGCCAAAAACGATCTGTTTGAGCTGAACTTCCAGGCCCAGAGCGCCAAAGCTTCGGCAAAAAGCCTTGCGGACCTGCGGGATACCCTGCAGAAGAGGATAGACAGGATCTCCGAAGAGTCGGATCTTAAGGACCGCACGGACCGCCAGCTGGAAGAAAAGCTCCGCGAGTCCCAGGAGGCTATAAAGCAGCTGGACAGCAGCAGAGCTGAGCTTACAGACGCTCTCGCAAAGGCCCGCCAGGCTCAGTCCGATGCCAATTCGGACCTTGCAAGGGCAGCTTCCGATTCAGAAAGCATTAGGATATCCACAGGAAAGCTTGCTGCAAGAAAGTCCCTTCTGGACGAGCTCGAAAAGTCCTACGAAGGCTACAACGGCGGCGTTAAATTCCTTATGTCCCAGAAGGTAAAGGGCGTAAGGGGCACTCTTGGAGAGCTCATAAAGGTTCCCAAGGGCTACGAGCTTGCGATAGAAACAGTGCTCGGCGGAAAGCTGCAGAACATAGTCTGCGATGACGACGCCACAGCAAAGGACAGCATAGAGCTGCTCAAAAAGAGCAAGGCAGGGCGCCTTACCTTCCTGCCCGTAGCGGATCTTAAGGTCCAGCCGCCTCTTTCCTGCAAGGATATAGAAAACTGCAAGGGCTTTATAGGCCTTGCATCGGATATGGTTGGCTGCCAGGGCGGCTACACCAATATCATAGAG
>JAZQIH010000042.1:0-21644 GCA_045541015.1 Anaerovoracaceae bacterium | reverse complement strand
ATGGCTACGATCCGACTTCCTCTATGATATCCGTAACGTTTACGTTAAGGGCGTTGGCTACGCGGTATATGAAAGTGAAGTTGAGATCTCTTAATCCGGCTTCGCATTCAAGATACTCTTCCAGCGGTGTATCTGTTACCTGAGCCATCTGCTCGGGGGTCTTTCCCTCAAGCTGCCTCAGCTCTCTGATACGGGCCGCCATCTCCATTATCTTGCTGTCGAGTCCTGTCATTTGTGCCATTAATGATTCTCCGTTAATAAAAAGTATGAACTTTTATATTATAGCTCAAATCACAAAAATTATAAAGCTATTTATGTGTGAAAACTACAAAAATGTTACAGCAGGTTGCGCTGGATCTTGCCGCTGATGGTCTTGGGCAGGGATTCGCGGAACTCCACAATGCGCGGGTACTTGTAAGGCGCGGTGTGGGTCTTTACGTAGTCCTGGATCTCCTTCTTAAGGGCATCGCTGGGCTCTGTGCCTTTTACGAGCACTATGCAGGCCTTTACGACCTGGCCGCGTATCTCGTCCGGAGCAGCGCAGACGCCGCATTCCAGAACGTAGGGAAGCTCCATGATAACGCTTTCGATCTCGAAGGGCCCGATCCTGTATCCGGAGGACTTGATAACATCGTCCACGCGTCCTACGAACCAGAAGAAGCCGTCTTCGTCTCTCCAGGCCATATCGCCGGTGTGGTAGTAGCCGTCATGCCAAGCCTTTTCAGTGGCTTCCGGATCTCCGTAGTATCCCTTGAACAGACCGCAGGGAACGCCGTCTCTGGTGTCTATTACTATCTCGCCGGGTTCGCCGTCCGGGAGCAGGTTGCCGTTGGCATCCATGATATCCAGCTTGTAGAGCGGGGTGGGCTTGCCCATGGATCCCAGCTTGTAGCTGTTGCCCATGAGGTTTCCTATTGTAAGGGTCGTTTCTGTCTGCCCGTAACCTTCCATGATCTTAAGATTCGTAGCCTTTTCGAAGAGCTTGAATACCTCTGGGTTGAGAGCTTCGCCTGCGGTGGTCATGTGGACAACGGAGGAGAGGTCGTACTTGGAGATATCTTCTCTTATAAGCATCCTGAGCATGGTAGGAGGTGCGCAGAAGGTCTTGATGTTGTATTTCTTGAACATCGGCAGTATCTTTGCCGCGTCGAAACGGTCGAAGTCGTACACGAATACTGTGCATTCCTGCATCCACTGGCCGTAGAGCTTGCCCCAAAGAGCCTTGCCCCAGCCGGTCTCGGAAATGGTAAAGTGCAGGCCGTCTTCGAAAGCTCCGTGCCAGTACTTGGCGGTGTGGTAGTGCCCAAGTGCGTACTTGTAGGAGTGCTCCGCGATCTTGGGGTAGCCCGTGGTTCCGGAGCTGAAGAACATGACCATGGTGTCGTCTCCGCAGGCAGTGTCTTCGGTCCTGTAGAAGTGTGCGGAGAAGAGCTGGTATTCTTCGTCGAAGTTCTTCCAGCCTTCGCGCTCTCCGCCGACCAGCACCTTTATCTGAAGGCTCGGGCAGACCTTTTCAGCTATCTCTACCTGGTTTGGAACATCGTCGTCTGTGGTTGCGATTATTGCCTTAACACCAGCCTTGTTGAACCTGTATTCGAAGTCGTGGGCCTGCAGCTGGCTGGTTGCCGGGATGGCTATTGCGCCCAGCTTATGCAGAGCAAGGATTGCAAACCAGAACTGGTAGTGGCGCTTGAGGACCAGCATTACGCGGTCTCCCTTCTTGATGCCAAGGGACTTGAAGTAGTTGGCAGTCATAGCGGACGCGCGCTTCATCTGGCGGAAGGTGAACTTACGCTCTTCGCCGTACTTGTCTATGTGTATCATGGCAAGTTTGTCGGCCTCGCGCTTGGAGACTGCGTCTACGACGTCGAACGCGAAGTTGAACTTGTCTTCGTTCTTGAACTTGATCTCCTGGAGAACTCCGTTCTCGTCTTCCTTTGTTTCCACGAACTTGTCTATGGCAAGCTTTCTGCCCTGGGTCCTGGAGGGCAGGAGGGTGTCTCTGATCAGTGTTTCCTGGACGTTTCCGCCGGACATGATCATGGCTATGAACACGCAGTCTCTGCCGTCTACGGCTATCATTCCGTGGGGCAGGGAGCTGTTGTAGAATATGCTGTCGCCTTCGGAGAGGTACTCTACGTTATCTCCGATCTGGATCTTCAGGCGGCCGCTAACGATAAAGTCGAACTCCTGGCCGGAGTGCTTGGTTGTGTGTATGGGCTTGTCCTGAAGCTCCGGGCTGTACTGATAAGTTACGTAGTAAGGCTCGGACAGCCTGTTTTTGAACATGGGCGCCATGTGCTGGATGACTATGCCGTCTTCTCTTGCTGTGTCCTGGCCAGCGCCTTTTCTAGTTACTGTGTAGGTGTTCAGAAGAGCGCTGCGTCCTTCCAGAAGGTCGCTCATGCCTACGTTAAAGGCCAGCGCGCACTTATGGATGAAAGTGAAGGGGAGGTCTACACTGCCGGATTCGTACTGACGGTAGACTTCTTCTGTTACCTCGGATTTTTCTGCCATTTCCGCGACAGTAAATCCCATGATCTCGCGCATTTCTCTGATACGCTGTGCTACTTCCATCAGGTTGTTGTCTTTGGGTGTTGTCATTTATTAAACTCCTTATAGTTATGGGCACCTGCACGATGGTCTGCAGTAAAAAAGCCCGCCTCAATGTTAATAACAAACATTGAGACGAGCGTATAGTATGCCCGCGGTACCACTCAATTTGCTGTAAAAATACAGCCACTCAGCGAGGTCCATCAACCCCTGTGCCTTAACGCAGCCTCACGGAAGGAGCCTAATAGGTGATAGTCCTTTCGGTCCTCCGGCTCGGAGGTGATGGGCCATTGGGAAGCTTTCCGGTGGCTCGCAGCAACCGCCATCTCTCTTTAGGAAAGTGTTTCCCGGCCGTCCTCGTCACAGCCTTTATATTGTTGAGTTTTCAAGTAGTTTAGCACTTGAATAGTGCTTTGTCAACAGGATGTTGCAAGATTTTTTGTTATTTGAGACCAAGTTTTTCGACTGCGGCTTCGCGCATCTTGAACTTCTGTATCTTGCCTGCGGCGTTCATGGGGAAGGAGTCTACGAACTCTATGTAGCGGGGCACTTTGTGGCGCGCAAGCTTGGCCATGCAGTAGTCGTGTATCTCTTCTACGGTAGCGCTTGCGCCTTCCTTGAGGATGATGCAGGCCATGGCTTCTTCGCCGTATTTCTTGTCCGGAACGCCTATTACCTGAACGTCGGAAACGGCAGGGTGGGTGTAGAGGAATTCCTCTATCTCCTTGGGGTAGAGGTTCTCTCCGCCGCGTATTATCATGTCCTTAAGACGTCCTGTTACGCGGTAGTTTCCGTCCGCATCCCTGCAGCAGAGGTCTCCCGAGTGCAGCCAGCCGTCCGCGTCCACAGTTTCAGCTGTGGCATCCGGCATCTTGTAGTAGCCCTTCATGGTGTTGTAGCCGCGGCTGCAGAATTCTCCGTTAACGCCGTCGGGAACTTCTTCTCCGGTCTCCGGATCTATTACCTTGCACTGAACGTGCGGGAAGGCGTAGCCGACAGTCTCCGTGCGCAGCATAAGATCGTCTGTCCAGGCCGACATGGTGCTGCCCGGGGAGCTTTCGGTCTGGCCGTAGACGCTTATGATGCCAGTCATGTTCATCTCGTCCGGCTGAGCGGCCCTGCGCATAAGTTCAGGCGGGCAGCCGGAACCAGCCATGATGCCTGTCCTCATGTAGGAAAAGTCCGTCTTGCGGTAGTTCGGATGGTTGAACATCGCTATGAACATGGTAGGAACGCCGTTGAAGCAGGTTATCTTCTCCTGGTTTATGCAGGCCAGGCTGGCCTTGGCGGAGAAGTAGGGCATGGGGCTCATGGTGGCGCCGTGAGTCATAGAGGACGTCATGGAGAGCACCATTCCGAAGCAGTGGAACATGGGCACCTGTATCATCATGCGGTCCGCAGTGGAAAGGCCCATGCGGTCTCCTATGCACTTGCCGTTGTTTACGACGTTGTAGTGGGTGAGCATTACGCCCTTGGGGAAGCCTGTGGTTCCGGAAGTGTACTGCATGTTGCATACGTCTCCGGACTTTACCTTAGCCGCCATGCGCAGGATCTCCTGCTTGGGCACCAGCTCAGCTCTGTCCATAGCTTCCTCGAAGGTAAGGCAGCCGGGGTCCTTGTAGCCAACGGTTATTACGTTGCGAAGGAAGGGGAGCTTTTTGCAGTGCAGCGGCTCTCCGGCCTTGCTGTCCTTGATCTCCGGGCAGAGCTCGTTGATTATCTGGCGGTAGTTGGAGTCCAGTGCGGACTCTATCATAACTATGGTATGGGTATCCGACTGGCGGAACAGGTACTCCGCCTCGTGGATCTTGTAAGCTGTGTTTACTGTTACCAGAACTGCGCCTATCTTGGTAGCGGCCCAGAAGGTAATGTACCAGGCGGGAACGTTGGTGGCCCAGATAGCCACCTTACTTCCGGCCTTAACGCCAAGGGAAACAAGGGCTCTTGCAAAGTTGTCCACGTCGTCTCTGAACTGCTCGTAGGTCCTGGTGTAGTCCAGGGTGGTGTACTTGAACGCGTACTGGTTTGGGAACTCCTCAACTACGCGGTCCAGCACCTGGGGGAAGGTAAGGTCTATAAGCTCGTCCTTCTTCCAGATGTATTCGCCTGTGCCGTCGTGGTTAAGGTAAAGCTTTCTGCGGTTGCTGCGGACATTCTCGTAGCGGTTCATAAAGCTTATGAAATGCGGGAATATGAAGCTATAATCCTGCACGTCTTCAACCCATTCCGGCTTCCATTCCAGGGAAACAAAGCCCGGATAGTCTATGGAAGACAAGGCGCGCATCATATTGTCTATGGGCAGTATGCCTTCTCCGACTATGGTGTAGTTGCCGTCCTTGTCGGAATCCCTCAGGTGCACGTGCCTTACGTAGCCGCCAAGGTTCTTTATGGTGGTGTCTGCGCTCTCGCCGAAATCGCAGTAGGAGTGGTGCATGTCCCAGAGCACTGCAAGATCGTCGTCTGCAAAGCTGTCCAGCATGTCCGCAAGGCGCTTGGTGTCTGCGTAAATGCCCTTGGTCTTTATCAGAAGGCTAACTTTATTGTTCTTAGCGGCTGGAAGCAGCTCCGCTATAAGTGCTACCGCTGCCTCTTCATTATCGGACATTACCTCCGCGCTTACATAAGGCACGCGAAGAGAAGCTGCCTTTTCTATGGTCCAAAGCATAGTTTCCCTGGCTTCCGGAGCAGTAAGATCCACGGAAGTGTCCAGGCAGACAAGCTCCACCTTGGAATCCCTAAGCTGCCTTAAGAGGCGCTCTGCGTTGTACTTGTTAAGCAGGGCTCCCTTTTCGAAAAGCTCAGGGTGCTTGTAAAGGTCGTATAATTCAATGCCGGCAAAACGCATGTCCGGTGCTGCTTGTATAAGTTCGTTAAAGGGCAGGGAATACCAGCCTCTTGTGGAATAGGAGAGCTTCATTATTCAGCCTCCTCGTAAGCTATTTTGTTGAGTGCGTTAACGTAAGCCTTGATACTTGCGCCGATAATGTCTGTGGAAAGGCCTCTTCCGGAGTATATCTTGCCGAGGGAGCGCAGCTTTACGACTGCTTCGCCCATAGCTTCGCGGCCTTCGGTAACAGCTTGCACCTGGAAATCGTCCAGCTCGTAGTGGGCGCCAGCTATCTGCTCTATGGCAAGGAACGCGGCGTCTACAGGGCCGTCTCCTATAGCAACGCTTTCCTTAAGAACTCCGTCCTTCTTTATCCTGAGGTGAGCCGTTGCGGATATAACGTTGCCGGAATTTATAATGTAGTCCTCCAGTTTGAAGGTAGGCGGCACCTGCATTGCAAAGGATGCAACTATAGCGTCTATCTCGCGCTCGGAGATAACGTCCTTCTTTGCTGCCAGTATCTTGAACTGCTCGTAGACCTTTACCTGATCCTCTTCGGAAAGATCGTATCCAAGGCGCTCGGTCTCTTTTACTATGTCTTCTATGCTGTCTGCAGCAGAGAAGCTGAGCTCGCTTTGGGTATCGCGGACACCACTCTCAAAGGGGGATGTCTTGCTGCGCATCTGGGTGAACATGCGCTCTGCCTGCTCTGCAAGCCTTGAAAGCTCAACGGTCCTGACTTTTGAGTCAATGCCGTATTCGCTGCCGCGCATCTTGATAAGATCTGCAATGCTCTTTGTGCCTGCGGTGCTTTCCGGGTAGATGGCAGCTTTTACTTCGGATGCGCCAGCCTTTACAGCAGCAATGCTGCAGGCTTCGGACATGGCTATCTTATCGCTTGCGTAAATGCCCAGCGCGGTGTTCTTAAGAGAGGGGACAGCTGTGATGACCCTTCTTGTGAATTCAGAATACTCGTCTGCAAGCATCATGCCCGCATCGTCGCAGATGGTAACTGTGGATGCACCAGCCTTAGCGGCAGCTTCCAGGACCTCGTAGAGGAAGGCCTCGTCTGCCCTGGTAGCGTCCTCTGCAGCAAACTCCACATCATCAAACTTGGACGCAGCGTAGCTTACAGCCTCAGTTATCTTCTTGAGCATGGCATCCGGCTGCATATGGTAGATATACTCCATCTGAACCAGGCTTACCGGAGCTTCTATCTGTATCCTGGACTTTTTGGCACCCTTGAGCGCCTCGAACAGAATATCTATACTTGCCTTGTCCGGTCCGCAGGGAACGGATACAGCGCTGTCTTTAACAGTGTTTACAACTGATTTTATATAAAGCGTATCGGCCTTTTCCTTAGCTACAGGTGCAAGCTCTATCACATCCACGCATAGCCTGTCTAAAAGCTTTGCTAGTTCAAGCTTTTCCTTGAAAGTGAGTATGTCTGCGCAGGTCTGTCTGAGTGTGATGTCGCTTATCTTTATGGTCCGCATTTTGATTCTCCTGTAATAAAATTGACGCGAAAAGCGTATTGGATAAAATATAATCCTGCAAGATTTACAAGTCAAGAGATTGTTTTGTGATTATAAAAATATTTTTAAAACTTTGTGTTGCAAAAACAAATAATTGGTCAAAAAGGACGGTTAATATTTATAAGAGACATTTTTGGTAACATTGTAGCTGTTTGCATAGCGTAACAAAAAAAGAGCGGGCTCTCCTTTAGGGAAGGGCCCGCTTTTGTATTGTCGTTTACTGTTTTTTCTTGCTGCGGCGCAATACGAAGAATATTACTGCAAGGAGCACCGCAGATACACCGCAGATAGATATCCTTATGGTATTTGTTCTGTGCTCTTCGCTCTGCACAAGGGCGGCACGCACATTTTCCAGTGCAGTATCGTTCTTTACGACTGCGTCCTTAAGTATCCTGTCATTCAGCTGGTATGCTATCTGAGTATTAACGGAATCGATGTTTTCTATGGTGCTGCTTGTTATGGCGCTGCGCTGCGCGTAGGTAACGATGTGCTCGAACATGTCGTTCTTGTTCACGTCTTCTCCGACCAGGCTGTGGTAGAGCCCGTATTTGCAGGGAGAGTAGGTCTTTATCTGCGTAGCTGCGGAGATGGGCGAATACTTGGTGCCCAGTATCCACCTGTAGAACCATGCGTAATGCTGGCTGACGTGGTGCATCCAGCCTTGCTGGGTCATCTGGAAGGGCGTGTAGCCGCCCATGCTGTCGTAGGGCGTATCCCAGTCCATTTCTATCTGGTTCTGGTCGTAAAGGTGCACGTACATCTTCTGCGGTACCCATACGCCGTAGCGCTCAGCGGACTCCGTAAACTGCGCAGGATCTCCGCTTACACCAAGCGCGTTTACGCAGGTATCCGCGTTAAGCACGTGCGCTCCGTGTCCGTACTCTCCGTTAAGATCGTGAGTAACAAGCACCAGCGGTTTAAAGCGCCTTATAACGCTAACGGTAAAGCCCAGGAAATCGTCGTAGGTGTAGCCGTAGCCCTTGAACCTGTAGAGCATAAGGTTAAGAGCAGTCTGCCTGTCCTTATCCTCGCCGTAGACATCCGGGAACTCGGAAATGTAGGGGTAGTGCTTTATTCCAACGGTCCAGAGGCCGTCCAGCTGCTCATGCGGCCTTATGTGGTCCAGCTTGCTTCCTATCTGGAAATGCTGGATAAAGTAAACGACCTGCACATCCAGCTTTCTTTCTATGGAGTAGTAGGGAAGAAGCCCCGCAAAAAACAGCTGCTCGTCGTCCGAATGCGTTGAAATAAGAACAAGGTCAGCCTTGTCCAGGTAGGGCTGCCAGCGCTGGACAGAATCCGGGATATCTCCGCTGTATGCGTGCACATCGGCTATAACAGAGCCGTCTGTAAAGTGTATATCTACGTTTTTGGGAGAATAGCCGAAAAGCTCCTTAAGGTCCGCAAAATCGTGCAGAAAGCCGTTCAGCCCGCAGTCCACGGTCGTTCCTTTTTCAACGTCTGTAACAGTCCATTTTCCCGGCGGGAGCCTGTCGAATTCAACGTATATAGCGTCCACACCGGCCTCGTTGTTAACGTTAACGGTGTTGCCTTCGTTAGCTGTCGTGTAGGTCCTTCTGTTGGAGTCCGATACTGCGGAATCGTTGCTGAAATATGCCGAGCTTACCGGCAGTTCCTCTGCGAAAGCAGCCACAGTAAAGGCTGCGATAATAGCAATAATTAATGATACTCTTCTGAAATGCTGCATTTTACCACCATTTGCTGCGCTTCTTTTTATTAACCAGATGCACAGCTATCGCGGCTGTAATGGCCAGGGCCAAAGCTCCGCTTATGTAATATACGTGGGAGGGCATGCCTCCGCTGATCTTCAGCTCCTCCCACATGGAGCTTATAAGCTCCAAAGTTGCAGGATCAAGGTTCCTGTAGGCGTTCTTTCGGATTTCTTCCTGCATATCGAAATCCTGCGGGTAGAGGACTTCCATTACTTCCTCGCCCATGTCTTCTATGTATTCCTCGCTCTCGTAAACAACGGAGTTGGGGGATGCGTAGTAGATGAATTCCGCGCTTGCTATAGCAGGCTCTTCGGAAAGCATGTAGTTTATGAAAAGCTCTCCTATCTCCTTGTTTGGAGCGCCTTTGGGCACGCACATGGTGTCTACGAACACGTTTGTGGGCTCCGGATAGTAGAAGCCAAGGTCCTCGTTTACATCCAGCATGAAGAAATAGTCTCCGGCGTAGTAGGGAGCTATCCATGCTTCCTCGGATTCCATCTTGTTGTAGACTTCGTCGTTCACGTAGCCCTGGATCAGAGGCTTTTGCGCAAGGAGAAGGTCCAGGCAGGCCTGCCAGTCTGCAGGGTCTGTGGTGTTGACGTCTATCCCAAGAGCGTACTGAGCTGTGCCGAAACCATCCCTGGCGCTGTTGAACTGAAGTATCTTTCCTGCGTACTTTTCATTCCACAGTATGTCCCAGCCGCCCAGATCTTCCTCGTCTACGTAATTAGTGTTGTAGATGATGCCAACGCGTCCGTAGGTGTAGGGCACGGAGTAGGCGTCTTCCGGGTCGTAGTAGAGGCCGCGGAACTGCTCGCCTATGTTGTCGTAGTAGCATTCGGCGCCGTACTTTTCGCAGGTAGCCTCAAGGTCTATGGGAAGAAGCAGCTCTTCTGCTATCAGCCTTTCCACCATGTAGTCGGAGGGGAAGATAACATCGTAGCCGGATGCTCCGCCGCTTATCTTGGCGTAGAGGTCCTCGTTGGAATCGAAGGTTGTGTAGTAGACCTTCAGTTTTCTTCCGGTAAGCTCCTCGTAGTACTCCTCAAAGCCGGATATGCAGTCGAATATGCCTTCTGATCCGTCTGCGAGGTACTCTCCCAGGTTGTAGATGAAGACCTTATCTGTGGCTTCGCCGCAGGCCGTGAGCACTGCTGCAAGGCCAAAGGCCATTATAAGAGCAAGAATGATGCATGCAGTTTTCTTCATCAAAGCTCACCCCTTTCTTTGCGGAGCCTGAGCTTAAAGCGCCTGCTTGCTTCTTTTTGCCTGATTGCGTTCCTTTCGTCTGCACCCGAGGCGAAATTATATATCAGAAGCAGGACGAATACAACAAAGAATATAAGTGTGGACAGAGCGTAGATGTCCGGTTTTACGCTTTTCTTTGTCATGGCAAAGATGTGTATGGTAAGCGTTTCGAAGCCGGATCCGCTGGTAAAGTTGCTTATTACAAAGTCGTCGAAGGACAGTGTGAATGCCATTATGAGACCAGTAAGTATGCCCGGCGCTATGAAGGGCAGCTCCACCTTAAAGAAGGACTGCGCAGGCGTGCATCCAAGGTCCATAGCCGCTTCCGGAAGGTTGCGGTCCATCTGCTTAAGCTTGGGCAGAATAGACAGGATAACGTAAGGCAGGGAGAATGTGATGTGGGCTATCAGCAGGGTCCAGAAGGACAGGTAGCTGTCCAGACCAAGCAGCGTGCCGCTGAACACGAACAGGAGCATCAGGGATATACCTGTTACTATGTCAGGGTTCATCATTGGGATGTTGGTTACTGTCATGAGCGCGCTGCGGAAGTACTTTGCCTTGAGCCGGTGTATTCCAAGAGCTGCCAGGGTGCCCAGTATGGTTGACAGCACGGCAGAGGAAAGGGACAGCACAACAGTGTTCTGCAGGGCCTGCAGGGTTGCGCCGTCGCGCAGCATTTCCTTGTACCAGCGCAGGGAAATGCCGTTCATTACGGTGGTGGATTCGCCTCCGTTGAAGGAGATGAGAATCATAACGAACAGAGGTGCGTAAAGAAATATGAATACCAGTACGAGGTATATTTTGGAGGCAGCTGAAACTTTCTTCATAGCATCGGCCTCCCGCTCATTTCTTCAGGATCGGCAAAGCGGTTCATAACTCCCATGGAGATGATTATCAGGACCATAAGGATCAGGGAAAGCGCCGCGCCGAAGTGGTAGTTGACTGAAACTCCTGTAAAGTAGCTTTCGATGGTGTCTCCTATAAGCTGGAAGGTGCCTCCGCCCAGCTTCTGAGAGATGTAGAAGGTGGATACCTGAGGCACGAACACCATCGTGATGCCGGAGATTACTCCCGGAAGGGACAGCGGCATTATGACCTTGGTGAATACCTGGCGGCTTCCGGCACCCAGGTCTTCGGACGCCTCTATCAGCTTATTGTCTATACCAGCCATTACTGAGTAGATAGGCAGGACCATGTAGGGCAGGTAGCAGAACACCATGCCTACAACAACAGCACCGGGCGTGTTTATCATGTGGAAACTAAGGCCTACCTTGCTCAGCAGAGTGTTTATGATGCCTGTGTCTTCCATTATCGTCATCCAGGAATAGGTGGTGATAAGGAAGTTCATCCACAGAGGTATCATAAGCAGAAGCATGCAGGTCTTCTGAGCCCTAGCGTGCAGCTTGGTAAAGATGTAAGCCAGCGGGTATGCTATCAGCAGGCATATCACTGTGGAGATAAGAGCCAGGCACATGGAGTTTACGAATATCAATACGTAGTTGCCGGTAAAGAGCCTGGAAACGTTCTCTATCGTAAAGGATCCGTCAGGACCGGTGAAAGCGTAGTACAGCATAAAGATGAGGGGCGCTATTATAAACAGCACGCTCCACACCACATGCGGCGCAACTACGCTTTTGGAAGCAAGGTTTCTTTTCATTCGTCTTCCTCCTCGCCGGTGTTCTCAGAAAGAAGGTCGTGCTCCATGGAGTAGGAGCTGTAATCGCCGAATATCTCGGACCATTCGGACTTGGGCATTACGTGGAAGGCGTCCGGATCTATTACTATACCAATGGTTTCGCCTTCCGCAACGTAGTCCGTGGTCTGTATCATCCACAGGAAATTGTCTATGTCCACGATTATCTCGTAATGGACGCCCATAAAGGTGACCTGGGTAACCTTGCCCGTAAGCATGCCTTTGTCCGCAGGGACAATATCCACGTCCTCCGGGCGTATTACTACGTCCACGGGCTGGTCCTTGGCAAAGCCCTTGTCAACGCACTCGAAATCCCGGCCGGCAAGGTTTACTACAAAGTCCTTTATCATAATGCCGTCTACTATGTTGGATTCGCCTATAAAGTCCGCCACGAAGGCGTTTTTAGGCTCGTTGTAGATGTCTATGGGCCTGCCTACCTGGAGTATCTGGCCGGCGTTCATTACTACAACGGTGTCCGACATGGAGAGGGCTTCCTCCTGGTCGTGGGTAACGTAGATGAAGGTTATACCGG
Source organism: Anaerovoracaceae bacterium (assembly GCA_045541015.1). Classification (GTDB taxonomy): domain Bacteria; phylum Bacillota; class Clostridia; order Peptostreptococcales; family Anaerovoracaceae; genus RUG13409. The sequence goes on along the minus strand of JAZQIH010000042.1, from coordinate 9,523 downwards.
TGCGCTTCTGGATGTTTTTGAGCTCGTTCTGCATGTCTTTGCGCAGCTTAAGATCCAGGGCGCCAAGGGGCTCGTCCAGAAGAAGAACGCGGGGCTTCATTATGAGGGCTCTTGCTATTGCAACGCGCTGCTGCTGGCCGCCGGAAAGCGTTGTAACGTGGCGCTTTTCGAAGCCTTCAAGGTTCACCAGCTTCAGCATTTCCCTGACCCTTTTGGACACTTCCGCGTCCGGAGTCTTCTGAAGGCGAAGGCCGAATGCTATGTTTTCGTAAACGTTAAGGTGGGGGAACAGCGCGTATTTCTGGAATACGGTGTTTATGTGGCGCTTGTAGGCTGGAACTTCGTTTATCTTGCTGCCGTCGAACCAGACCTCGCCGCTGTCCGGGGCTTCAAAGCCGCCTATGATGCGAAGCGTGGTGGTCTTGCCGCAGCCGGAAGGGCCAAGCAGGGTAACGAACTCGTTGTCGTAGACTGTAAGGTCTATATCGCGAAGGACATGTTCTTCGCCGTAGGATTTGTTTATGCCCTTAAGTTCTATGAGTTTTTTCTTCTCCATTACGCAGCGCCTCCGTTAATAATTTCTCACATTAATATTACAACAAAACCGCAGTAAAATCAACAAATCGGCTATAGGGACAGCATAGGGGACGGTTCTCTATGCTGAAAATCGCATAGAGAACCGTCCCCTATGTTATTTTTGTGGTATAATGGGCGGCAAAGGAGATCTGGCATGCAAAAGATACTGCTTACAGAAGATGACAAGGCTATATCGGCTTCACTCACGGAATTCCTGAAAAACGAGGGCTATTCCGTGGTCTGCACCTCAGGGCAGAGGGAGGCTCTGCGCATGCTTTCAGCAGATACGCCGGACCTTGTACTTGTGGATCTGGGTCTTTCGGACGGAGACGGTTTTTCTGTGTGCAAAACAGCCAAGATGCTCCAGCTTCCGGTCATTTTCCTTACCGCAAGGGCAGACGAAGAGAGCGTCATCAGAGGCCTGGAAATGGGGGACGATTACTTATCAAAGCCCTTCCGCCCAAGGGAGCTCCTCTCCAGGATCAAGAACGTCTTAAGGCATTACGAAAAAGGCTCTTCCGTAGTCCTTCTTGGCGGCGGAATCTCCGTAGATACTGAAAAAGCTCAGGTCCTGCGAAACGGGGAAGAAGTAAGGCTTTCTGCGCTGGAATACAAACTGCTGCTTGTGTTTATAGATAACCGCGGCCGCGTTCTTACTAGAAACCAGCTCCTGGAGAACATCTGGGACATAGCTGGAGACTACGTAAACGACAACACTCTGACAGTGTATATAAAGCGCCTCAGGGAAAAGATAGACCCGGGCGATGAAGCTCAGATAATCAAGACCGTAAGAGGCCTTGGATACAGGATGGACTGATGCAGCTATTCCGCAACAAAGAGATAAGAGATCAGATAGTGCTCAGTTTCGGAGCCACCTTTGCGCTTACAGTGCTTGCAGCGGTGAGCTTCGGTTTTTGGGCTGCAGTCTTTGTGCTGCTTTGTGGCGTGGTAGTGCTTGCGGTCAACATTTCTTATCTTAAGAAGCGCTACAGCAGATTAGCTGAGCTCTCTGTGGTAATGGACAGGGTCCTGCACGGCCATGACGATATACTCATTGAGGATGGGGACGAAGGCGAGCTTGCCATACTCAAAAGCCAGATCAGCAAGATGACAGCAGTTCTTAGGGACAATGCGGACCAGCTGGCGAGCGACAAGACGCGTCTTTCGGACGCCATAGCGGATATGTTCCACCAGATGAGGACCCCTATAACCTCTATGGCTGTTACGCTTTCGCTTCTGGAGGCAGAAGACTTAAGCTACGAAAAGCGCCTGGAGCTTGTAAGGACTCTCAAAAAGCAGACAGAAAAGCTGCACTGGCTTACGGAAACGTTGCTTAAGATGTCCAAGCTGGATGCCGGCAGCGCGCAGTTCCGGCCGGAGGACGTAAGCCTTAGGGGCCTTGTAGACAAAGCCTGCGCGCCTTTCCTTATACCTATGGAGCTTAAAGGCATAGACCTTAAGACAACATGCGATAACGCTCTGATAAACTGCGATCTTTCCTGGACATCCGAGGCCCTTGGCAACCTGGTAAAGAACTGCCTGGAGCACACACCTGAAGGCGGCTGCATAAAGATAACAGCAGCAGATACCGCGCTCTACAGCCTCATAGAGGTGCAGGACAGCGGCGAGGGCTTCTGCAAAGAAGACATACCGCACCTGTTCGAGAGGTTCTACAAGGGGAAGAACAGCTCCCCGGAGAGCATAGGCATAGGCCTTGCCCTAAGCCGCTCCATCATAAGCGCCCAGAACGGTACCATAACTGCCTCCAACGCAGAAAACGGCGGGGCAAAGTTCACAGTAAAGTTCTACAAATCGGTCGTATAAAAAATCAATAAATTACAGCAAGGTGTCACCCAGGTGTCACCTTGTTTTTTTATACTGAAGCTGTAAAACGCAAAAGGGATAATTTTATAAGTTCGAAAGGGGTATTTTATGGAAATACTGAAGATCGAAAACCTTACCAAAACTTACGGCGAGGGGAGCACGCTTGTAAAGGCTTTGGACAACGTGTCATTCACAGTGGAAAAGGGCGAATTCCTTGCCATCATAGGGCCTTCCGGCTCCGGCAAATCTACTCTGCTGCACATCATCGGCGGCGTGGACAGGCCAACTTCCGGAAAGGTCTACATGGACGGCCAGGACGTCTACGCCCAGGACGAGGAGCAGCTTGCTGTATTCAGGCGCAGGCAGGTAGGGCTCATCTACCAGTTCTACAACCTTATACCTGTCCTGAACGTAGTTGAGAACATGACTCTTCCTGTGCTCATGGACGGCAGGGAAGTAAACCAGCAGAGGCTTTCTGAGCTTCTGGACGTGCTTGGTCTTAAGGAGCGCACAGCTAATCTTCCCAACCAGCTTTCCGGCGGCCAGCAGCAGAGAGTATCCATAGGAAGGGCTCTTATGAACGCTCCTGCAGTTGTGCTTGCGGACGAGCCCACAGGCAACCTGGACTCCAAGAACAGTCAGGAGATAGTGGAGCTTCTGCGCATGTCCAACAAAAAGTACGGTCAGACTCTAATCGTCATAACTCACGACGAGAACATTGCTCTGCAGGCAGACCGCATAATAGCCATAGACGACGGAAAGATAGTCAGAGACGAGAGGATCAGGGGACTCAAATGAATATCTTCAGAAAGTACACAAGAAAGTCTTTGGCGCAGAACCGCTCAAGGACCTTGGTAACTATAATAGGCATAATTCTGTCCATGGCTCTGCTCACTGCTGTTATAGAAGGGGCATACAGCGGTGTAAAGTTCATGGAAAACGTAGAGATAGAAAACAGCGGACGCTGGGAGATCTATTTCTCCGATATGAACGATGCCAAGCTGGACAAGCTTAGCAAGGACCAGAACATAAAGCAGTACGTAAGCTGGCGCAATCTGGGCTTTGCTCTTGCCGGAGCAGACAGGGCGGACGACCCGTACTACATCGTAAATTCGGTAGAAGATGATATTTACGATGTTCTCAAGATCAACATGGCCTCCGGAAGGCTTCCGGAAAACGACCAGGAGATCATCATTCCTCATAACGGAGTGCTTGGAAACAATATAGGTGACATAATAAAACTTTCTGTAGGATCCCGTGTTTCTGCCAACGGAGAGGCCCTCAGGATCGAAAGCTACCAGGAAGGCGAAAAGCTGGTAAATACTACAGAAAAGAGCTACACCATCGTCGGTATCTACAACCGCCTGGACAGGGACATAGTTCCTTACGACTATCCGGGGTATGTTGCTATAACCAAGAGCGCGGAAGGCGATGTCTTCGGCACATTCGTAACTTTAAAGAACTCCGGAAAAGCTTATGATTTCCTTAAAAGCAGGGCTTCAGATTCAGAGGATCCTCAGTACATCTCCTCAGCAAAACCTCACGCATCTCTGCTCAACTACAGAGGTTCTGTAAGAAACGGCCGCATCCAGTCCGTAATCTACGGTCTTGCCGCTATACTCGTGGTAATGGTGGCTTTCGGTTCGGTATCGCTTATATACAACTCTTTCTCCATTTCCCTTGCGGAAAGGACCAAGCAGTTCGGCATACTTAAATCCGTAGGCGCTACCAAAAAACAGCTCAGAAGCAGCGTTATGTACGAGGCTTTAGTGCTTGGCGCCATAGGAATTCCCATAGGCCTTCTGGTCGGATGCGGCGGAATAGGGCTTACGCTGTACCTGCTAAGAGACGCGTTCTCAGCATTTTCCGGCTCAGACAGCAAGGTCCAGATGAAGATGGTGCTCAGCCCTGGTGCGCTCATCATCTCTGCCGTTGTCTGCCTGATAGTCATCTTCATAGCAGCCTGGATCCCTGCGGCAAGGGCAGTGCGCATACAGCCTATCCAGGCTATACGCCAGAACGCGGATACCAAGATCAGAGCCAAGGAAGTAAAGACTTCCAAGCTTACCCAGAAGCTCTTCGGCTTTGAGGGGATGATGGCCAGCAAGAACTTCAAGCGCAACAGCAAGCGCTACAGAGCAACAGTTCTATCCCTGTTTATGAGCACGGTGCTCTTCATATCCGCAAGCAGCTTCAGCTCCTACCTTACAGGCAGCGTTGAAGGCATAGTATCCCAGGGTGCCGACCTTGATATCTACCTGCAGTTCTACGAAAAGAGATCTCCGGAGAGCTTAAAGGAAATGGTATCCGGCGTTTCCGGAATAGACAAGATAACATATCACACCGATGCACAAGGGGATACCGTATTCGACCCCGAAGATATGTCTGCTGAGTATTGGAAAAGGATCGGGGATGCTGCTAAAAAATCGGCTTTTGAGAAAAAGAAACTCCTGCATTACACAAATGTCGTTTTCCTGGAGGACGCTGAGTTCATAAGGCTTGCAGAAGAAGCAGGGCTCCGGAAGGCTGATTACTTCGACAAGTCTGCGCCAAAGGCCGTTTTATACAACAAGATGAACGGTAACAGCGTTGCAGACGGCTCCAAAACGTGGTTCGAGCTAAGACCCATAGACAGCTCCAGGCTTCCCATAACAGTCGAGTTAAGCACGGAAATACAGATCGAAGGCTATATACTGGCAGGAACAAGAGAAGTAGACGGCAAGATATACTACGCGTATTACCCGGAGGAATATTACTACGCAGAGATGCAAAAAGATCCGAGAAACTTCGATACGGATCAGCTGGATATAAGCCTTGCAAAGCTGCTGGATGAAAGCCAGGTTTACGATAAGGTAAACATGGAAGTTGCAGGCGAGATCAAAAGCGTTGCTATCGAAATGTCGTCTCACGATATGTATATAGTTTATCCCTACAGCATGATGGAAAGCGTGCTCGGCGGTACCAGCTTCATAAGGGGAGACTCTCGGAATCTCATCTTCGGCATCAAGGCCAGAGAACACGAGAAGGTATTCAGCGAGCTCAAAAGGATAACTACCGAAGAAAGGCTGAACCACACCTATCTGACAGACTACGCTGCGGACCGCAACACCTCGCGCATGATAGTTACAGTAGTGAACGTGTTCTCCTACGGGTTCATAATACTGATATCCCTTATAGCTCTGGCGAACGTGTTCAACACCATATCCACAAGCATAATGCTAAGGCGCAGGGAGTTCGCCATGCTGAGGTCCATAGGACTTTCGAAGAAGGGCTTCTCCAGGATGATGAACTATGAGTGCCTTATCTACGGTGCAAGGAGCCTGATGTTCGGACTGCCGGTGGCGCTGCTTATGACCTACCTTATCTGGAAGGTAACGTCCCAGGCATTTGAGACCTCCTTCTACATACCCGCAAGGGGAGTTATCATAGCGGTGGCAAGTGTGTTCATAGTGGTATTTGCTACGATGCTCTATGCAACAAAGCGCATTAAATCTGAAAACACCATAGACGCTCTGCGCAACGAAAACCTGTAAGCGTTATAGGGGACGGTTCTTCTTCATCTTTTGTCAAAACCTGCCAAAAGATGAAGAAGAACCGTCCCCTTATATTACTTAAAATATTTGTTGCCTTCACACAATTATTTTGCTATAATTTTGGACAAAATATCGAAAAACAAGAGGCAAGATCATGGAAAAGATTAAAATGACTCCAATAGTGGAGATGGACGGAGACGAAATGACAAGGATCATCTGGCAGATGATCAAAGACGAACTGCTCAGTCCTTATATAGAACTTCAGACAGAATATTACGATCTTGGGCTGCCCAACAGGGACAAGACCAACGATCAGGTAACCATAGACGCGGCAGAGGCCACCAAGCGCCTTAAGATAGCCGTAAAGTGTGCAACTATAACCCCGAACGCCCAGCGCGTGGAGGAGTACAAGCTCAAGGAAATGTGGAAGAGCCCCAACGGCACCATACGCGCAGCCCTGGACGGCACAGTTTTCAGAGCTCCTATAGTTGTAAACAACATCAAACCGGTCATCAGGACCTGGGAAAAGCCTATAGTCATAGCGCGCCATGCTTACGCGGACATGTACAAGGCCAAGGAGTACAGAGTTCCAGGCCCCGGAAAGGCAGAGCTTGTATTCACCGGAGCAGACGGCAATGTTCACAGGCAGGATGTTTTCGAATTCAAAGGTCCCGGACTTCTTCAGGAGATGTACAACAAGGACGAATCCATAGTTCCTTTTGCAAGGAGCTGCTTTGAGTACGCGCTTGCAAACAAGCAGGACCTGTGGTTCTCCACTAAAGATACCATTTCCAAAATCTACGACCAGACCTTCAAATTCATCTTCCAGGACATGTACGATAATGAATACAAGGACAAGTTCAAGGCCTGCGGCATAGAGTACTTCTACACGCTTATAGACGACGCTATAGCAAGAGTAGTGCGCTCCAAGGGCGGATTCATCTGGGCTCTTAAAAACTACGACGGCGATGTTATGAGCGATATGATCTCCACAGCCTTCGGAAGCCTTGCCATGATGACATCCGTAATGGTATCGCCCCACGGCTACTACGAATACGAGGCTGCCCACGGCACAGTTACCCGCCACTACTACAGATATCTTAAGGGAGAGGAGACCTCTACCAACCCAGTTGCTACTATCTTTGCGTGGACAGGCGCTCTGGCAAAGAGGGGCGAGCTGGATGGAAACCCGGCCCTTACGGAATTCTCCAAAAAGCTGGAAAAAGCCGTTATCGATACTATCGAAAGCGGCCTTATGACTGGAGATCTTGCTGCGCTTGCAGAAGGAGACAACATACGCAAGCTCAATACCAAGGACTTTATGCTGGCTGTAAGGGAGACTCTTGAGAAGAGCCTTTAAGCCAGTCCTGTTCCTTAGATCCGGCATATTTGAGCCTCTCAGACAAGCTCTGGGAGGCTTTGTTGTCGTAATAGGAGTTATAGTAGCGGAATACCTTGCAGGAGAAAAGCAGTCTTTGCAGGACTTTGCCGTCTCCAAGGTCTACATCTCCGAGTATCTCTTTTATCTCCGCCATTCTTGATGCAAAGGTGTTCCTGTGCATAAACGCATCTTTGGCAGCCGCGGAAATGTTGCCGCTGTTTTTGCAGTAGTGGTAGAGCACTAGCATCAGATCAGTACCGTGGTGCTGGTCGTAGCGGTAGACCTTTACAGCGTCCGGGTTGGTAAGAAATATAAGGTCGTCGTGGCCCATTATGGCTCTGAACTGCTCCAGGGCCAGCTCTATAACTATGTATTCCGCGTAGTCCTCGTAGTAAAATATGCGGGAATTGCTCTGCTCCCTTAAAGCCATTCCAAGCCTCAGCGTGCTTTCTGAAAGCAGAAAGTTGGTCTTGAGCATGTCCAGCCTTTGCGTAGCGTTGGAGAACGCGATATATGCATCGTAATTGTTGAGAAGGGAAGACAGCTCTGTTTCGTTGAACTTGGGTCGTGGCTGGAACTCCCTGTTGTCCGTGCTTATCATCATTACGATGTAATCACCCACAGATGCTATGTTGCAATACTTAAAGAAGGTCTTAAGCTTGGACATGAAGCCTTCAAGAGATGACCTGCGCATGGATGGGTTAGCGCTGACAACAGCCATGGTTATGAACCTTCTTGGAGGAACAGGGAGCCTCTTTGCATAGGCTTCTATCTCGTCCCAGCCGGAGATGGTACCGTTGATTATTGCGCTGAAAAGGGCCTTGAAATCTCCCAGGGGAATATCTCCGTGTATGCGGCGCAGGTTTATGGCAGCAAAGCAGTCCGTAAGCATGCCGAAAAGTATTGGCATATCGCTGTAGAGCTGCTCAGTTGGCGAAATGAGTATCAGATAGAACTCTTCAGTGTTTTCAAGCCTTATCCTTGTGCTCCAGGAGATGTCTCCGTTGCCCAGGACCAGCTTTTGTATCTGTCCGTCTTTAAGCTCGTCCAGCTCCTTTTTGAGCCTGTCGGAGGTAACTACATCTCCTGACATGAGGCTTCTGGCCATTATGCTGTCCAGGCATTTTTTGCCGGCAAGGTAAGATACATGGAAGGTCTTGTCCAGGAAGAACACGGAACCATCTATTATTTTTGCGGCGGCTTCAACGACATCTCGCATGCCGTAGTTTCTGGTCGTTGCGTCTGTAAGCTGGAGCTTCCAGTCCATGTGGCGCAGTATTCCTGCGGTTATGGCTTCGTAAAGATCAAGCAGGGCAGAGCCGAATTCAAAAAGCTCCGCTCCCTTAATTTCTGCAGCTTTTGCAAGGCCCGGCATGCTGCCTGCGCTTGCAAAATACATGCCCTGGCAGTCTGCTGTGCTGTAAAGAAAGCTTTCTATCTCTTCCGGTGTACCTACCCAAAGCACGTCTTTGTCAGCTGTCCGCATGTTTCTTAAGAGCCCGGCCTTTCCGAGTTCTCTTCCTATTTCAATAAGTTCGCGTTCCATATAACTGTCCCCGGTCTGTAATTGGATCTCAATGATAACTGCATAGATTTTATCAGATTATGAAACAGATTAACAGGGGGTATTTGCACAACAATTGTGCAGCTCTGCACAAGTTTGTTGCTATTTTAGCAACGGTGCACAAACATTTTTCGGATAAAACTGATAGATTTTGACTTTGATTAGCAATAAATATATTCTAAACTTGTAATTATTTGTGGAAATATGTTTTGACTTAGTGCTGCATATTCGCACGATCTGTTTCAGCCATGAAAGGAGTACATAATGACTGAAAGAATAGCAAGAATGTATGCTGATCTTAAAGGCGAAAAGAAATTCGTCTTCTGTGCAGAAAAGCACAAGATCGTCGTAGATTCATGGAGACATCATGAAGGTCTCACCCCCGTGCTGAAGAGAGCTCAGGCTACTGCAGATTACTTCGACAAGAGAACTCTGTACGTAGATCCGGACGAACTCATCGTAGGAAACGTTGCTTCCAAGCCGCACGGCCTTGAAGCTTCCGTATGGGGCCCGTTCTGGGACGACGAAGACCTCAAGACCATCATCGCAGACGGCAAGTACACCATCTCCGATGAGGACTGGAAAGCTCTGCGCGACTGCGATTCCTTCTGGGAAGAGCAGGACAGGCAGATGTACGAGTGGCAG
>JAZQIH010000041.1:0-20790 GCA_045541015.1 Anaerovoracaceae bacterium | reverse complement strand
GACTTGACGGTGCCCTGTCGCACAGGGAAGCCCCAGAGAGGCGTTCCCGTGCTGACATGGTAAGCAATCTGCGCCATGAGAAAGCTCTTGCCCAGCTTCGGCGCTCCGACGAACAGATAAGTTCCTCTGCAAAGGAGACCGTCTATGATGGGCGGTCTGCTCTGGTACACACTGTCAAAGAGCTCTGTCATGGATACTGTCTTGAGGTAGGAAGGATCTGAAAGTCTACGCAATTCACGCTGCCATTCCTCAAAACTCTTGATTTCTTCGACTTCATCGGTTATACTATCGCCAGTACATTTTGTGAGTGATCGCCCATCATCTGCGCCAACAGATGTGTTCAGGGCGGTCATTCTCGTTTCATCCGTCATTCCGATCCCTCCTTCATTCCATACAGCGTCCGGGTGATCAGCTCGATGTTGTCCAGCAGCTCGTCCCGAAGCTCGCCGGAGGCCTCGATGCGTTTGAGTTCATCGAGAACGGCGGCAAGCTGATTCCGCAGCGCCTTATACACTCTCGGATTGCCCTGAACCACGATATCCCGGTTCAGGCATTTTCTGTAGCAATACTCCTGCTTCGGCAGGCCAGAAAGTGCCACGGCGGCGTTGATTTGCTCGTTTTCTTCGGGTGATACCCGGAACCCCACTGTGATATTTCTCCAGCGGTTGTGTTCATCTCTGTTTTTAGCTGACATTGGTTTCCACCGTCCTTTCCTTTTCCAGTCTTTCAATCATTTCCGTCTGCTTTGACGGAAACAGATGTGCATATGATGACCGGATGGATCCCACGGCTTTTGAGATACTTTTTCGCGTAGTAAGGATATTTTTCCAGTTCGGGCATCAGGAGCTTTCTCGGTTCCTGCTTTTTCGGAGCATAGGAAAAGGCCGGAGTCTCCATAGCGCTCCGGCCCACCAGAAGCTCCACCGCCTCAGGAAGGGAGTAGTCCTTTACCTTAATGAGATAATCCAGGGCTGATACTCCGCCGATACCTCTGGAAAACCAGTGCCATTTCCCGTTGCTGATCTTCAGGGAATCGTGCTCTCTGGTACAGTAATTGTTCCCGGATATCCGGACCAGATTTCCGGGTTCGTTCGTCTGCAGATAGGAAAGAAGGTCGATCCTTCTGGCCTGCTGCAGAGCGTCTGCTGAAATATACGGCATGGGCTCACCTCGCTTCTTCGCGGTCCGGATGTCTGGGCTTCAGATCATCGAACCGCAGGTCATTCAGGACAGCGCAGTAGTCCGAGCTCGGAAGATCAAAGGTATCGCGGGCTCTCATGGAGTAGAACTGCCTGTCCGGTCCGATAATGATATGATCCAGGACCTGAATGTCCAGCAGCCTGTACGCTTTTATCATCTTGTCCGTAGTCATAATGTCTTCTCTGGACGGCGTGAGATTTCCGGACGGATGATTGTGAAAAAGCATGATGGCCGCCGCGTTGGACAGAATAGATGCCTTCAGCGCCTCTCTGGGACACGCGATAGACGCATTGATCGTCCCGATGCTCATAATGTTCATATTGATGGGTTTTCCGTCATTGCGTAGATTGACCAACACCATGAGCTCCCGGTCAAAATCGCCGAGATACTCGCCGATAATATCGACTGCGCTGTCGGGTCCGGTGATGGGTCTGTCAGATATAAGCGGCGGTTCCTTCACCATGCGAATCGATACCTGTTCCATTTCATACTGCATCGTCGTCGCCGTCCTTTGCGTCAACACACTCAATAATGGGGATCTCACGGATCTCTCCGTCCTCAAGATCATCAAGAAGTTCTTCGAAATACTTCTTCAGTCTGTTCTTATCGTTCTCAGTCATAAAAGTCTCCTTTCAACGAAAAAAGCCGCGGAGCTTTGACTTTCATCATCACTCCGCGGCTTCAGATACCGTATGGGTTTATTTGGTTATCATAAGGATCAGGTCGTTGATGTCTTCCGTGGGCTTGCCCGCGTTCATCGCCTTGTTTCTGAAATGCATCAGAGCCTTCAGCATGAGACGGACCTCAACGGGATTCAATTCCACGATCCTTTTCTGTTGTTTCTTTCGGAACATATCTGTCACCTGACCTTTTTTCTTTATCGTATCCGAAGGAAACAGGGCTTGCAAATGTGCGATTTTACCTTTCCAGGTCGCGGGTCCTTACTTTGACCTCCATGACGGATCCGCAGGCCTTTTCATATTCCTTTTCAGTGATGAGACCGGCCTTGTAATCCATATAGTTGGCGGCAGCCTGAGCATCCTTGATTGCCTTCACCAGTGTTTCCGGCTTTTCGCGGATCGCATGGATCCAGTTCTGCACATAGGCCTTGTGGTTATCAATATGCTGCGGCGTCGCTTCCGTCTGGAGTTCAGCGCCCATAAAGCAGGAACACATCTCAGCCACAAGCTCCTCATACGCGTACTGTTCCGTGCCGAAGAACGCGCCCTGCGGACGGTTCAGCCTCATAGGATGTCCCGTGCTGTGAGAAAGCTCATGCAGCGCGGTGGCGTTGAAGGCATATTCATTCTCAAAAGAGCCTGGCGTAGGCAGATGGATCTTGTCCTGCGTCGGAGAGTAATAGGCCTGGTCACCGCCGTCGGTGAGAATCTCCACGCCCATACCGTCGGAAAGCTTTCTGATCAGCTCATCCTGAGATACATCCGGATTCTCTGTGATCTGAAGCTCCGGCATGCCTTCGATATCGTTGGCGTTGAAGACCGCAGTATATCTTGTGGAGAGCGTAAACTCCTTTTCGCTTCTGCCGTCAGCCAGTTCCTGCCGGTACTGCTCCCAGGTGAGAGCCTTCTTTTCGGCGTTGTCATATGGATACCAGTACTCAACGTAGGTTGCTTTGGAACCTTTCTTCAGGTGCCACTTCTCATTGGGATGGTACTTTCCGTCGTTATCCATGATCTGGATCATCGTCACCCATCTGGGATCGTCGTAGCCCTTCATCATGGAGACAAGGGAGAGCCAGAAGGCGTTGCAGCCTCTGTAGTTGGCTTTGGTGATTCCGTTGTGCGGAGCACCGCCGCCCTGACCGCGCCATTCCTTTCTCCATTCCAGTCCTTTTTCCTCAAGAACATGGGCAAAAGCATCAGCGAGCTCAGCGCGGTATTCCTCTTTATTCATCGGTCTGCTCATCGTCGATCGCCTCCCATTCTTCAGGTGTAAGGGTGTCTTCATCGATAAAAATGATTTCCTTTTTCATCGTACGTCATTCCTTTCCTTGTTTTTAGGTGTGCGGTCAAAAAGCTCTTCCGGATTCAGACAGTGCTTTTCGATCTCCGCCAGATTAAATTCGTATTCCGGGTAATCGCAGTATCCGCTGGCCCCGATATTCCCGGTGAGCTTTCCCAGCCTGTACTCGGAAATCAGCGACATAGCTGCGGGGAAATTGTTTGTATCCACATAGGCGCGGTTCTTTCCACATGAGTGATCCGGAAGATTCACGGTCAGAGTGGCGTACGGTTCCAGTTCACCGTCTCCGCATTTCTCGTACAGCTGAAGGAAAAGACCGTTGCCGCGTGAATAGTGTCCGGCTTCGATACAGAGCTCATGGACATCGCCCCAAGCCTCAAACTGCATATACTCAAAATCGGGTCTGAAAGGCCCGGTCTGATCAAGACGATCTATAACCTGGTCAGGGACATAGACCAGATCATCAAAGCAGAGATACGGCAGCTGCTTCTCCACATAATCTTTCAGGGAAGCGGCTTCCTGATTAGCTACATTCTCGCCGTCGATCCAGATTTCCGTGCGATGGTCAGTCAGATTGGCATACGCCTGAACCTCGTGCCGGTCATCTTCCGTAGTGGTATAGGCAATTCCCACCTTTGAAAGATTAGAATAATCAGCAGGATCGCCGAACTCATGGATACTAAGCTGCCGCAACCTTACCATTCCTGTCGTGTGAGAAGATGCTCTCTCCAGTAAGACTGCATTCCGCCGCACGCACTGAATGAGGGATCTCTGTCTCGAAGACTCTGATGTTTTGACCGATACCGGTCCGGAGCGCTTCGATAATGTCCCTGGCATTGTTTGTGCGGCTGTCTACCATCGTCAGCAGGATGCCGTCTATCTTGAGATCAGGATTGATAGAGCGCTTCACCTTAGATACCGAGTGAAGCAGCAGATTCAGGCCTTTTGTGGACAGAAAGCTCGGCTGAGATGGTATGATCACGCTGTCTGCTGCGACAAGCGCGTTGATCGTCATCATTCCCAGAGAAGGCATGCAGTCAACAAGGATATAGTCGTAGTTCTTCCTGACCGTTTCGATATAGCCTTTCAGCACATACTCGCGGCTCATGATATTGAACAGCCCGGTTTCCATACCCGACAGCTCAATATTAGATGGAATCAAATCGACTCCTTCATCATGGTGCAAAATACCTGCGTCTTCGAGCAGATCCTTCTCATTGATCACAGCGTCCATTACAGTAGCAAGCGAGATGTCCAGTTCGTCGGGATTCTTTATTCCGAGACTGACAGTCAGGCTGCCCTGAGGATCCGCATCAATAAGCAGGACTCTGTATCCTTCGTTTGCGAGGCCTACACCAAGATTGAGGGCAGTAGTTGTCTTTCCGACCCCGCCTTTCTGGTTCGTGATGGCAATCACATGACAGTTGTCCATGGGGATTCCTCCTTTCCTTGTTTAGCCGGATGAGTCCGGCATGTAAGGACCGCAGTATTTGTTCTCAACAGCCCCTGCGGTAAAAGCGATGTAGCTTAAGGGAAATCATCGGGCGGCTGTGTGCTTCACAGCCTCATAGGAGTCTCACCTCTGCCGGGTTCTCCGCCAGCTCCGTAGAGAAGTATCATTATCGTCAGACCTGTCATCGCCCGAAGAGTAGCAGTCTCTCCATTACGGCACTGGATTCTCGCAGCCTTTGCAAGGCTTGGCGTACATGCCATTCGGCTCATCAGTCTGATTAACGTACCCGATGACCTGTATATTCAGTTTTCAAGTAGCACCGAAGCGGTACTCCCTGTTGGGAGGAGGACCCCTTCACCTATTCGGAGATTTGAAGGGGTAAAATTCAACCCATCCCAAAAATATTTTTTGAAAAATGTAAGTCAGGCGTTTTTCATCTCGCCCAGAACAGTTGATATAAGATGTATAGTCTCAAGCAGCTCAGGGCTGACCTCATCGATGGAGGTCAGCCTTTTCAGCTGAAGCAGGACAGCCTCAAGACTGTCCTTCAGTCCCTTGTAGACGCGGGGATTGCCCTGAATGACTACGTCCTGGCACAGGCATCTGCGATAGCAGTATTCCTGCTTCGGAAGGCCGGATATGGCAACTGCCGCGTTGATCATTTCATTCTCTTCTGGGGAAACTCGGAACCCCACGGTGATGTTCCGCACCCGGTTATGCCGGTCCCTCAGCACGCGGGGATTCGTTTTCTCCTGTTGTTTCGACTGTTTTCTGTGCCATTCAATGGATGTTTCACTCAAATTGGGTCTTCTGTACATGATTTAGCTCCTTTCCAGCTCAAGCTTTTCAGCGATTTCTTTCTGTGTTGTCGGGAACAGGTGAGCGTAGCGGTATGTGATATCGATACTCTCATGTCCGACGCGGTCAGCGATAGCAACGGCTCCGAAACCCATATTGATGAGGAGCGATACGTGAGAGTGCCGGAGATCATGGATCCTGATCCTCTTTACTCCCGCGTTCTTGCTTCCTCTCGTCATTTCGTTGTGCATATAACTCTTGTTAAGAGGGAAGATGCGGTCATCCGGGCCGAGATTGTAAATGGTAGCGAAATAGTCCTGCATCTCAGCCACCAGGAAATCCGGCATCTGGATCTTGCGGATGCTTTTCGGTGTTTTGGGATCGGTGATGATGTCCACACCGTTAATCCTCTGGCAGGACTTGTTGATACGCACCATCTTGTTTTCGAAATCGAAATCACCGGCTGTCAGCGCCAGCAGTTCTCCCAGTCTGAGACCGCACCAGTACAGCATCTCAAAGGCGTAGAAGGATATCGGCTTGTCCATGACCGCCTCAGAGAACTTTAAATATTCATCCTTGGTCCAGAAGAGCATTTCCTTTGCCTTCTCCTTGCCCATATTCCCGGCGATAAGCGCCGGGTTCTTGGGAAGGTCGTAATATCTGACTGCGTGATTGAAGATCGCGGACAGCTGATTGTGTATCGTTTTCAGGTAGACCAGCGAATAATGCTGGCCCGTTTCGTCCTTCATGGACATGATCTTGTTCTGCCAGGCCACAACATCGCTCGATTTGATATCGATCATCCTTTTTCTCCTGAAATAAGGAAGGATCTTCGTCTCGATGATGCTTTCCTTCGTTTGCCAGGTGCTTTCCCTGACGCGGTGTTTCTGATTTTCCTTATAGATCTCCACAAACTCAGCGAAGGTCATTTCAAGACTCCCGGCGTTCTCGTTGAGGAAGGACTGCTCCCATTCCTGAGCTTCCTTCTTAGTCTTGAAGCCTCTTTTCACCTTGCGTGTTTTCTCGCCCTGCCAGTTGGAGTATCTGACAGAGACGTACCATGTTTTCTGTTTTTCGTCCTTATAGACAGCCATTGGCTTATACCTCCTGTTCTGCTTCGCTGACCGGAACGGAACTGCCGACGTAACCGTAGACTTTCTCCTCAAGGTATTTCCTGCTTACGCGGCCGGAGATAACCATATAGCCGTTCGCCTTTAATTCCTCGTTCAGCCTTTTGATAATGCGATATGATTCCGTGCGGGACACTCCAAGGAATTCCTGCACCTCTTCAGCCTTCATAAAAATACTGTTTGCCATGTTGAGCACCTCCTTCATATTCCGAAGGGCGTTCAGGTCCCTTCACCTATTCGGAGATTTGGAGGGGTAAAATTCAACCCAACTCAGGAATATTTTTATAAAAACTGTGCTGCCGTACTGGTATCACTCGGTACTGGGTACAAACTGGCTTGTTTGGGAACGAGAGTAAAAAACAAATAAAAAACGCCCTCGTTCAAAACCCTATAAGAGGGAAAAACGAGGGCGTAAAGCCACTTTGGAATTATTCACTTAATCAGAAAAATGGTACTGGAATGGTATCACTGATACCTTTTTGGCCTGTTTTTTGCTTTTCCAGTGTCCGAAATCCCTTGATTTTACTGGGGTTTCCGAACTTGAGTAAAGCCACTTGTCTCTACTCCCACTCGACTGTGGCTGGCGGTTTGCTCGTTATGTCGTAGACTACGCGGGAGACGCCGCGGACCTCGTTGGGTATGCGGGTGCCGGCGCTGGCCAGAAGCTCGAAAGGCAGCCTTGTCCAGTCGGCTGTCATGAAATCGTCCGTAGTTACGCTGCGCAGGGCAACGGTATAGCCGTAGGTGCGGGCATCGCCCATAACTCCTACGCTGCGGGTGTCCAGAAGCACCGCAAAGTACTGGTTTGCGGCCTCGGGCAGCAGCCCCTTCTTTGCGTAAGCATCCACCTCTTCCCTGAATATGGCGTCTGCCTCGCGGAGTATATCCAGCTTTTCGCGGGTTATCTCGCCCATCACGCGGATCGCAAGGCCTGGGCCCGGGAAAGGCTGGCGGCTGACCAGGTATTCCGGAAGGCCGAGCTCTCTTCCAAGCTGCCTTACCTCGTCTTTAAACAGCAGTCGCAGCGGCTCTATTATCTCCTTAAAATCCACGAAGTCCGGAAGGCCGCCCACGTTGTGGTGGCTCTTGATGACGGCGGAATCTCCGAGACCGGACTCGATAACGTCCGGGTATATGGTGCCCTGGGCAAGGTAGTCCACGCTTCCGATCTGCTTTGATACGCCCTCGAAAACGCGTATGAACTCCTCCCCTATTATCTTTCTCTTGCGCTCAGGCTCTGTGATGCCCTTCAGGGGCTCCAGGAAGCTCTCTGACGCGTCTAAACCTACGAAGTTGATATTCCACCTGGAAAAGGCGTTTTTCACCTCAGATGCCTCGTTTTTGCGCATCATGCCGTGGTCCACGAAGACGCAGGTGAGCCTGTCTCCTACGGCCTCCGCAAGAAGCGCCGCGCACACAGATGAGTCCACGCCGCCGGACAGGGCCAGCAGCACTTTGCCGTCCCCTACCTTGGCCCTGATCTCTTCTATGGAGCGCCTGCAGAAATCGTCCATTCGCCAGTTCCGGGCGCATCCGCAGATGTCCAGGACGAAGTTCCTTATAAGCCGGGTGCCGAACTCAGTGTGAGTGACCTCCGGGTGGAACTGCACGCCGTAGAGCTTCTTTTCTGCGTTTTCCATGGCGGCGCAGGGGCACTGGTCCGTAACTGCAGTTACCGCAAAGCCGGCCGGGACCTGCTTTACATAGTCGGTGTGGCTCATCCAGCAGACGCTTTCCGCCGGAATGCCTGCAAACAGTTGGCTTGAGCCCGCGTGCTTAACTGTTACCTTGCCGTATTCGCTCCTGTCCGCAGCGGAAAAGACCTCTCCGCCTGCCATATAGGCCATAAGCTGGTGGCCGTAGCATATGCCGAGCACGGGTATGCCAAGGTCCAGCACCGCAGGATCGAAGTGCGGAGACGACGGGTCGTAGACGCTGTTGGGGCCGCCGGTAAAGATGATGCCGTTGTAGCCTGCAGCCTTGATGCCTTCCGCGGTGATGTTTCTGAAGGACACCACCTCCGCGAACACTTGCTGCTCTCTTACGCGCCTTGCTATGAGCTGGTTGTACTGGCCGCCGAAGTCCAGAACTAGTATTTTACTGTACATTCGGCCTCCTTTGCCTGCGCGAGCACAGGCTCCAGCTTCCTAAGGTAGGCGCTCACCTGGGAGGCGCAGCGCCCAGTGTAGAGCTTCGGATCCAGGACGTTTCTCATCTCGGCTTCGCTCATGCCGAAGCGTCCGTCCTTTGCAAGGTCCGCAAGAAGGTCCCAGCTCTGGCCGTTCTTCATGGCGGCTGTGGCCTTCATGGAAGCGGTCCTGATCAGCTCGTGGAGCTCCTGGCGGTTTCCGCCGCGCTTTACGCCTTCCATAAGGAGGTTCTCCGTGGCTATGAAAGGCAGGTAATCGTTAAGAGTCTTTGCTACTATCTTCTCGTTTACCACAAGGCCGCCTGCAACGTTGGCACAGAGTATAAGCACTGCGTCCGCTGCCATAAAGCCTTCCGGCAGGGATATCCTGCGGTTCGCGGAATCGTCCAGGGTCCTTTCGAGCCACTGAGTTGCCGCAGTATCCGCGGTGTTGCCGTAATCATTTATTATGTATCTGCTAAGCGAACAGATGCGTTCGCAGCGCATGGGATTCCTCTTGTAAGGCATTGCGGAGGAACCTATCTGATCCTTTTCGAAGGGCTCTTCTATCTGGCGGTCGTGCTGCAGAAGGCGTATGTCGTCCGCCATCTTGTAGGCGCTCTGGGCTATGCCGGAGAGCACTGCTGCTATGCGGCTGTCCAGTTTTCTGGGGTACGTCTGCCCGCAGACATCGTATTTGTTATCGAAGCCGAACTCGGAGGCGATGATGCGGTTCATCTCGTCTATCTTGTCCTCCGCGCCCTCGTAGAGCTCCATAAAGCTTGCCTCTGTGCCTGTAGTGCCCCTGCATCCAAGAAGCTTAAGGCTTCCCAGAAGGTAGTCCAGATCCTCCAGGTCTGTTGCAAAGTCCTGAAGCCACAGGCTTGCCCTCTTGCCCACAGTAACGGGCTGAGCCGGCTGGTAGTGGGTGTAGCCAAGGCAAGGCATGTCCTTGTACTTGTCCGCAAAGTCCGCAAGGGCCTTCATAACGCCAAGAAGGCGCTCCCTTACTATCCGGAGGGCGTCCCTGTAGATTATTATATCCGCGTTGTCCGTAACGTAGCAGCTCGTGGCGCCAAGGTGTATTATTCCCGCAGCTTTGGGAGCCGCTATGCCGTAAGCGTAAACGTGAGCCATTACATCGTGGCGCACCTGGCGTTCGCGCTTTTCAACGCATTCGAAGTCTATGTCGTCCGTGTGTGCGGCAAGCTCTGCCACCTGCTCCGCGCTGACGCCCAGCCCTGTAAGGTTCTGAGCCTTTGCAAGAGCCACCCAGAGCAGCCTCCAGGTCTTAGCCCTGGTAAAAGGCGAAAAGAGCTTTATCATGTCCTCGGACGCGTACCTTTGGGTAAGCGGAGACTGGTAAGTATCGTTCATGGGACCTCCTGTATCATCTCTTGATGTAAGCATCGCGCTCTGCGCCTACGGAAACGTAGGTTATGCGGCAGCCTATGGTCTTTTCCACGTAGAGCACGTAGTCCTGCGCAGCCTTGGGAAGCTCCTCCCACTTTCTGCAGCCGGAGATATCGCAGCTCCAGCCGGGAAGGTATTCGTACACCGGCTGAGCTTTATCAAGAAGGGACGGGAACGGGAACTCTTCTGTGAGCTCCTCCCCTATCCTGTATTTAGTACATACTGGTATTTTATCCATGTAGCTGAGGATGTCAAGTTTGGTGAAGGCAATGTCCGTTGCTGCCTGCACGCGCACGCCGTAGCGGGTTGCTACAAGGTCCAGGGGGCCTACTCTTCTGGCCCTGCCGGTCTTGGCTCCATACTCGAAGCCCTTTTCCCTAAGCTCGTCTGCCTGCTCTCCGAACCATTCCGCAACAAAGGGGCCTTCCCCAACCGCTGTAGAGTAAGCCTTTACGACGCCTACGACCTTGTCTATCTTAGCTCCCGGGATGCCTGCGCCTACCGGTGCGTAGGCTGCTATGGTATTTGAAGATGTTACGAAGGGGTAGATGCCGTAATCTATGTCCTTAAGAGCTCCGAGCTGGGCCTCGAACATTATGCTCTTGCCCTCTTCCTGCGCTTTTCTGAGGAAGGCTCCGGTATCGCAGATGAAGTCCTTAAGCTTGCTGCCGTAATCGGAGAGCCAGTCCAGGACTGCCTTGGCAGATGTGGGCTGAGCGCCGTAGACTCCTGTAAGGGTCAGGTCCTTCCACTCTGTAAGGTCCTTAACGCGCTCGGCAAGGCCTTCTGAATATATAAGCTCGCCTGCCATTATGGTCTTTTTCTGGAATTTGTCCGAGTAAAAAGGCGCGATCCCCTGCTTGGTGGAGCCGTACTTCTTGCCTGCAAGGCGCTCTTCTTCAAGCGCGTCCAACTGCCTGTGCCACGGAAGCAGCAGCGATGCCCTGTCCGATATCTTAAGGTTTTCAGGCGTTATCTCCACGCCCTGGGATCTGACTGTTTCTATCTCGTTCCAGAGGTTCTCCAGGTCCAGCGCCACGCCGTTTCCAAGCACATTTACAGTGCCTTTCCTGAAAATGCCGGACGGCAGCAGATGCAGCGCAAACTTGCCGTACTCGTTGATAACGGTATGCCCCGCGTTGCCGCCCCCCTGGCAGCGCACCACTATGTCGTATTCCTCTGTAAGAAGGTCCACCATGCGGCCCTTCCCTTCGTCGCCCCAATTGATACCCACGATAGCGCAGTTGGCCATCTTTCACCTCCGTGAATGGTCCTTAAATGATGCAAAAACAAATAAAAAACAAAGGCGCGCAAAAAATGCACACGACGCCTTTGTCTTTGCGGCTCTAATATATATCTAAAATAATACCTTGTCAACCGCTTAAAGCCGCTGTAAAATCATTTTTTGTAAAAAAGACTCATGCAGTTTACGAAAGCAGGCCTTGTATGAATTACTCAAAAGAAGAAGTTATGCAGTATGTCAAAGAGGACGGCGTAAGGTTCATACGCCTTGTTTTCTGCGATGTTTTCGGTGTCCAGAAGAATATAGCCATCCAGCCCTCCGAGCTGGAAAGAGCCTTTACCTACGGCATACCTATCAACGCCTCGGCAGTCGCGGGCTTTAAGGCCGGATACAGATCGGACCTCTTCTTAAAGCCAGATCCTTCCACCCTCTGCGGGCTTCCCTGGAGGCCTGAAAACGGCAGAGTGGTTCGCATGCTCTGCAACGTGCTGGACGCAGAAGGAAACATCTTTGCAGCAGACAGCCGCGAGATACTCAAAAAAGCCGTAGATAAGGCTGCAGCCGCGGGCCTTCACTTCGATATAGGATCAAAGATGGAGTTCTACGTATTCAAGACAGACGAGAACGGGGATCCTACAAACATTCCTCAGGACAACGCAGGCTACCTGGATGTTGCGCCAAAGGACAAGGGCGAGAACATCAGAAGAGAGATATGCCTTACTCTGGATCAGATGGGCATACAGCCTGAAAGTTCCCACCACGAGGTCGGGCCCGGACAAAACGAGATAGACTTCCGCTATTCCGACCCCATGAGCTCTGCCGACAATGCCCTCACCTTCAGGTCTGTAGTCGAGATAGTAACAGGAAGAAACGGCCTGGCCGCGGACTTTTCGCCGCAGCCGCTTCCTGGCCAGCCTGGCAGCTCTTTCCACATCAATTTCTCCGTAAACGGGCGGAACAACAAAGAAGAGCTCGACCACGTTCTTGCGGGCATAATGGCAAAGATCAAGGAGATGACCCTCTTCCTCAACCCGGCAGAAAGCTCCTACAGCAGGCTCGGAAAGAACGGCGCTCCGGGCTACATCAGCTGGTCCCACCAGAACCGCTCGCAGCTGATACGCATACCGGCAAGTCCTCAGGGCTATGTAAGAGCAGAGCTCAGATCCGCCGACTGCCTTGCCAACCCCTACATTGCCTACGCCCTTCTTATAAGCGCCGGAGTCTTCGGGTATGTAAATAAGCTTCAGCTTTGCGAAAGCACCGATACAGATCTTTCCAGGGCTGATGCGGAAGTTCTGGACAAATACGAAAGGCTCCCGCAAAGCCTGGATGAAGCAAGAGAGCTCGCAGCTCAAAGCAGCTTCATAAAAGAGTGCCTGCCCGAAGCAGTGATCAGCGCCTACCTGGACAGATAGGCCAAAAGTCCGTTACCCCTTAGAGCAGCAAGGAAAGGAGGAGAAGATGTACTTCCGGGAACACACCTACAGCGTTCTTATTGTTTCCGCGTCCGAAAAGTTCACGGAGCACACCAAGACCATCCTTCCGCCCGGGGAATACTGGCCGGTCCGCACCGTAAGGTCTGTAGGCGAAGCCAGAAGGCTGCTTTTGGGCCAGGAGTTCGATATCGTCATGATCAACGCTCCCCTGCCCGATGATTTCGGCACCAAGCTTGCCGCGGACCTCTGCGAAAGCACGGACAGCAGCGTAATGCTCTTTGTTAAAAACGATATCTACGACGATGTCTGTTTTAAAATGCTGGACCACGGAGCTGTGTGCATATCCAAGCCCACAAGCTCCGCTGTGGTAACTCAGAACCTTAGGATAATGTGCGCTACAAGGGAGCGCATGG
This sequence comes from Anaerovoracaceae bacterium, assembly GCA_045541015.1. Classification (GTDB taxonomy): domain Bacteria; phylum Bacillota; class Clostridia; order Peptostreptococcales; family Anaerovoracaceae; genus RUG13409. The sequence continues at coordinate 7,593 of JAZQIH010000041.1, read as the reverse complement.
CAAGGTTTGCAGCGCGCCAGGCAACTCTGGAAGACCGCATGTCCGAGATACGCATCATAAACAAGGCCAAGTGGAAGCTGATAGAGAGCAAAGGCATGACTGAGAACGAAGCGCACAAGTACATAGAGCGCAGAGCCATGGACCTTAGGATGACAAAAAAGGCCGTGGCAGAGGAGATACTTCTTGACAATAACTGACAGTTAATGTAACATTAAATGGAAATTGAACAACGGCGTTCGATGGGTATTAAAGTCCCCTTCGAACGCTTTTTTATTTTTAAGGAGAACGAGAAAATATGTGCGGAATAGTTGGTTTCACCGGAGAACAGGCAGCAGCTCCCATACTGCTGGACGGCCTTTCCAAGCTTGAATACAGAGGTTACGATTCGGCCGGAATTGCTGTAAGAGACGGCAAAGATCTGGCGGAGGTGGTAAAGGCCACAGGAAGGCTGAAGAACCTTGCGGAAAAGACGGACAACGGCTACGCCCTTCCCGGAAGCTGCGGCATAGGCCACACCCGCTGGGCAACGCACGGAGAGCCCACGCAGGCCAACGCCCACCCGCACGTTAGCGGCAACGCCCGGAAGACAGCGTCCGGCCCTGTTGAATCGGACGTTGTCGGCGTGCACAACGGCATAATAGAAAACTACGAAGAGCTCAGAGAAAAGCTGCTCAAGCACGGCTACCAGTTCTACAGCCAGACCGACACGGAAGTCGTTATCAAGCTGGTCGATTATTACTACAAGAAGTACAAGATAGGACCCATAGATGCCATCAACAGGATGATGGTAAGGACCCGCGGCAGCTACGCCCTGGAGCTGATGTTCAAGGACTACCCCGGCGAGATCTACGTTGCAAGAAAAGACTCCCCCATGATTATAGGCACAGCCGGCGGGGAGAGCTTTATAGCGTCCGATGTTCCGGCTATCCTTAAGCACACCCGAACTGTGTATTTTATAGACAACATGCAGGCGGCAAGGGTGCTTCCCGGCGAGGTCCACTTCTTCGACCTTAACGGAGACGAGGTGGAGCTGAAGCCCACAGAAGTTACCTGGAGCGTTGATTCTGCTGAAAAAGGCGGCTTTGAGCACTTCATGATAAAGGAGATACACGAGCAGCCCCAGGCAGTAAAGGACACCCTCGGAAGCCTTGTAAAAGAAGGCCGCGCGGACCTTTCGGAAGCTGCCATAGATGAGGAATTCCTAAAAGGCATAAGCAGCATTACGATAGCAGCCTGCGGCTCTTCCTGGCACGTTGGCATGCAGGCTCAGTACGTTACAGAGGACCTTGCAAGGGTCCCTGTGCGCGTGGAGCTGGCCTCCGAATACCGTTACAGAAGGACCATAGACGATCCTACCGGCCTGGTGATAGTCATATCCCAGTCCGGCGAGACCGCGGATACACTGGCGGCGCTGCGTGCGGCTAAGGACAAGGGCCTTAAGACCCTGGCCGTTGTTAACGTGCTTGGATCCTCCATAGCAAGGGAGGCGGACAAGGTGATCTACACCAAGGCAGGCCCGGAGATAGCTGTTGCCACCACCAAGGCCTACAGCGCCCAGCTTGCCGTAATGTACGTGCTTGCAGTTGCCCTGGCAAAGGCCAAGGGCTGCATAAACACAGAGCAGGAAAAGGCCCTTTCCGAGGAGCTCACCACTCTGCCCTCCAAGATCTCCCGCATACTGGAGGACAAGGAGCGCGTGCAGTGGTTCGCGTCCAAGTTCTCCAACGCCAGGGATGTGTTCTTTATCGGGCGCGAGCTGGACTACGCCATCAGCCTTGAGGGAAGCCTCAAGCTGAAAGAGATAAGCTACATTCACAGCGAGGCCTACGCAGCCGGAGAGCTGAAGCACGGCACCATAAGCCTTATAGAGGACGGCACCCTTGTTATAGGGCTGCTGACCCAAAAGGACGTTCTGGAAAAGACGCTGAGCAATATGACGGAATGCAAGGCCCGCGGAGCTTACCTTATGGGCCTTACCAGCTACGGCAACTACAACGTGGAAGACACTGCGGACTTCACGGCCTACATACCCAAGACAGACCCGCACTTTACAGGGCTTCTAGCCATTGTCCCGCTGCAGCTTCTGGCCTACTACCTGAGCGTTGCCAAGGGCCTTGACGTAGACAAACCAAGAAACCTCGCAAAGAGCGTCACCGTAGAATAGCCCGTAACTTTGGGGACGGTTCCTAAAGTTCTTTAGTTCGTAAGGAGGGGGAAATGACTAAATATATTTTTGTGACAGGCGGAGTTGTTTCCGGTCTTGGCAAAGGCATTACAGCCGCATCCATAGGAAGGCTGCTGAAAGCGGGTGGCTACAAGGTGGCATCGCAGAAGCTGGACCCCTACATAAACGTAGATCCGGGCACCATGAGCCCCTAACAGCACGGAGAGGTCTACGTTACCGAGGACGGCGCGGAAACGGACCTGGACCTTGGCCATTACGAGCGCTTCATAGATGAGGACCTTAACCGCTTCTCCAACCTGACCACAGGCAAGGTCTACGCAAGCGTCATAGCCAAGGAGCGCCGCGGAGAATACCTGGGCAGGACCATTCAGACCATACCCCACATAACCAACGCCATAAAGGAATTTATCTACAGCGTGGGCAAGGAAGGCAAGGCCGATGTGGTCATAACTGAGATCGGCGGCACCATAGGAGACATAGAGAGCCAGCCTTTCATAGAGGCAATACGCCAGATAGGCTATGAAGCAGGCCGCGAGAACTGCCTCTACGTTCACGTTACCCTTGTCCCCTACCTTAAAGCCAGCGGGGAGCACAAATCCAAGCCCACCCAGCACTCCGTAAAGGAGCTTCAGGGCATGGGTATAAGCCCGGACATTATAGTGCTGCGCTGCGACGAAAAGATAGAAGACGAGAACATATTCACCAAGATAGCGGATTTCTGCAACGTAAAGCCGGACTGCGTAATAGAAAACCTCACCCTGCCGGTGCTCTACGAGGCCCCTATATACCTTGAAAAATCAGGCCTTTACGAGATTGTCTGCCGGGAGCTTGGGCTCACGGCCTGGGCCCGGGATCTTTCCGACTGGGCAGAGATGGTGGAGCGCGTAAAGCACCCGGAAAAGACCGTAAAGATAGGCCTTGTGGGCAAATACGTGCAGCTGCACGATGCCTACCTTTCCGTGGCAGAAGCACTGCGCCACGCCGGCTACGCCCTGCGCACCAAGGTAGACATAGACTGGATAGATTCAGAAGGCATAACGGACTCCAACGCGGAGCTGGTGCTCGGCGGGCTGGACGGGATCATCGTTCCCGGCGGATTCGGAGGCCGCGGCATAGAGGGAATGATAAGCGCCTGCCGCTACGCAAGGGAGCACAATGTCCCCTACCTTGGGCTCTGCCTTGGCATGCAGATCTCGGTCATAGAGTTCGCAAGGCACGTGTGCGGGCTTTCGGACGCCAACTCCGGCGAGTTCGATCCTGGCAGCAAGCACAAGGTAATAGACTTCCTTCCGGACCAGAGCGACGAGACCGACAAAGGCGGCACCCTGCGCCTTGGCAGCTGGCCCTGCCACATAAAGAAAGGCACCGTAATGGACCAGTGCTACAGGCAGGCACCATCCAAGGGCACGGAAGAGCTTGCGGACGGAAGCCTTAAGATAGCGGAAAGGCACCGCCACCGCTACGAATTCAACAACGAGTACAGAAAACAGCTTTCCGAGGCCGGACTTGTCTTAAGCGGCACAGCCCCGGACGACAGCCTGGTGGAGACCGTGGAACTGGACGATAAGGCATTCTTTGTGGGAGTGCAGTACCATCCGGAGTTCAAGAGCCGCCCCAACAGACCTCACCCGCTGTTTTTAGGATTCATAAAAGCATCACTCATGAAAGGATAACACATGGAAAAGAAAGAGCAGCTTTACGAAGGAAAAGCAAAGAAAGTATTCGCAACGGAAGATCCGCAGCTTCTGATAGTCTCCTACAAGGACGACGCCACTGCGTTCAACGGGCTGAAAAAAGGCACCATCAGCGGCAAAGGCGTAATAAACAACCGCATGAGCAACTACCTTATGAGCCTTCTGGAAAAGGACGGAGTCCCCACCCACTTTGTAGAGGAGCTTTCCGAAAGGGAGACCCTGGTAAAGAAGGTGTCCATAGTTCCGCTGGAGGTAATAGTCAGGAACATAGCGGCCGGATCCTTTGCAAAAAGGTACGGGCTTGAGGAAGGAAAGGCTTTTGAGCAGCCTTCTGTGGAGTTTTCCTACAAGAACGATGCCCTTGGCGACCCTCTGATGGCAGATTCCCACGTATTTGCACTGGGCCTTGCCAGCCAGGAAGAGCTTGCTCTTATAAAGACCTACGCTCTAAAGGTAAACGCTTTTCTTAAGAGTTTCTGGGATGAGCGCGGCGTAACACTGGTGGACTTTAAGCTGGAGTTTGGCAGGCTTGCGGACGGCACCATAGTCCTTGCGGACGAGATAAGCCCGGACACCTGCAGGCTCTGGGACAAGGCCACAGGCGAAAAGCTGGACAAGGACCGCTTCAGAAGAGACCTCGGCGGCGTGGAAGAAGCCTACGAGGAGGTAATGCGCAGACTTAAGAGCTAAAGCAGGCTAACCAAAGTGCATTAGTGACGTTTTAACGTAAATTTGATCACTTTTATCACACTTTAACCTGAGTTTTGTGATATAATATCGGCACCCATAGAAAAAAAGTCACACCGGTGAAATATCATGAAACTCTCGAGCCTGCGCTGCTTTCAGGTTATCTGCAAACACAACAACATAACAAGAGCATCTGAAGAGTTGCATGTTTCGCAGCCCAGTCTTTCCAGTGTGATAAGCGACCTCGAAAACGAATTCGGGGTCACCTTGTTTTACAGACTTCGCAAGGGGCTCAAGATAACCCCGGAAGGAGAACGCCTTCTTGAGCTTTCGCAGCAGCTCACGGCTCAGGCGGACGCGCTCATCTACGAAATGAAGGCTCTTGGGAACCAGAACCACACCGTAAAGGTGGGCGTTGGTCCTATAGAGGCTTCTATTGTTTTCCCGCGCATCTTCCAGGCTCTCCGAGAGACCTACCCGGATACCAAGCTGGAGATCCAGGAGACCGGCTCTAAGCTGTCCGCATCTATGGTTATGGACGGCACCCTGGATGCCGCAATGATAACTTATAACGACGATGTTCCGGGCAATTTCAACTATATAGATGTCCGGGATCTTAACATACTGTTCTACACCTCTATAGAAAACCCGCTGGCCTACATGACCACCTTCGATTACGAGGCTTTTAAGGATGCCCCGCTGGTGCTTCTTAACGAGCAGACTTTTTTAAACGGCTTTGTAGAGGACGAGTATAAAAAACACGGGCTGACACCTAACTGTATACTCCATACGAACCAGCTCTATACCATAAGAAAGCTTCTGGACGAGAACACAGCTTCAACGTTTTTATTCGAGGGGATACTCAATGCCCGCGAGGAAAATATAGTTGCTATCCCGCTTCCGGAAAACTACACGGCAAAGTCCTGCCTTATATGGCATAAAAACCACGTTCCGTCCACCGGGCTCAGCAACCTTATCCGCATACTTAAGAGCGGACTTATAAAGTTCTGAGCGCTATTTTGCTGCGCCCCACTCCCTGAACATAGTCCAGGCAGCATCCCTTTCCGCAAGAAGGTTATTTGTGTACCATTCCGCGTCCGGCAGAAAGCGCAGGCGCGTTCTTAACGTGTAAAAGCTTCCGCCTATCCACACCTGGGCCGAATCAGCAGAAAACCTTACAGCAGCTATCTTTTCAGCCTGTTTTACTGCCTTGCGGACTATCCATGCAAGTTCGTCCGGGAATGCCGCGCCCTCTTCTTTACCGTAGACTGTATAGTTTTCCGAAAGCTCCGCTATGCTGCACTCAGCCTGGCAGTAGCCGTTCTGCATTGTAAACTCTTCTTCTGCAAGGTAATTGAGATAGTCCTTTTTAAGTATCAGCCAGTCACCTGCCGTACCGTCTTTTTTCTGAGCAGTCAGCAGCGTACCGCTAATGAAGCGGTACATGTCCTTTCCCTTTGCACCCGGCACAGGATAGTGGAGCGAAGCCTCCCAGCCCCTCAAAAGCAGAGATCCGCGCTTTCCTTCAAAGCCGCTCTCGCTCAGCAGGCTCTTGTTTGCCACGTGAATGGGCAGCATTTTGAAAGAATCGAAATCTTCTGCGGTAAGGCTGCCGCTTCCGAGGCAGCGCACTTCAGTAAGCGGTGCACAGACACCGTAAGTTATCGTGGCATCCACGATGGCATCGCTGCAGGCTTTGCGCTCCTTTTGTATGTACACGTAGTAAAAGATCAGATTGGCTATAACTATTACTGCGGCGGGAATGAACTTCCTGAACAACCCTACTATAAGAGCCACCACAAATATCTCCACAAAAACTATGTAGAGTATCTGCACCTTTTTGCCGCTTTTTTTCAGTTCGTTTGCTGTTTCAGTTACAGTTTTCATCATCTGACCTCTTAAAAAGGCCGCCTTATGCAGGCGGCCTTATGCGTTATTACTAGATCTCGCCTTCTTCTACGTCCCTTACTTCGAGCTTCTTGTTCTTTGCGAACTTAGCCTTTATCTTGTCTCCGAACAGGTTCCAGAGAATGAAACCGACAGAGAGCAGTATCAGAGCGCAGGACAGCGGACGGGTAAAGAAGTCCAGAAGTCCGTGCTCGCCGTAGTTGAACGCGCGGCGCAGGTTGCTTTCAAGCATCTTGCCCAGGATGTAAGTCATCATGAAAGGCATAAGAGGGATCTTGAAGTAACCCATGAACAGTCCCAGGAGGCATGCAAACAGAGCAAGGAATACATAGAATACGTTGTTGCCCTGCAGGAAGGATCCAAGGAATGCTATTACCATTATAGCCGGATACAGGAAGTGATACGGCGTGGTAAGGAGCTTCGGGAACAGCGGCATGCCTACCATCTGGGATACAAGGATGAATACAGCTGCTACCATAGCTGCTATATACAGGGTGTATACCATTACAGGCTGCTCCTGAAGGAGCCTGGGGCCTGCATTGATGCCGTGGATGCTCATAGCTGTGATGAAGTAAGCCATAGCGCCGTTGCCGGGTATACCAAGGGAGATCATCGGGGTCATTGCGCCGCCGATAACTGCGTTGTTAGCAATTTCCGGAGCCATGACTCCGCCTATTGCTCCGTGGCCCCACATTTCCTTGTCCTTGGCCATATTGCGCTCGTTAGCGTAGCAAAGCGCAGTTGCGGAGTTCATTCCTATGCCGGGCATGAAGCCTATAATAGCTCCTATGGAGAAGCAGCGGACAAGCAGTCCTGCGTGCTCCCTGATGTCCTTGCCGGGCCATCTGAATTTTTCGACCTTCATGATCGAAGCTTCCTTCTTTTTGGTATCGCGCGCGTATTCCATTGCAATGGTCCTTGCCGCGAACAGACCCATAAGAAGGTTTACCATGTCTATACCGTTCAGGAGGTACATGCTGCCGAAGGTGAACCTTACCATACCGGTAAGAGGATCCTTGCCTATGCAGCACATTACAAGTGCAATACCCATGGACAGGAAACCCTTGGCAAGGTCTTCCTTAGCAAAAGTCGGAGGCCAAGCGGTCTTAGGAAGACAAA
>JAZQIH010000040.1:0-3627 GCA_045541015.1 Anaerovoracaceae bacterium | reverse complement strand
GCGCCGTAGCGTGTGTGGCTGTCGGAGCCGAGTATCATCCTGCCGCAGCCGGACATGAGCTCCCTGTTTACGCTGTGTATGTTTCCAAGGTGAGGCGGAACGTAGATGCCGCCGTATTTATGAGCTGCGGATAGCGCAAATTTGTGGTCGTCCTCGTTGATGGTGCCGCCCACAGCGCACAGAGAGTTGTGGCAGTTGGTGAGCACGTAAGGCAGCGGGAACTCTGTCATTCCGGAAGCCCTGGCGGTCTGGATTATTCCTACATAAGTAATATCGTGGGATGTCATGGAATCGAACTTGAGCATCAGCTCGTCCATGTTGCCGCTGGTATTGTGGGCATTAAGAATGCTGTAAGCCATGGTGCCCTTTTCGGCCTGAGCCTTGAGCTCCGCAAGCTCCTTGGCGCCGTTAACGTGCACGCCCAGAGCCTTGAACTCTGCAGGGTCCGATACTATATCCTTTCCGTTGACCAGGAAAATACCGTTGTCGTAAAGCTTTATCATTGCGCTCTCCTTTTGTGATACGTCCTTAAAATTTTACGTTTTACCTAATTCTAATATGCCCGCCCGCAAGAATCAAATGAAAAAACCATATACGTATACATTCCTATTAGGAATCATCCTATGCGTTTTGTGAACGCTCCGTCTGTAAGCGACTGGCTGCGCAGCGTCTTTTCGAGCATGTCTCGGATATACCCATCGTAGTAGATCTCCTGCTTTTCAGAACCGGAGAGCATGGTATAGCCTGCCTTGCCGCGGTACATGTAGTCGTCTGTCATAACGCAGTATATGTTCCCGTCTTCCAGAGGACTGCCGTCCACAAAGACCTCCGGAAGCTCACCGCTCTGCGGCTTTCTGACTGTCACGTTGGAGCTTACCGCCAGCGCACCAAGCACGTCCGATCGGGACCCCGGGCCCCGTCCGCTCTGCCTTATAAAGTTCTGGTCGAATGACGCCGCCAGGGCCTCCCTTATATTCCGCCCTTTCCACCAGACCATGGTGGGATTGAGTATGGACGGCGAGGTCTCAAGCAGGCTGAGCCTGGAGATCGTGCCGGAGAAACCTTTGCATATTATCCCGTTGTTTATAAGCGCAAAATCCCCTCCGTACACGCTTTTAAGGCTGTCTGCTACCATGTTGCAGGCCGGGCATTCGGAAAAGGCATCAAATGCGAGCTCCCGGCTCATTTCAAACAGAGGCTCGCTAAGGATCCCGACGCCCTTTGACGTCTCTTCGGCAAGGACCGCCCCCAACTGAGGGAAAGGTTCGCAGGCACCTGTAATGTTTTCGGCTGTAATAACGATGCCACCATCATCCAGTATTATCTCTGCCTTGCCCAGCATCTTACCGTAAACGCCGGAATGGAAGATGGCGGTGCCGTTTACGATCTGAGGCTGCTCCATTTCAGTATGTGAGTGCCCGCCAAGTATCAGATCTATGCCGGAGACCTTCTCCACAAGTTCAGTGTCGTGCCACATTCCAAGATGCGAAAGCAGCACGCAGACATCGTAGCGGCCTTTTTCTTCCTCAAGTATACGCGATACCGCAGGAGCTGGATCGTGCAGCTTCACCCCCGCGTTGTCGGTAAAAAACTGGGTCCCGCGGAAAAACGGGCAGGCTCCGATAAGAAGCACGCGTATCCCGCCGCGTTCAAGCAGCTTGTATGGAACGATATTCGGGACCGGCCTTCCCTGCAGATCCGTAATGTTGCAGGCCATCATCGGGAAAGCTTCCGCCATGCGGGAAAGCGTGTCTATCCCTTCAAAAAACTCGTTGTTTCCGACCGCCATAGCATCGAAACCGGCCGCCTTCAGCAGCCTCATAGCGCCAAGGCCCTCTGTGCCGCTGACCATAACAGATATCATATCGGCAAAGTCTCCGGAATCCAGGATTAGATCGTCCGGCCCTGCGTACTTTCTTATATAGCCGGCCATCCCGATGAATTTCTCAAAGCGGCTGTGGATATCGTTCGTATGCCAGATAGTGAGTTTTTTCATGACTGCCCTCCTTTGGCTCAATTATATCATCCGGGAAGTGATTGTAAAATCCCAAGCTTCGGATCTTTGAACGATGTCCGAAAGACGATATGCGATCCTGTACATAATATAGCGCTGTTTGTATTGACAAAACGCCCCCTGTTGTGGTTTAATATCGAGGATAAATACATCTTTAAACTTGATCCAGAGAGGTCAGAAAGATAGTCAGAATGAATTTTAGCGTAAACGAAAAAGGCTATACCGTTTTTCCCGGATTTTGCGATGTGCATGTGCATTTTCGCCAGCCGGGATTTTCTTATAAAGAGACCATAAAAACGGGCAGCCTGGCAGCGGCTCGCGGGGGGTACACCGCAGTCTGCACAATGCCGAATCTTAACCCTGTACCCGATTCCATCCCCCATCTTAAAGAACAGCTGGATATCATAAAAAAGGACGCCTGCATAGCCGTCCTGCCTTACGGTGCAATAACTGTCGGCGAAAAAGGCCAGGAGCTTGCGGACCTGGAAGGCATGGCGCCGGATGTTGTGGCCTTCTCGGACGACGGCCGCGGCGTTCAGGCAGAGGAGATGATGCGCTCCGCAATGCTGTGCGCCAAGGCTCTGGGCAAGATGATAGTGGCACACTGCGAGGTGAACGAGCTTCTAAAAGGCGGCTACATCCACGACGGACGCTACGCCGCAGCTCACGGTCACGCAGGGATCTGCTCCGAAAGCGAATGGCGCCAGATAGAGCGCGATGTTCGCCTGTCCAAAGAGACCGGCTGCGCCTACCACGTCTGCCACATCTCCTGCAGGGAGAGCGTGGAGATAATCCGCAAGGCCAAGGCAGAAGGAGTGAACGTTTCCTGCGAGACGGCGCCCCACTACCTGCTCCTCTGCGAGGACGATCTTCAGGAGCTTGGGCGCTTTAAAATGAATCCGCCCCTGCGCTCAGCAGACGACCGTGAGGCTCTGATAGAAGGCGTCCTGGACGGGACCATAGAGATGATAGCAACAGACCACGCGCCGCACAGCGCGGAGGAAAAGGCTAAGGGCCTTAAGGGCAGCGCATTCGGGATAGTAGGCATAGAGACCGCCTTCCCCCTGCTCTACACGGGGCTGGTAAAGACAGGCATAGTTCCGCTGGAAAAGATAATAGCCTGCCTTACCGAAAACCCCAGAAAGCGCTTCGGGATAAAGACGGACCCCGGCCAGAGCGTCTGGGACCTTAATGCAAAATACAGCATAGACCCGGCAGAGTTCCTCTCCATGGGCAAGGCAACGCCCTTCGAAGGCGCGGAAGTCTTCGGGCGCTGCATCAGCACCACTTACAACGGAAATAATGTTTGGGAAATGATAATTGGGGACGGTCCCGAATTGTCAAAATAGCAAAATTTGGAATAATGTCAATTCGGGACCCTCCCCAATTGACAAGAAAGGCATATAAAATGGCAAAGAGAACAGATATCAAGAAAGTACTTATTTCGGATCCGGCCCTATAGTTATAGGACAGGCTGCGGAGTTCGACTACGCAGGCACTCAGGCATGCCTGGCTCTTAAGGAGGAAGGCTACCAGGTCATCTTATGCAACTCCAACCCAGCAACCATCATGACAGACACCCAGATAGCGGACAAGGTATACATGGAGCCGCT
>JAZQIH010000039.1:0-5536 GCA_045541015.1 Anaerovoracaceae bacterium | reverse complement strand
ATCCAGAACGGCAAGATGGCCACAAAGAGCACGGCCGATATGATGGCCAGTATCCTGTACTGCTTGAAGTAGTCGCTGAGCTTGCGGCTGTGGTCCTTCAGGAGCTTCCTGAAATTGTACATGATGTTTACGACTTCTTTGTAGAAGGCCTCACTGCCTTTTTCTTTGATATCTATAGTCATTTTTTACTCCTTTCTTTTGGGCTATTTTACTGCATTGCCGGGGGTTTTGCAATATAAGGCTGCGCGGAGTCTATCGACACATTATTGTTGCTTGCAAGTTACGCGCCGCAGTGACATAATAGCAGGCATGGAACGGATAATGGTACAAAATACAAGTGCAGGAAGGATACTCAGGAACGTGCTGCTGGCTGCGGTCAGCCTGTTCGTGAACGGTTTTGGGATATACCTGACTATACAGGCAAACATCGGGGCGTCGCCCTGGGACGTGCTGAACCTGGGCGCGTCCAAGACGCTGGGGATACTGTACGGCAACGCGTCGATTGCGATTTCCCTGACTATTCTTTTTATAGATATTATTATGCGCGAGCCGATAGGGCTGGCGATGTTCATAGACGCCACGGTGGTGGGTAAGTCCGTGGACTTTTTCAACTGGCTGGCGCCGGTGCCCAAGTGCAGCAGCCTGCCGCTTGGCATTCTGCTGATGATTGCGGGGCTGTTCGTGATCGCCTACACCCAGGGCACCTACATGGCGGCGGCGCTTGGCTGCGGCCCCAGGGACACGCTGCTGGTGGGACTGAAAAAGCGCCTTAAGCGTGTGCCTATAGGCGCTGTAAGTATTGGGCTTCTGAGCCTTGCGACGTTTATCGGCTGGCTGCTTGGCGGGCCGGTGGGCCTTGGCACCATAATCAGCGCGCTGTGCTCCGGGCCCATACTGCAGTTCTCGCTGGGCACCCTGCACTTTGACGCTGCAACCGTAAAGCACCAGAACCTGCGCGACACGCTGAAGGTGCTGTTTAGATCCGCGTAACTTTGTGGACGTCCCTCATTTCGTTAAAGCTCTGCAGCGCCGACCAGCTGCTGCAGCAGCTTGAAACCGCGGTAGAATATATATGCGATCGCGCAGACCACATTTGCCAGGACTGCACCGGCGGCGATAGCCGCTATTTTTGTTGCCTTAAAGCCCATGTTAGTTCTCCCCTTTCCACTGCACAAGCATGTCCGCCGGCACCCTGGACGCGTCAAAACGGTAGTGCCCGGTGATCTCCATGGTCGTCCTTGAGAGGTAGTCCTCTTCACGCTGCGCCTGGCCGCCGTTGTGGATGATCCAGCAGACCCCGTCAGCGTTGCGCTTGTCCGAAACTATCCCGACGTGCTTGTTGGCACCGAAGATCACGATGTCCCCGGGCTGCCACTGGTCGATGCGGGTCTTGTCCAGGGTCAGGGACTGGCCGTATTTCTCGAAAAAGACCTTGAGGTTGCGCACGCGGCGGAAGTCTATGTTGCTGTCCGGGCGCGTGATGGATGTGTAGGCGGAGCGGCGGGCAGCGATGTCCTTGTCCACCTTGGCGCGAAGGTCGTAGCCGGCCTCGCGGAAGGCTCTCCAGACGACGTCCGCGCAGACCCCGATGTTTTCCGGCGGCCAGCCGCTCTCAAGGTAGCGGCTGTCGTAGCGCGGGTGGTTTTTGGCGTCTTTCTGAGCGCCGAGCAGGAAGTCAGCGTAGTCGTCCCTGCCGTCGTGGTCGTAGTCCACGCTGCTTTTTGCGGTGCTGATGCCGAAGGCCTGAGCGTCGTAGCTCTTGCCGGAGGAGCGCCCTTCCCCGCGCAGCCAGCTGCCGATATCCTGGAGCCATTTGCTGCCCGAGCCTGGCATTCCGCCGCTGTTTTCCGAACCAAAGAACGCACCGCTGTTTTCAAACAGTATGATCGCACCGGCTACCAGAAACGCAAGCGCTACCGGCAGCAGCGTGCCCAGAAAGTGCAGAAAGCCCGCGCCGGATCTTCCGGGTTTAGCGCTGCCTGGATCGCTCCCCGTTTTAGCGCTGCGGGCCCCCTTTCCGCTCTTGCTGCTCAGTGTATTAACGTTCCTGCTGTTTTCCTCAGCCATCACCAGATCTAACATGTTTCAAACCCCTTTTGAACAAACTGCCGGCGGCACTCCGCCGGACTGCAATTAAACTTTACCACTCTGCCGATTAAAAAACATCATGGCAAGTAATTAAGAATTCCTTAAGATTTCCCTTCAGGTGTTTGCAATTGCGAAGTTGACACCTGAAAACCGTTCCTAAGTGCTGACTTAAATTTGTAGTAACCAACACAAGGAATCGTCCCCAAGTTTAAGGATGTGTAAAAAGAACCGTCCCTTTTGCACATCCTTAAGGAAATCTTAATGGATCAGGTGGGTGCTTTTTAATGCGCGGTGTTGTACAATAGCAAGCGTAGGAGGCGCGTTATGGCAAATATACTGATCTGCGACGATGAAAAAGACATAGTCAGGGCCCTTAAGATATACCTGACCGACCCGGATTACACATTCTTTGAGGCATACAACGGCAAGGAGGCCCTGGAGATAGTAAAGCGGGAGGAGATCCACCTTATCCTGCTGGACGTAATGATGCCTGTCATGGACGGGATCACCGCCATGGAGGAAATAAGGAAGATCAGCAACGCGCCGATAATAATCCTCAGCGCCAAAAGCGAGGACGCGGACAAGATACTCGGGCTCAACGTGGGCGCGGACGACTACGTTACCAAGCCCTTCAGCCCCATGGAAGTGGTGGCCAGGGTCAGGTCCCAGCTGAGGCGTTACATGAGGCTCGGCGCCGGGGCAAGCGCGGAAGGCAGCATAGTCGTGGGCGGCCTGGAGCTCTCCGACGCCACGAAAAGGGTCACGCTGGACGGGGAGGAAGTGCCCCTGACCCCGAAGGAATTCGAGATCCTCAAGCTTCTGATGAAGTCCCCGGGGCGGGTATTCTCGCCCAAAGAGATCTACACCGAGGTCTGGAAGGAGACGCCCTACGATCTGGACAGCAACACCGTGGCGGTCCACATCCGGCACATCAGAGAAAAGATAGAGACTGATCCGGCCCAGCCGCGCTGCCTTAAGGTGGTGTTCGGCCAGGGCTACAAGATAGAAGGGGGAAGAAAATGACGAGGGATGAACTGAGGGGAGGTCTGCGCAGATGAAGCACAAATCTGCAACGCCGGCGGTAAAAACGCTGGCATTCATGGCCTGCGTGCTGTGCGCCATAGTGGTGGCCGGCTGCGTCTTCGGGGTCGTAGCGCTGTCGGAGGCCGGGTTCTATGACATGACCCAGGCTGAGCTGATAGAGCGCTACGTAAACGAGGCCGATCCAAACTACAAGCTGGTGATCAAGCTCATAGACATAGGCGTGGACCTGCGTTACTCCGTATACGTTATAGGAGCGGTGGCGCTGATAGCGGCTATAGCGCTGTTTGCCGCGCTGATGTGCCTGTCCGGGCGGAGAAGGGGCTCCGACGGGGTACATCCGGGTTACCTGAACAAGGTGCCGTTCGACGTTCTGCTGGCGGCCGTCGGCTTTGGCGGCTTCGGTCTGGCATATATGGCCTCCCAGCTCCTGGACGCCCGCTTTAACGATGCAGTATCGTTTGCTGTTGCGGCGGCTGTTTGCGTTGTGGAGTTCTGCCTGGCGCTTGGGCTTTGCATGAGCTTTGCCGCAAGGATCAAGGAAGGCACGCTGCTGAAAAACACGCTGATAGCAATGGTCCTGAAGCTTTTGTGGAAGGTCCTGAAGGCCATAGGGCGCGGGATCCGGGCGTTTGTGCGGACCCTGCCTATAACATGGAAGGCCCTGCTGGTGCTGGCGGCGCTTTTCGTCAGCGACATCGTGATCCTTTCGGGTCTGAGTTACGGAGATCTCCAGGGCTTTGGCACTGCGGTGCTGATCATCAAGATAATGCTTGGGATCTGCGTTCTGTACGCCGCGGTAATGATGAGCCGCCTCCGCAAGGGAGCCAGGGCGCTGGCCGCAGGAGACCTGTCGCATCACCTGGATACATCCAGGATGGTGCTGGACCTGAAAGCCCACGGCGAGGACCTCAACAGCATAGCAAACGGCATGAGCATAGCCGTCGGCGAGCAGCTGAAGAGCGAGCGCATGAAGACCGAGCTCATAACCAATGTTTCGCACGATCTTAAGACGCCGCTGACTTCGATCATAAACTACGCGGGCCTGATAAACGCGGAGCCCACGGACAACGAGAATATTAAGGAGTACTGCGGGGTGCTGATGCGCCAGTCGGAGAGGCTCAAGCGCCTGATCGAGGACCTGGTGGAGGCTTCCAAGGCGTCCGCCGGAGTGCTGGACGTGGCGCTTATGCCCTGCGACCCGGAGGTCTTCCTGGAGCAGGCCGGCGGCGAGTACGAGGACAAGCTGAGGGGTGCCGGGCTGGAGCTCGTAACAAAAAAGCCCGCCCGTCACGGCCGGATAATGGCGGACGGCAGGCGCATGTGGCGCGTGTTCGACAACCTGATGAACAACGCCTGCAAGTACGCGCAGAGCGGCACCAGAGTGTACATGAGCCTGGATTACATAGGCAAGCAGGCTGTTATAACTATTAAGAATACCTCTGCCGCGCCGCTGGACATTTCCGCGGACGAGCTGATGGAGCGCTTTGTGCGCGGGGACCAGTCCAGGAGCACAGAGGGCAACGGGCTTGGCCTCTCCATAGCCAAGAGCATGGCCGAGCTGCAGGGCGGCACGCTCCGCCTGGAGATAGACGGCGACCTGTTCAAAGCAGTGCTGAGCTTCCCGGAAATATAACGGAGATGAAACGAGGAAACGAGGGATGAACCATCCCTCGTTTCAGTTATACCATTGCGGCGCCTTTTTCGAAGGCATCTTTGCGCTCAAGCGGGAAGATGGTCTCGTGGCGCTCTTTTCTTTCGGCAGGATCGAACATGGTCCAGGGCCAGTCGGTCTTGCTGTAGTCCTTGAGCTGCAGGGTCTGGCCGCTCACAAGCACTTCACAGGGCCCAACGAAGCGGTCCAGAGTCTTGCGGTAGCCTTCCAGCAGGCCGTGATACATGTTGTCCGGGGCGTTGCTGGTCATGATCAGCAGCACCGGGATGCGCTTTTCGTTGCAGCACGGAGTCTGAAGGTTGTAGGTGAGGTTCTGGAAGATGAGCCTCTCGTACAGAGCCCTGAAGGACGCGGTCAGCTCGGACAGGTAGTTGGGCGAGCCGATTATGAGGCCGTCGGATTCGCGGATGGCGTCCAGGACCGGGGTCAGGCCGTCTTTGCAGACGCAGTGGCCCTTGAATTTTTCCTTTTTGCAGCCGAAGCAGGATATGCAGCCGGTGTATTTTTCCAGGCGGAAGAGGTCGAACTTTACGACTTCCGCGCCGGCGGACTCGGCGCCTTTTATTGCCTCGTCTATGAGGGTGTCCGTGTTCCAGCCCTTGCGCGGGCCGGCGTTCACGGCAACTATTTTTTTTGCCATTTTGATCCTTTCATACAGGGAGACGGGTTCGGCATCAGGGGCGCATCAGGGGGACGGTTCTTTCGATGCATGCTGGCATGCATCGAAAGAAC
>JAZQIH010000038.1:0-29125 GCA_045541015.1 Anaerovoracaceae bacterium | reverse complement strand
GCCTGCCCGCCCTGCTCTGCAGATGCCTCTGTAAGGCTATCACAGCCTGTCTGACGCGCAAACAGCAGCACTCTTAAGCCTTTTGCGCTCCATGGCTCTGTGTGCGCTCTGAGAGGCTCGTAGGCGTCTTTCATTATGAATTCAGGCGCTCCGAGGTAGTAGGCATCGTTCCCGAAACGCACCGCTGAATACTTGTTTGCGGAAGAGAACGGGAGCACCTCGTCCGGTGCTATATAGCCTGCCGCAGCGCCAGCCTCTGCCGCGGTTCCGCCAGGCATTCTGCCACCAAAGTACGCGTTCAGCGCGTCCTGAGTGATGTTGCCGCCGGGCATCGCCGCTATAAAGGAGCGTATCTTTCCCGCAAGATGCGCGTCAATTTCCTCCGCGCCGCTGCGCAGAACGTCCCCCGCAGTAGCCGCCGCATGCTCCGCGCCGCCGCCAAGCTCCACAACTCCTGCCACCTTCATGGCCTCGTCCGTTATGGTCCCCGTCTTGTCCACGCAGAGCACGTCCACGCGCGCCAGGGTCTCTATGCACTTCATGTCGTGCAGCATTATTCCGTTCTTGGCCAGCCTTATCATGCTGACCACCAGGGCCACGCTTGCCAGCAGGTACAGCCCTTCCGGGATCATGCCTATAAGCGCCGCCGCCATGGATACAATGCTTTCGGATATGGTCCGCCCCGCCAGGAAATGCTGCTGCGCAAACAGCGCCAGCCCCACCGGGATAATAATGATTCCTGCTATCTTTACCAGGCGGTCCAGCGCCCTTATCATCTCGGACTGCTCGCCGCCCTTCATCTCCTTGGCCTTTTTGGTAAGCTTGGAAATGTAGGAGTCCTCGCCCACCTTGTCCAGCCTTGCGCGGCACTCGCCAGACACAGCAAAGCTGCCGGAAAGAAGGCTCTCCCCGGCCGTCTTTTTTATCTCTACGGATTCACCGGTCAGAAGTGACTCGTTAACGTAAAGCTCCCCGCTCACCACCTCCGCGTCCGCGCAGATCTGGTCTCCGGAGGAGAACAGCACCGTGTCCCCTGCCGCAAGCTGCTCCACAGGAACGGTCTCTATCTGTCCTCCGCGCTCCCGCCTTGCCGTGGGCGCGTTGAGCATGGTCAGCTCGTCCAGTATCTTCTTGGCGCGCAGCTCCTGCACTATGCCTATAACTATATTCGCAAGCACCACCGGCAGGAAAGTAAGGCTCTTGTAGGAGCCCGCCAGTATCAGCAGTACCGCCAGCACCGCAAATATCAGGTTGAAATACGTGAAAATATTGCTTTTTATGATCTCTGCTTTAGTCTTCATAGCAATTATTATACAGCAAAAGCATCAATAGAAAAACACTCATCTGCAAAAACGGCCCTTTACGACATGACTGGTTAACACCTTGTTAACTTATCGTCAATTGTTGGACTATATCATTAAAAATATAATAAATATAGGAGGAAAAAAGGAGGTGAGTGACAAAAAACGATAGATAATTAACCGTTCGCAACTTTTTTAGAGAGGAGATTTATATGGATATCCTGGTATTTTTAGTAGCTATTATCCTTGCTATTCTTATCGGTCAGAAAACCAAAGCTAACATTGGTGTGATCGCCATCGGAATCGCATTCCTTGTAGGCGGAGCGTACTTCAAGCTTACTCCGTCAACTATCATCGGAGTCTTCCCGACGAACCTGTTCTTCTACATGTTCTTCGGTACCTTCTTCTACGGATTCGGTGTTCACAACGGAACGTTCCAGAATATCGCGCAAAAGATACTTTACAAATTCGGTAATTCTTCCAGATTCCTCCCCATCGTAATGTTCTTTACCACTATAGTTGTGCAGATGCTCGGCGCAGGCAGCACAGCCGGCCCGGCGTTCGTAAGCCCGATCTTCTTCGGAATCATCACAGAGATGGGTATGAATCCGCTGGTTGCGGCAATAGCCACCTTCGCGCCATCCACGGCATGCAACTTCCTGCCATGGACAGCGGACTTCCAGTCCAAGACAGCTGTAATGCACGATGTTTTCGGCGTTGATCTTTCCAACACAGTCGGTATCACCGCGCTGTTCTATGACCTTATCTTCCTGTTCGCTTGCTTCCTTGTAGTATGCTTCATTACCGGAGCATTCAAGAAAAGGGACGCCAAGACCTTCGAAAAGCCCGAGCCAATGACTCCGGTACAGAAGAAAACTCTTTGGGTCATCGTTATACTTGCCCTCCTGCTGGTCGTTCCTATGATCTGCAAACTGTACCTGCCTAACCCTGTCACGACATGGATAGCCAAGTACTTCGACTTCAGAGCTCTGGCTGGTATAGGCATAGTGGTCTGCCACCTTCTCAAGATCGGCAACGCCGACGATATCCTCAAGAAGGGACTGCCCTGGGGCTCCATCTTCACAGTCTGCGGAATGGGTACTCTCGTAGGACTTGCCGGTGAGATAGGCATCACAGATGTTATAGGCAAGTGGCTCGGAGGCAACGTACCGCCGGCACTGATAGCTCCTATATTCATGCTGATCTGCGGACTGCTCAGCCTTGCGGTCTCCGGAAACGTTCTCAGACCTATACTCATCCCGCTCATCCCCGGTATCTGCGCTTCCACCGGATGCAATCCTCTGGTACTTGCGCTCTGCATGCAGGTCGGTCTGCAGTATGCAGGATTCAGCCCCTTCTCCATGGGCGGCACCATGGCAACGATAGGCTGCACCGACGAGAATATGCGTAAGAAACTCGTAGGCCCCATGATCCTGTGTGCTGTCGCATTCGTCGTGATCTCTGCTATATTCGCCGGAGTCGGACTGTTCGATCTGTTCTTCGCAGGCGTCGATCCTACCCTTCCGGTATAAATAAGGAGGTAAGACTATGGCAAAACAGACCCTGCTGTTTGGCGGTGACTTTACACTTGGTAACAACTCACCTAAATACATGGAAGGCGTCAACGACCTTCTGGACAGCGCGGATATCCGCATGTTCCAGCTGGAAGAGCCCTTCCTCGACAAACTTGTCGGAGACGCTCCGGATGACAGACTTACCAAGAACCTGGATCCCGTTATCGGGAAAGTAGATCTCGTAACGCTCTCCGGCAACCACTTCTACGATTTCGGGGAAGACGGCGTAAGAGACACGCTCGACTGGTGCGAACGCAACGGCATCAAGCATGCCGGAGGCGGCCGCAACGAGGCTGAAGCCAGAAAGCCCGCCTTCGTGGAAAAAGGCGGAGTTAAGATCGGCGTTATCGCGTTCTGCGCCCTCGGTCCGACCCGCCAGTTCGCCAGAGAAAACAGGGGCGGAGTTGCCCCGCTGATGTTCAAAAGGGCTTATATACCATTCAGTGAACTGGACCAGATGGATGCGCCCAGGCTCGAATACGATCTCTGGGAGATCAAAGAGCCCAAGCACATAGAAGAAGACTGCAAGGCATTCAACTTCATCGATATCGAAAGCTACCTGCAGTACGCGGAAGAAGTCTATGCGGCCAAGCAGCAGTGCGATATCCTGATCGCCTACCTGCACAAGGGCTTCGTCCACCGCCCCGTTATCGTAGACGCGTACGAGAGATTCCTCTCCCACCTTGCGATAGACAACGGCGCTGACGTAGTCATAGGCACCCACAGCCACATAGCTCACGGCATCGAGATGTACAAGGGCAAGGCAATATATCACTGCCTCAACAACCTTGTATTCTACGCTCCGCAGCTTTCCCCGAACTTCGGCAAGAGCGCCTACGGCGGCAACGCGGAATGGGTAAAAAGACGTGTCGAAAGGTTCGGCTTCATTCCAGATCCCGACTATCCGACCTATCCGTTCCACCCGGATTCCGTCTACTGTCCGGTGGCAAAACTGATCATAGAGGACAAGAAGATAAGCGCCTACAAGATGGTGCTTATGAAGGTCGAAAAGAGCGGAGTAGCATACGTCCACGGCCATACCGAGACCGGTCAGGAGATCTTCGACTACATGAAGAAGATAACTGAAGAGGCCGGCCTCAACGCAAAATTCAGCTGGGACGGGGACGATGTACTGATCACAGAATAGAGAGGTGATAAAAATGACTGGTGTACCCGGACTCATATTGCTCTTCGCAGCAATAATCATATGCGTTATCATTTCCGAGAAGCTAAAGATCAATATAGGCATCGTAGGACTGTTCATGTCGCTCGTCGTGGGCATCTTCCTTAAGATGAAGCCCCAGGCTGTGTGGAATCTCTTCCCGCTGAACCTGTTCCTGCTCCTGTTCAGCACGACCTTCTTCTTCGGATTCGTATCACAGACCAATGTATTTGACGGTATAAGCAAAAGGCTGCTGTACGCGTTCCGCAAACAGGGCTGGGCTATTCCGATCATTCTCCTTGTTGCCTGCTACGCGGTAGCAGTTATAGGCGCCGGAAACTACGGCACACCGGCCCTTATGTCCCCGCTGGCATTCGGACTTGCCGCTGAACTCGGATTCAGCCCCGTGCTCGCCGCTGCCATAGTATGGTTCGGCTCGACGCTTTCCGGTCTGTATCCCTGGGAGAGCAAATACCTGACACTGACTCAGCTCTACACCATATCCATCGGTGAGGAAGGCGCTCATCAGGCAATGGTCATGCTCTTCATCGTGCAGCACATACTCTTCCTCATGGTGTTCCTCGGCTTCTACTTCTTCACAAAGGCGTACAAGACCAAGCCTCTGGAGAACATGGAAAAGCCGGAGCCCTTCACCAAGGATCAGAAAAAGGCCCTGATAATACTCTGCTGCTTCTTCGCTCTGCTGTGCATACCTCCTATCATCAAGAGATTCTGGAACGGGGCGGTCATCAAGTGGATGACGACTTATCTGGACATCAGAACGCTCACCATCACCTTCGCCCTGATCTTCCACATCGTCGGTCTGGGCAAGGCAAACGAAGTATTCACAAAGAAGATCCCCTGGTCTTCTATCTTCAAAGTCGTTGGAATGTGCACGCTGGCATCGCTGGCGAACGAGGTCGGCATAGTAGAAACGCTGTCTGGCCTGTTTGAGAGCGCGAACCTCCCGCCGATACTCATCTGCCCGCTGCTCGTACTCGCATGCGCCGCACTAGGGTCTGTCACGGACGGCACGGCAGTCGTTGCCCCGCTGTTCATTCCTATCGCAGCGGCAATGGCGCCTCTGGCCAACATCACTCCGGCTATGATGGGAGCCTGCATCTACGCAGCTTCCAACTGCACATCCATCTCCCCGCTGTCCACCGGCGGAAACATGGCTGTCATCGGAGCATCCAACGAACAGCGTGATTCCGGCCTGTACAGGAACCAGTTCATCTACGCAGGCATTCAGGTCGCGGTATTTGTGATCGCGGGATTCATCCAGATGTGGGCTCTTGTCGGAAAAGCCCTGGGATACTGATACTCAGCCAGTTCTTTTCTTCTGATAAAAAGTGTGCCTAACGCGGAAACAGTGCATTTTGAAACAAAATGCACTGTTTCTGTTTTTTGCTGCATGCGGCATGTTATAATCCGTTTGAAGAGCATACGCGTTTATAGCATGCGGGGTATGTTATGAACTGGCAGCACCTGATCTACTTTAAGACTCTCGCGGAAGAAGGCAGCTATGCAAAGACGGCTGCCAAACTTTTCATCACACCGCCCGCCCTGAGCAAAGCCATAGCCTCCCTGGAGAGCGAACTTGGCGTCAAGCTGTTTGAACACGATCCTACCGGCTCAAGGCTCACAAAATACGGATCGATATTTTATGACGGCGTAAACATCGCGGCAAACGAGATCAATTCGAGCATCTCGACCATACAGTTCGACCTTGATCCCCAGACAGTGCACCTCCGCATCGGAACCAGCTACAACGCTTTGAATGATCTTATACCCGAATGCATACGCGTATTCAGAGACGCGTATCCGGGTTCCAGTTTTGATATCAGCTACCTCCCCGGCAACACTATAATCAAGGAGCTTGCCTGCGGAGACCTGGACCTGGGATTCTGCAACTGTTTCGAAAAATACACCGATGATCTGGAGAAGCTCACGAGCGTCAGCTACGAACGCCTCGGCAAAAAGCAGCTGTATGCTGTACTGCCTGCCGGCAGCATGCTTATCGGACAGAGCAGCTTAAAGTTCGGAGACCTGAAGGACGAGGATTGGATCATAGTCCACGGTCAGGACGATTACAGCATTATCAATGACAAATGCCTCGAGGCCGGCTTCACGCCGCGCGCCTGCCTTCACACGCATGACAGGCCGAGCTCGATGGCGCTTGTTGCCGCCGGTCTTGGGATGACCGTTCTGAGCTTTTCAGACACGACCATACCGAAAGGCAATTTCACGCTGGTCCCCATAGAGACCGATTACGCCAAGACAGAGTTCGTTGTCTGGAACCGCAACAACCTGGGGAAAGCCAACCGCGCTTTCGTAGAGATAGCAAAGTCTTTAGTATCCAGGGACAGCACCAAGCCCTGAGGATCGACAAACACCAAATACAGCAAAAGACCCGCATATGCAGCGGGCCTTTTTGAAAAGGATGTATTTATATGCACTTATCAGCTTAGTCTGCGAGCTTCTGCATTCCCTTAGCAACAAGAGCAGCCATAACTATGGAGATGAACTTCTCTTCTGCGGAGGAGCCTCTGCTTACCATAGCGATCGGGCACTTTGCGCCAACGATAACGCCTGCCATCTTAGCGTGAGCAGTAATGGTAAGCGCCTTGCCGAGGATGTTTCCTGCCTGGATGTTCGGAGCGATGAGTATATCGCAGCATCCTGCGCAGGGGCTCTTGAATCCCTTGAACTCTGCGATCTCGGGAACCAGTGCGCAGTCGTAGGAGATAGGTCCTTCAACGATGCAGTGTTTGATCTCGCCGCGCTGGTTCATCTGCTTAAGAGCATCGCCGTCCAGGGTCTCGGGCATCTTGGGGTTGATCTTCTCTATGCAGGCAAGAACGCCGACCTTCGGCTCTTCGTAGCCGAGAGCTCTCATACCGAGAACGGTGTTCTCTATGATGGCCTTCTTCTGCTCGAGGGTAGGATAGGTAACCATTCCGCCGTCTACTGCTGCGATGAGCCTGTCGAATCCGGGGATCTCGAAGAGAGTGAAGTGGGACATAACGCCGCCGAGGCCAATGCCTGTTTCCTTATTAACAACAGCCTTGAGGATGATGCCGGTGTCCAGCTTGCCCTTGAGTATGCAGTCTGCCTTGCCGGTGCGGACCAGCTCTACAGTCTTGAATGCTGCATCGGAGAGCTCTACTGCGTTGTAGATGTCTTCATCTGGAACTTCGAAGTCGATCTCCTTGAGGATCTTCTTGATGAGTTCCTTGTCGCCTACGAGGACCGGCTTTACCAGACCCTGAAGTGTGGCTTCCTTGATGGCGCCGAGGGTGTGGTCGTCGTTAGCTGCTGCAACTGCGATGCGCGGAGTTTCGGTGAGGCTCTTTGCTGCGTCTACGATCTCCTGAAAATTCTTGTAAACCATGGTGATTTCCTTTCCTCTGAACTGCTGATACTATGTAATTTCAAATTGCAAAGCGAATCTAATATCTTGCAAGATTCAGTATATACTACTGATGTCCTGTTCGCAAGAACAAAATTGCCTTTGCTGTGTTATTTATTTGCCAAAACTGCTCCGCGGAGCGGTTTCTGCTCAAAGTACGGCTAAGGACAGGCACATGTAGCCGGCGCAGGTGATAACAAAGCATATCATGCCCGGGTTCAGCCAGGCTGCGGCAAAGCCCCTGCCTTTGGGCAGCTGCAGCGGTGCCTGGTATAAGTGCAGCTTCCTGATCTTTACGATGAAGATCACCAGCCCTGCCACAAACAGCAGCGCCGTAAACAGCACGTATGCTGCAAAGACCAGCACGGACGGATCCGAGGCGTACTGCTCTATCAGCTCCCCTGCCGAAGCGCCTGCGGCCAGGTCCTCCAGAAGTTCCGGCACGGCCCCTGCCGACGTGACCTTAGCTATAAGCGCCCCGCTGTAAAAGTTTACGAAAGCGTGCAGCGCAAAAGTGTACCAGATATTATGTGTCCTCAGGTAAACGTAGCCGAATATGAGGCCCAGCAGCGTTGCGTAGGAGGCCTGCTCTATGTTGCCGTGGAATATGCCGAACATCACCGCAGAAGTTACTATGGCAAGCTTTTCCCCGTAGTTGCACATGCGGTCTATCAGAACGCGGCGGAATAAAAGCTCCTCCATGAAGGGCCCGACTATAACAAGACACAGCAGCATTACCGGAAATGGTATGTCCGGGGCTGCCAGACCTGCCGTGGGGTCCTCGTAGGGAACACCTGCGGCGGCGGACAGGAATTCGCTTACCAGCACGCCTATCAGCTGGCCCACATATGCAAAGAACACGCAGACAGGCACGCACAAAAGCAGCTTGCCTATGCCAAATGGTTCCGGCTGCGGATAGATCTTAGGTATCCTGCGCATTATAAGGCAGCCCAGCAGTATTCCTATAAGGTGGGTGGACACCACAGAGATTACCAGAAGGCCCGCGCCGCTGCTTGTAAACTCCGGCGCGGCCAGGGCGATTATCATTGCCAGCAGAGCTGCTGCGCCAACAGATATCCCAAGCACCGCAATGCTGGAAAAACCGATACGCGAAAATATCTTCCGCGCGCTTTTAACTATTGCGGCGGCTCTTAACTGCTCGTCTATTACCGGCGCCTCAGCCGCCTGTGCCTCCGCGCCAACTATCTCATCTATTCTTTCTTCCATGTCCGGTCCTTCTTGCTTTATCGTCTGATTATACCATTACAGCGCGCCCCGCGCCACAACAAACCACAAACTAGGCAATTACATTCCATGCAGGAATGTATAAGAATAACAATATACAATTTTACTTATTACTGTTTATTCAATATAATAATCATAGCTGAAAAAGTCACATCTGTGTGGCTCTTACCACAAACAACAAATTCAAGAGGTAGCAAAATGGAGATCAAAAAAGCTGCAGTTGCAGGCACCCTGGAGTCCAGCGACTGCATGGTAACAGTCGAACCCGGAAACGGCAGCGTAGAGCTAGATCTTAGCAGCGCCGTTATCCGCCAGTTCGGACCGCAGATCAGAAAGGTCATCTACGAGACCTTAGACCGCCTGGAAGTAAACGATGTAAACATCAAAGTCGTAGACAAAGGCGCCCTGGACTGCACCATCAAAGCAAGGATAGAAGCCGCTGTCTACAGGAGCAACGACACTAAAAAAGACATTCCCTGGGGAGGTAGCATCAGATGAAAAACCCCAATCTCAAGAGGCTCCGCAGGAGCATGATGTTCCTCAACTGCCAGAAACCAAGCCTCATAAAAGACCCTTACATCTACAAGCCGGACTGCATTATCCTGGACCTTGAAGACGCAGTCGCCCACAGCGAAAAAGACGCCGCAAGGTTCTCCCTCTACCACGCCCTCCGCGAGATAGACTACCGCGGCGTGGAAAGAGTCGTGCGCATCAACGGCCTGGACACAGACCTCTGGGAAGAAGACATACGCTGCGCAGTGGCAGGCGGCTGCGATTCCATAAGGATATCCAAGACCGAGACCGCCGCAGACGTAAAGAAGGTTGAAGCCGCCATCATAGCCGCCGAAAAGGAATTCGGCCGCCCGGAAGGCAGCACTCTTATAATGGCCGCTCTGGAATCCGCCAAAGGCGTTCTCAACTCCCTTGAGATCTGCCAGGCAAGCGAAAGGATGTTCGGCATAGCGCTCTCGGGCGGAGATTACACCAAGGACCTTCAGACCACCATCTCCGGCACAGGCGTAGAGTTCATGGGTGCAAGGCAGTTCATGATAATGGCAGCCCGCGCCAGCGGAGTGCAGTGCTTCGATACCGTATACACCAACCTCAACGATATGGAAGGCTTCCGCAAGGACGTAGAGACCATACACGCCATGGGCTTCGACGGCAAGAGCATAATCAACCCCAGGCAGATCCCAATAGTCCACGAGATATTCACTCCCAAGCAGAAGGATATCATATTCGCAGAAAAGGTCGTCCGCGAGATAGATGAAAAGAGTGCCCAGGGCATAGGCGTATTTACAGTGGACGGCAAGATGATAGACATAGCATTCTACGACGGCGCAAAGCGCACCCTTGCGCTTGCAAAGGCTGCCGGTGTGTATAAGGGGGATCTGTAAAATGATCAATGCAGTAGGAAGAGAAATACCCGACGAAATACTCAAGGCTACCGGCAAGGAGCCTTTCCAGGGAAACAACTATAAAAACGGCGTGCCGTTCCGCCGCACCGGCCCTATCGTAAGGCCTGTAATGGACAACGAGCACTCCAAGCTGGTAAAGGACATCCACGAGGCTCTTGTTAAGTGCAAGGCCCACAACGGCATGACTGTCAGCTTCCACCACCACTTCCGCGAAGGCGATCTTATCGTCTGCATGGTAATGGAAGAGATCCACAAGATGGGTCTTAAGAACATAACCCTGGCTGCAACATCTCTTGGCAAGGCTCACGATGCCCTTGTGCCCATGATCGAAGACGGCACCATAACCAGGATAGAAGCCAGCGGCGTCCGCGGCAAGATAGGCGAGGCCATCTCCCACGGAAAGCTGCAGGGGCTTGCAATAATGCGCTCCCACGGCGGACGCGTGCGCTCCCTGGTGACCGGAGAAACTAAGGTGGACATTGCCTTTATAGGCGCCCCCACCGCAGACGATTACGGAAACCTCCGCGGCATAGGCGGAAAGACCAACTGCGGCGTTCTGAGCTACTCCCACGTAGACGGAGAGCAGGCAGAGTACGTGGTAGCCATTACTGACTGCCTGGTGCCCTTCCCCAACTTCCCGGCCCACATCTCCGCTACCCGCGTGGACTACGTCTGCGTAGTGGATGCCATAGGCCTTCCCGAAAAGATAGCCACAGGCGCTGCCAAGCCCACCACAGACCAGAGAAAGCTGATGATGGCTGAGTACTGCACCCAGGTAGTTGTAAACACTCCGTACTTCAAGGAGGGCTTCTCCTACCAGACAGGCGTAGGCGGTGCTTCCATAGCATCCACCATCTCCCTCACCAAGATCATGAAGGAGAGGAACATAAAGATGGGATTCGGTGTAGGCGGACTCACCAAGCCCATGTGCGATCTTTTGGACAACGGCATGGTAAGGCTGCTGCTGGATACCCAGGCATTCGACCTTGACGCTGTATCCAATGTTATAAACCCGGCCCACCACAGGATAACCGCAGGCGCTTACGCAAACCCCTTCAACAAGGGCGCTATCGTTAACAAGCTGGACTACGTTATCCTTGCATCCCTGGAGGTAGACGTACACTTCAACTGCAACGTAGTGGTAGGATCGGACGGTATAATCACCGGAGCTCAGGGCGGCCACCCGGATACAGCCCAGGGCGCAAAGTGCACCATAGTTATCTGCCCGCTGATCCAGGGCAGGATACCCGCCATCTGCAGCAACGTAACGACTGTCACCACCCCGGGCGAGAGCATAGATGTTGTTGTTACAGACTACGGCGTGGCTGTCAACCCCAACAGGCCTGACTTACTCAAGGCCCTTAAGGAAGCTGACTGCGTGCCTCTTGTTAAGATAGAGGAGCTCAGGGACATTGCCTACTCCATAACCGGCGAGCCCCAGCCCGTGGAGTTCGACGACCGCATCGTAGGCATCATTGAAGCCCGCGACGGCACCATAATGGATGTAGTCAGAAAGGTAAAAGACTAAGAATTAAAAGAAGCGGCCCCGCAAGGCCGCTTTTTTATTTGCGATTTTTAACTGAGGAATATGGCGCAGGCCAGAAGATCCGCGCACCCGCCGGGGCTCAGCCTGCGTTTTATGCATTCTTTGTCCATAGCTTTAAGAAGCTCCGTGCGCTGCTCTTTGGGCTGAGCCATTATTCTTTTTGACTCTTCTCTTACGTAGGTGAGGCCTTCCGCGCCGCCGCGCCACAAAAGGTTGGTGTCCTCCGCCTTGGACATCAGAAGCAGCAGAGCATCCAGCTCCTCGGCGCCGCTCTGAAGCACCCCAAGAGCCTCTTTTACAAGGGGGAAGCCGTCCACTGCCTGCTGCCTTGCGCCTCGCGCTCCGAGCTTTTCCGCAACCAGGTTTCCGTGCGTAGCAGCGCTGCTCTTTACCGTTCCTGCGGCTATTTTTGACGCGATATCGAAGCAGTTTCCTGCGCCCTGAAGCTCCGCAGCCTTTGCGCAGCACAGTATGCCCAGGGAAAACACAGCACCCTTGTGGGTGTTGACCCCGCCTGTGGCCTTAAACATTGCAGCTTCGGCCTTGAGACCCTCCTGCTGCAGTGCAGAACCGGCCTTGGCAAAGATATCTGACGCAGCCTCCGGTCCCGCAGCCGAGGCCTCCTGATCCGCCGCGTTCCTTCCGGACTTCAGCCCTAGCTCCGCTGCCCTCTTAAAGTAGGGCCCCAGGGCCTCCGCGCTTTTAAGCAGCAGCGCAAGGTCCATATCGCTGTGCGCCCCGCTGTTTGCAGAGTCCACCAGGCCCGGCTTTGGCGTGAGCCTGGCTTCGGCCTTCAGTGCTTCCACGGCGCGCCCTGCAAGCTCTGCTGCAGCCGCCTTTTCCAGCAGACTGCGGCAAGCGGCAACTATCTCATCCAGCCCGTGAGCCCTGGACCTGGAGCATTCGAACACCGGCCCTCCGCACACGTAGCACTTCCTTGAAACAGCGCGGCTCAGCTTTGCGCCGTCCGTTCCTATGATATCTATATCGTACGCCCTTCCGAAAGGCGCAGTCTCTTCTATTTCTACAGCCTTGGCCTTAAGCTCCTCCGCCGGAGCGTCAAAGACCATAAAGGCCTCGCAGCCTGTGTTTTCCGCAAGCACTGTCTGCGCTGCCGGCTCCCCTGCAGCCTCTGTAAGACGCTGCAGCCCCGCGCGGAACGCAAACTCAATAAGAGCGTCGTACTTGTACTCACCCGGTATATTCATAGTAAAGCTCACCAGGGGCTTTCCGTACTTTGCCAAAAGCTCCTCCTGGATCCGCGCCCGCCTTTCCCTGGCGGAAAGCATCTCTTCAAGTGTAACAGCCTTGCGAACCATTTTTATCTCCTTAGCAGGTTTCGGGTATATATTATCATAATTGTATCGCATTAAGTACACACAATCTTAATAATTCGCATACGAACCCTCTATATTTATGCTTTATCATAAAGGCACAAAAGGACAAACAGTCCGTTCACATATATCATCATTTAAGGAGGACACGACAATGACACGTAAAAATATAAGGAAAACAGCAAGCATAGCTCTTACAGCAGCTCTCATACTCTCCGCGGCAAGCTTCGCATACGCGGACAGCACAGATACAGCACTCACTTCACTTAACACATCAACAGAAACTGCAGCATCCGAAGAACAAAGAGGTCCCCGCGGCATGGGCGGCCAGGGAGGCCAGGGCGGCCAGTTCGGTGGCCAGGGCGGACAGTTCGGCGGCATGGGCGGCACCACAAACGGCACCACCGGCAACGCAACATCACCTTCCGAGATAAAGACCAGCGATCTTACCGAAAACAGCGCAGAAGATCTTAGCGCAGACTACGCCAACGCTACAACGATAACGATGAGCAGCTCCAACAACAGCGTTAAGATCAGCTCTTCCGGCACCTACATAATCACCGGCACCTGCACAGACGGCAACATAGCAGTAAAGAAAGGTACCACAGGCGTAGTCCTCATCCTTAAGGATCTGGATCTTACAAGCACCACCGGCGCCACCGTATCCCTCAACAAGGGCACAGAAGTAAAGGTCATCATAGAAGGAAACGTCACCCTCACAGACGCAGAGGATATAGCAAACGAAGACTCCGATGACTTCGACGGCGCAGCCCTCAAGGCAAAGGCCGGATCCTCCGTGGTCCTTACAGGCACAGGCACCCTTACCGTTAACGGCAGCTGCAAGCACGGCATCAAGGTCTCCGACCTGGAAGAGGATGACATAACAGCCGGTTACTCCGAAGCAAGCTTCATAATCGACGGCGAAAAGCTTACCATAAACGTTACCGCAGAGGAAGACGGCATCAACTCCGGCACAGATCTTACCATCAAGTCCGGCACCATAAAGGTATCCGCAGGCGATGACGGCATCAAGGCTGACTACATCCTTACCATAGGCGAGGAAGGCAGCACCGGCCCCAACATTACCGTAGCCAAGTCCGTGGAAGGCCTGGAAGGCGCAACAATCAATATCTACAGCGGCACCATGAACGTTACCGCTTCCGATGACGCCATAAACGCAGCCAACAGCGATCTTACCGGATACACCTACTCCCTGAACATTATGGGAGGCACCGTTAATATCTACGCCGGCGCAGACGGCATAGACACCAACGGCAACATCAACATCACAGGCGGACTCACCACCGTAGTCAAGTCCGCGAGCAACGGCGGCGAAGGCGGCCTGGACTACGAGGGCAGCTGCTACATAGCAGACGGATGCTTCGTAAACCCCTACGGAACCACGATGGACTCCGGTAAAGGCGGAATGGGCGGCTTTGGCGGAATGGGCGGCTGGGGCAACCAGTCCGAAGGCAGCACCGACGGCACGACCCCGAACATGGGCGGCCAGTTCGGCGGCAGAGGCCAGATGCCTGGACAGTCCGGGGAACAAGGCCAGATGCCTCAGATGGACGGAAATGCTCCGGACTTCTCCGGCCAGCAGCCTCCCGAAATGAACGGCGACATGCCCCAAATGGACGGCAACGCACCCCAGTTCGACGGCAACGCTCCGCAGACGGACGGCAGCACAGCCCCCTCTGATAACCTTGGCCAGCTGAACGACGGCAGCACCCTTCCTGACGACCTGGAGATCATAGACACCACCAGCAGCGGCAACTGGTTCACAGACCTCATCAACGCCATAAAGAACTGGTTTGCAAACAACTTCGGTTCTGCCATCTAAACAAGATCCAACGCAGCCTCACCGCAAACAGCGCGGCTGATATAAAAGAAGCGCCCCTCCCCTTTGGGCGCTTCTTCTTTTGACATTTGCGAGCCAAAATGATATACTGATCGTTAGCAATTTATCAATATTTTTTATCCGAAAGGGGAGTATAAAAATGAATTATCCAAATGCCTATGCAGGCGTAAAAAAGATCCGCACAGCTGAGATCCTCAGCATTATAGTTGCCCTCTGCGCAGGTGTTGCAGGCGGGTTTGCAGCAGCCGCATCCAAGGCCGAACCCGGCTCCGATGCTTATACTGGCCTCATGCTTGCAGCAGCCGCACCTCTTGCTGCAGCAGGTGTGCTCAGCATCATTTCCTTCATCCTCAACCTTGTTGGTCTCAACAAGGCCGGCAAGGACGAGAGCGCATTCAAGACTGGCTTCCTGTTTGCAGTCCTGGGCATAGTTGCATCCGTGCTGGCCTCCGCATTCTCCAAGAACGCGCTGCTCAACAGCCTTGCATCCGGCGTCGGCAAGGTCCTGGAGATGATGATCATGCTCATGGTCATCCAGGGCATCAGAAACCTGGCCAGCCTTATCGGAGACCGCGAAGTCTACCAGAAAGGCAAGAACCTTCTGAGCATCATCTGCATAATGTACATCATCATCCTGGTAGTTACCGTAGCAAGCGGTATCTTCGGAAAGAACGATACTACTACAATGATCTACGGCATCCTCTCCATGGTAGCTGCAGTCCTCAGCATAGTAGTGCTGTTCACCTACCTCAGCTATCTTAAGAAAGCCGTACGCATGCTCGAAAAGTAGGCGCAGAGCTCCAAATGTATTTCAAAAGCCCGCAGTCATCTGCGGGCTTTTTTCTGTCCAAACTTGATATCAGAAGAACTTCGTAACTTCCTCCAGCTCTTTTCTTGGCCTTAATGCAGGCTCCTTGGCCCTCTTTCCTATGGCTATCACGGACATTATCTCTTCGTTTTCGGGTATGCAAAGCGCCTCGCGTATCTTTGCGGAGTCGCGTATACCCATTATCAGAGTGTCGTAGCCCGCGTCCGATGCCGCAAGCACCAGGAACGCGTCGTGAATGCCAAGGTCGTAGGCGCCCCAGCCGTTGCCTATCTCGTTGGTGGGTACGTCTCCGTCAAAGCCCACCACGCCCTTAACATAAGTCGTAACTATCAGCGCCGCCCCAGTGGAGTTCTTGCAGTTGAACGGAGGCAGCACCGCGGCCCTGAAGCTCTCCAGCTTCTCCGGGCTTTCCACCACGTAGCACCTGGAGGCCTGCTGGTTCTTCCAGGACGGAGCCCTCTGCGCCGCCTTCAGGATAGCCACTATGTCCTCGTGGCTTGGCGCGCACTCATAGCCCCGGATACTGTTCCTTGCATTAATAAGATCCTTAAATTCCATACCTTACCTCCACCTGTCTTTCTGCTGTGATATTCAGTTGATCATCCTGTTTGTAATTATACAACAGTACGGCAGCTTATTACAATTTCCGCATCTGAACGTTTTCTGCTGCGCCTGCTGTCCCGGCTTGCTGTCTTTGTTGACAAGTCAAAATACTGACTCTAAAATAATATACAGAAGCGGAGGACGTAACCATGAGCAACATCAAAAAGCTGACACTGCTGCACTCCAACGACATGCACGGAGACTTCCTTCCCAAAGAAAAGAACGGAGAGAAGACCGGCGGTATATCCTATCTTTCCGGCTACATAAAAAAAGCCAGAGCAGAAAGCCCAAACGTCCTGTACGTCAATGCCGGGGACTTTTTCCGCGGCAGCGTCATAGACAGCGAATATAAAGGGCTCTCCACCGTGGAGCTCATAAACTACCTTTCACCGGATGTTGTTACCATAGGAAACCACGAGGTGGACTACGGCCTTGCGCACCTGCTTTTCCTTGAAAAATGCGCAAAGTTCCCCATCGTCAACGCGAACCTCTACATCAAGAGCAATCACGCCAGGCTGTTCGACCCGTACAAAATAATCGAAATAAACGGCATGCGCATCATGTTCATAGGCATCATCACAGAGGAAGTCCTGGCTTCGACTAAGGCGGAACCCGTGATAGGCGCTTTTGTGGATGTATGGGAAGCCGCTGCCCAGGTTGGCTCGATAATAGACAACTACAAGACAGACAGCATAGACCTTACCGTGCTTCTGACTCACATTGGTTACGAGCAGGACAAAAAACTCGCGGAGGTGCTGGACCCCAACTGGGGCGTGGACCTTATCATCGGGGCCCATTCACATACGCTGCTGAAAAAGCCCAAAGTTATAAACGGCATACCTGTAGTCCAGGTCGGAAGCGGGACAGGGCACATAGGCCGTTTCGAACTCGAGATCGATACCGACAGCCACACCGTACAAAGCCTTAGCTGGCGCGCCGATGAGATACGCGAGTCCCTGGTCGAGCCGGACCCCGCAATGGAAAGCGCCCTTGAGGCCTACAGATCGGAGACGGACGAGAAGTACTCAAGAGTCATAACAGTATTCCGCAGGCAGCTGAGCCACAGGTCCAGAAGCGAAGAGACGGAGCTTGGAGATCTGTTCGCAGACCTTATGCAGCTGGACTCCAGCTTCGATATAATGCTTTTCGGCGCCGGATCTATCAGAGGCAAAACACTCGGCCCCGTCGTTACATACAAAGACCTTACCGAGATCCTGCCCTTCTCAAACGCTATATACATGCTTACGGTAACCGGAGAGCAATTCAAACGCATGTGCCGCTACTACCTTAGGGAGAGCGTGCTTACCGGCGGGTCTTCGGAGTTTTACGATGTCTCAAAAGGCACAAAACTGGTCTACGACTTTACAAACGATAAGCTTCTGGAATGCTCCAGGAACGGAAAGCCAATAGAAGACGGCGAAAAACTGAAGATAGCCCTCCAGGAATATCACTACAATAACTTCGAGACGAACTTTTCAGTTCCCCTCGAAGAGGTGCTGCAGAACGCAAAGGCAAGAATGGTAGTTACAAACGAGTTTGCCATATACGAAGAGCTCCTTAGCTCCTCCGTAGGCATAGATGCTCAGGTCGAGGCGCGCATAACCATAATCTCTGCGTGACACCCGCCTGGCTCTCCTGGCATAGATTCCGCGTGTGCATCAAGAACAAATCAGGATCGAGTTCATAGATGTCCTGCATAGAACTGATCTTAAATAAAAACATTTGCCAGGCCTCCTGTTAAAATAACTGCTACCTGCTGTACGTAGCTGTGTTTCCGGTATCTGTCTGCCCGGCCAGCTTTCCTCTGGAGTCGAATGTGTATCTGAACACTTTGCAGTTGCCGCGGATCGAATACGCGCTGGTTGCCGGAGAAAAACGGCTCGATGTAATGCTCTCAACATCCCACTCCAGCTTATAGGAATCGTTTACCTTCAGCTTGCCGCCCAGGGAGCCCTTCACGGAGTAAAACGTCCTTGGAACACTTCTGTCCGGATCGCACAGAAGAAGTACGGCGGTATAATTGTCCCTCAAAAGGGCAGTCAGTTCCTCGCTGGAGATCTCCCAATTGTCTTTCTTTATGATATGATCCAGCACATTCGCTATCTCGTGCCTTCCGCCCTCGTCGCTCTGCTTGGGAACAGCATATCCGGAAAGAAAGACCTGCTTGTTGTACTCCGCCATGCCTGTAATATAGTAGTCACTGTCATCCGATTCGAGCGAATAAGTCCCTAAAACGTTTCCCTCCAGGTCCATGCGGCACAAAAGCGCTGAAACATGGCTCCTGTTGTTCATAAGATGGACAAGATATCCGTCCCTTAAGCTGACAGCGTTACGTATGTACAGATCGCCCATCTCGGTCTTTTGGAAACCAAGCTCCCTGCCGCTGGCATCATAGCGGCTTAGACACAGGTAATTCCAGTCGCCCCTGCTTACGACCGCCACTCCGCCGTCTGCACTGTCCAGCACGGCAACTACCAGTTCGTAACGGAACCCATGGTCCAGCCTTTCCTCCCACAGCAGTTTTCCCGCATCATCCATGCAGGCCACCCACCCATAATGGATATCCGACGCGGAGTATGTTTCACTTTGCCCCCACAGCGCACTGCAGTTTGCCAGGCGCACCGCTCCTGTAACATAGAAGTCCCGTACCTCCGCAGTCCAAAGCAAAGTATCGTCCTTGGAGCACTTTACGACACTTTTGTCGAACACTTCTATATCCCGCTGATCATCGTGTTTTCCGTAGGAAGGAAACGCATATGCATACCCCTCCAGATAATACCTGGAGTTAAAAATGCTCCTGTCCCATACTGCAGCTATCTCCTCTGCGGTCGGCTCGGCCTGCTGTATCTCCCAGCCAGGCACAGCCTGACGTATCACTTCTACAGTCTTGCCGTTTTTAAAGCTTTTTGTTGTAATATCCCTGTATACTGCTTTGACCTCCGCGCGGCTGAGTCCTTCTGCAGAAAGTCCGTATTGGTCGAAGAAGGCCACCGCAGTCCTGTACTCTGCAGCTTCTGCAGCAAAAGCAAACCCCGTGGCCCCGGCAATGATCACCACCGCCAGGCACGCAGCAACAAGACCCCATCTTTTCCGCTTATAACGTGGCTTGCTTTGTTCAGAAAGAGCTTCGTTTATGTATCGTTCATCGATCAGGCTGATGGTCTTAGACGCATTTTCCTTATTCATAGAGGTATCCCTCCTGTATCAGATGTTTTCTGAGGTCCTTCCGTATCCTGGAGAGCCGCACTGATATGTAATGCTTGCTCGAATGAAACAGATCGGACAGTTCATCCAGTGTATCAGAATACCAGTAACGACGTACAAACATGATACGGTCCTGCCGGTCCAGTGTGTCCAAAAAGTCGTTGATGCACGTTGCCAGCTCTTTCGCCTGGAGCTCATCTTCAGCATACGACCCTGAAGGAAGGTATTCAGCGATCTCTTCTAAAGCGACGTCGTAAGTGCTGTTTCTTTTCTTAGCAGTGTTCCTGTGATACTTTTTCAGCGCAAGATTGCGCACGAAGCTGCAGACATAACCCGCAAGTGAATCCGGGCGCTGCGGCGGAATGGAATTCCAGACGCTAAGATAAGCATCGTTTAAACACTCTTCCGAATCAAGCCTATCGTTCAGAATGTTTTGCGCGATCCTATTGCAAACGGTGCCATATTTTCTTGATAGCTCCGCTATCGCCTGTTCTGATCTTTCAAAGAACAGTTCGATTATCCTGTCGTCCTCCAAGGATCCACCAGCCCTCCTGTTTCACCTTTATAGTACGGAATCGAAAGAGAATATCTCAAATAGTACTGATTATATTATATCATATTGTTTCAGACTACCATCCTCACACATCGCGTTGTTGCGCAAAACTTTTCAAATCAGACCATAGACGATGATCCCTGCAGCAGCTGAGATCCCGATCAGACCGATGGGTGATAATCCCTTTCTGGCAACCTTTTGTGACCCAAAATATATTGCCGCCAGGACCGCTGTCATGATGATCGCGGTCAGATCGGCAGATACATCTGTAAAACTGCCGATGCAGTGCTGCAGGATCATGAATATACCTGTCGCCAGGATGATTCCGATGATGCAGGGCTTAAGACCTCTGAGAACTGCCTGAACATATGGATTCTTCAGGAGCTTTTTCAGAAGAATCATGATCAACAGAATGATGATAAAGGAGGGCAGTACAACTGCCGCTGTTGCAATCAGCGCTCCTGCAAATCCTGCCTGCGAGCTGCCGACATAGGTTGCCAGATTCACCATGATCGGGCCTGGCGTACTTTCACTGACGGCGATCATATATGTGAGCATCTCGTCACTGATCCATCCGTAAGAAAGCACGACATCCCTGATCAACGGAATTGCACCGTATGCCCCTCCGAAAGCAAACAGCCCTACCTTCAGGAAGCCGACCAGAAGATCCAGATAAATCATTTCCTGACCGCCTCCTTTCTACCATGCCT
Organism: Anaerovoracaceae bacterium; assembly: GCA_045541015.1. Classification (GTDB taxonomy): domain Bacteria; phylum Bacillota; class Clostridia; order Peptostreptococcales; family Anaerovoracaceae; genus RUG13409. The sequence continues at coordinate 8,373 of JAZQIH010000038.1, read as the reverse complement.
TACAAAGAATAACGCAAGACTGACTGCTGCAGCGACAAGCATCAAAGAAATGGAAGATATACGAAGGGCAAAAATATTGATTGCCAGCATAGCCGCAAATGATGTGATCATCACGGCAAGAGGAAACAGCTTCTTCTGCATTTTCCGGATCATCTTGATTGCTGCATCCAGGATCAGAATGCCAACGGCGATCTTGATTCCCTTAAACGCGTGCGCGATCCATGTGATCTCCAGATAATTATCCAGGAACATGGATATCAGAATAATGATGCAGAAAGACGGGAGAACTATTCCAACAGTTGCCGCGATCGCTCCCGCAAGTCCTTTCTGTTTATAACCTACATATGTTGCACAATTAATGGCGATCGGACCAGGCGTGGATTCCGCAATCACTGTAACGTTCATCATTTCATCGTGCGTGATCCACTGCTTCTTCTCCACGCAGGAATCTTCGATCAAGGCGATCATTGCATAACCGCCGCCAAAGGTGAACAATCCAACCTTTGCGAATGTCAGGAAGAGGTCAATAATCATGTTTTTACCCAAAGAGCTCGAAAGCCTTCTTCGCAAAGCGTTCTCCGAAGAGGACGAAATAGTCTTTGTAATGTTCCATTCCGTTATGTTTTTCCTGATTATTATTGACACCGACAGGGCCCAGGTGGATCACCGGCATACCCCAGGCTCCGCCTCCTGAGTAGCACAGCATACCTTTGACCATCTCGATAATAAGTATGGACTGGATCACTGCTTCGCCTCCGCCGTGGGTAAACTGCTCGGTAGCAAACGCCCCGCCCAGCTTGCCGGCAAGAGCGAGTTCGCGCGTGCAGCCCTGCAGCCACGCGTGAAGGTCCGGAGTCATCTGTGCCGCATAGGAAGGCGATCCGATAACTATTCCGCAGGCTTCTTTTACAAAGGTTTCATCCACATCCTGGATGGAAAATGCTTTAGCAAGTGTTCCGTTTACCTTACTCATGCCTTGTGCGATCCACTCGGCAGCCTGCCTGGTATTGCCTGTTTTTGAATCGTATATAACTGCAAGCTTCATGTCTGGCCTCCTTATTAATTACCAGCGCAGTGATGTTCCGCGCAGTGATCATGTCCGCAGTCGGCGTCATGATGATGCCCGTGATGGTCACAGTGTGCATCGGGATCATACTCCAGATTTCCTTCAGCATAAGCCTTTGCAGCTGCGTCTGCAGAACCTTGTACACCTGCATAAAGCTTTATACCGGCATCGGAGAGCGCCATCTGAGCACCCATCCCTATACCTCCGCAGATAAGGGCATCTGCCTTTGCTGCCTGAAGGAACCCGGCAAGCGCTCCATGCCCGCTTCCATTGGTGTCTACTATCTGTTCGTTTACGATCTGTCCTTCTTTTATATCATAAAGCTTAAACTGTTCGGTGTGCCCGAAATGCTGGAATATGTCTCCGTTCTCATAGGTTACTGCGATCCTCATGGTATCTGCTCCTTTCTCAGTGATAGTCTGTTCGATTTTTATTGGTTCGCACTCGAAGTGTCCGCCTGTTATAAGCAGCCTCTTGCCGTTTACAAGAGCGTCAGCAACTTTTTTTCTTGCGTTGTCATATATGGCGGTGACTGTCGTTCTGGCGATGTTCATCCTGGTAGCGCAGGCCTCCTGCGTCATCCCCTCTGCATCCAGAAGTCTTAATGTCTCAAATTCGTCGACTGTCATTTGAATGCTTTCTGTTGCTGCAGTATCATCCGGTGAAAAGCTGCGGTAGACCGGAAGCTGTGCTATTCTGCGGCATCTGAATGGTCTGGGCATATAAATCTCCTTTCTGACATATGTCAATTAATATGCTACCTAAAATTATGACATATGTCAATTACTTGTTGCAATCAAATTGCATTTGCAAAAGGCATAAACTCAGCGCAAAGAGTCTTTGCATTCAAAAGCCGGCCTCTGCCTCTGGCATAGACCGGCTTATTTGATTCTGATGATATTTATCCGGAGCATTTAGCACCGGACGGACTGTCCCTAAAGTTCCTACCTCGGGAACTTAATTGCAGCCTGGGGTATTATTTCATCGTCGCGGGAACTAATGGTATTTAATCGCTTTCATAAGTTTCCCATTTTGACTGAATACTGCTGCAAGACGAGTGATCACGGATCTAATTGAACAGCTGCTGCGCGTTCATAAATCGTTTTAAGAGAAAAGCGCAGAAATGAGGCATGGTGAATACACTGTTTGTGTAACCGATATTTCCTGCTTTTATCTTTATCCCATGATGTATCTCCGGATAATCATTGCTGTTTATCAACTGTTTCATCGACTGTGAACTGTTTGATCCAGCCTTTACCTCTACAGGAATCAGCTCGTTTGCAGTTCTGATAAAGAAGTCCTCTTCCAGTGTGGAATTCTCTTTCTTGTAATAGAACAGCCCATAACCTTGTTTAGTGAGCGCTTCTGCCATAAAGTTCTCATAAAGAGCTCCTTTATAGACGCCCAGATTTTTGTTTGCCCGCACATCCACCTGAGCCTCATCATCCAATAGTGCGACAAGTAATCCGGTATCAGACATATACAGTTTAAACTTAGATTCTTCAACATTGCCTTTAAGCGGAAGCTGAGGATACTGCAGACAATGACAAAAATTTATTAGCCCAGCGTCAGAGAGCCATTCTATACAACCCAGATAATCTTTTGAACGCCCCCCTTTTGATACTTTATTGTACTGAAATTTCTTATTCTCCTTTGCAAGCTGTGCGGGAATGGATCTGTAGACGCTGAGTATCCTGGTCTGATCAAGACTCTCTGCATATTTTCTTATATCTGCCTCATAGTCAGCAAGAAGCTGCCTTTGAGTCGCAAGGGAATCTTCAAAAGTGTTTCGCTCTATAAACTGTGAAACTATCCGGGGCATTCCTCCAAGCACACAATACTCAAGAAAAATACTGGAATAAAGAGTCATTTCAAGCTCTGTGAAAGCTGTTACAGACAGCATCTTTTCAAGCATCTGATCTATGTTTTCCTTAGTATATCCTTTTGCCCACAGGAACTCTTCAAAGTCCATCGAAAGCATCTGATAGTCTGTCTTGTAGCCTACACTGATGCTGTCGATATGCTTATACTGAACGCCAAGAAGCGATCCGGAACAGATCACATCAAACCTTCCATCTTCCTTAAAGAACTTCAAAGAAGTAGCTATCTCAGGAAATTCCTGGATCTCATCAAAGAATATCAAAGTATCACTTTCGGAAAACCGCTTTGCAGGATCAATAAGTGAGATAGATCTGACTAGAGCGTCCGCAGAATATCCGTCATCAGTGATCCTTTTATATTTTGGCTCTTCAAAAAAGTTGATCTCTATAACATTCTTATAGTTTTCCCTTGCGAATTTTCTTATAGTTTCAGTTTTTCCTACCTGCCTTGCGCCTTTTATTATGAGTGGGTATCTATTGATATCCTTTTTCCATTCTTTAAGATATTCATCCGCTTTACGTCTAAGATAACTCATGACCATACTCCTTGCAGTTCATCTGTCAGGTGAATTATAACATAGACAAAACTGCACTTCAACATTTTTATGAGCCATATTTTCGTGTGTTATACATTATTAATAGTCATATTCTCATAATGTAAGCATTATTATACTATACCTATAAAACACCAGCCTCTGCCATTTGATATACTCCCTTTATGAGAGACAGTGAAAAACAAAATAATTAAGTTATCAGTAAAAAGTACTGCCCTGCAAAAAGAAGCATATTTGAAAATATGATCGCACCTCGCTGATATTTTGTTTCATAGAGCTGTGTGCAGCAGGGAGCGATGTAAGCTATGACTTCCGCTGACAAAAGTGGAATAAGCCGTATTGAAAAAACGCTATAGAGCAGGCTTATCGCAAGCGTAAGAAACAGGATCAGAGTTATCGCAGTCATACCGTAAGACACGATGATTTGTCTCGTCGAAAATGGGAGGGATAATCCCAACTTGCGTTTGTCGGAAACTGTTTTTGCCTGCTTGATCAGCAGTTGATACAAACTGCTGAATGCCGTTGTTGTGCATAAAACAGAGAGCACACGGGTTATGGCTGGATCGTCCAACAAAGGCATAAAAGTCAAGATCTTTGTACGGCTGACGAGCCACCCGCCAAACAGAAGAAGAGCCAAAATAACGACCGCCTGCTTCTGCATCCGGAACAGTTCCAACAGACTTTTGATCCATAGCGCAGTCCGCTTTGTTGGTTTAAACTGGTATAGCATAGGCCCTCTGACGTATGACGGGCGGTTTTCATCTGCCAGCTGCTGCATCCTTGTATAATCATTCTGACTAACTGCGACAGACGCCGCTTCAAGACTTTGCAGTCGCTCGTTATATTTAGGCAGATTCAACCTTAAAAACCGCCGGACGTAAAGCCACACAGCACATAAAGAAATGGCTGATATTGCCGCTGTAAGCAAAGAGTGGACAAACAGCAGGAAGGTACAGAGCAAAAACGCGGCACATACGCCCCACCTGATTTTTCCCTGTGCGTGATAGAATATCCACGACAGAAAAGTGCAGTTACAGATATAAAGTGCTATGGCCAGCCATAGTTTCAAAAAGACGAGGTTGAAAAGGAAACCGCTCAATATGCAGGCGGTCACGCCGGCAGCAAGGGCAGCGTAGAGCACCGAGAGAAACTGCTTGCGGACAAGGATTTTGGTGAAATAGCCGGTATTGTATGTATTCAGCACAGAAGCCGCTTCTACTCTGAATACCGGTGTTTGATTCAGAAACACCCGGAACAAGTTGATAACAGCTACACACAGCAAGGTATAGAACAAGCCCCTCGCGGTAGCACCTGTTCCGTATCCGGCTTTTGCTATAACGAAAAAGAACTGGTACACCAATACCCCGCCAACGACAAGAATCCCGATGAGTCCTTGCCATGTATGGCGGATCGTACCCTTCATAAGCCGGAGCTTGTTTTTCAGGAGCAGGATCTCAGCCTGACATTTCATCTTTTTCCACCAATCTTAAATATACAGCCTCCATTGTACTGCCTGGGGGAAGCTGTGTTGCAGAAAGCAACTCCTGTTTTGAGCCGGACAACAGACATTTCCCATTCTTAACTACGACATACTGATCGCAGATGTATTCTGTCACATCCAGCAAATGACTGGACAACAGAATGATCTTTCCTTTTTCTTTCTGTTCAAGGAGCAGCGCTTTTAATGTTGCTATCTGTTTGGGATCGAGTCCGGAAAAGGGCTCATCGGCAATGAGCAACTCATATTCCCGCATGAGAGCCATAGCGATCATTAATTTTTGTCTGGTTCCTTTGGACAACGCGGCAGGAATCTTATTCTGGTGCTCTTTCATGTCCAGTTTATCAAGCATTTCATTGATGGAACTATCACCTTGCGGGAAAATCGCCTTTGTAAAGCAAAGATGCTCTAATAAAGATAGTTCTTCATAGAAAACGGGAACATCAGGGATATACGAAACGGGGTAGGCTCCTGACGGATAAGAAAAAATATCTTTCCCGTCAAGCGTAATCGAACCGCTATCCGGTGTCAAATAGCGATATATGTTTTTAATAATCGTTGACTTACCTGCTCCGTTTTCTCCAACCAATCCGACAATCTGTCCACGGTTTGCCGAAAATGAAAGGCCATCCAGGGCTAAGACATCTCCATAGGAGAAGAAAACCTGTTTTACTTCAAAGTCCATTTTCCGCTCCTTTCCTTGTCAATATGTTTTATATTTTGCAATAAAACCAAATTTACAGATATCCCGACAAATTCACGATACTGGTATTTGGATCATTTGATGTCGATCCAAATACCAGTATCGTGAATTGAAGCATCCTCCACGCTTTTGTAAAAGCTTTGTGCCTCGTCATTATTTGCCATCAGCGCTATAAGCACGCCAACACCTTGTCTTTTGCACTCTTCCCGCAAGGCTTTCAATAGTGCCTGGGCAATTTTATTATGCCTTTCGCTTTTCAGTATACAGATCCAGTCCATATAAGCACTAAAACATGACGCATCACTTCTGCTGCTGATGAGAGAAGCATCGATCCTGCCGATCACTTTTTCTTCTTTCACGACGATAAATGACATTGCTGTTCTGAACCGTTCGTCATCAAAGCTCTGCTCCAACAGTTTTCTATATGTTGCATCTGGTTCCCAGTAATAAGTATCCGGTTCTTGCTTTCTTAACTCTTGTTCAAAAGCAATCACTCTATCAATGTCGTCCTTCTCAAATGCTTTTATCCGGAACATAATGATTTACCCCTGCAAATAGCGATTTGTATGGATGTAGTATACCATAAAGAGCGGTTCATTTCCTCAACTATCGTTCTCTGATTGTTTCCTTCTGGCGCATCTCTATTACAGACTTTCTTGCGTTTACATACTCGATGTCTGTTATCAGTCCAGCTTATCTAATTTTTACAAAGTTGACTGCACGTCTTATTGCCAGTTCAAGAACGTTGAAATTTCAATGGTTTAAGGGGTGTATATTGCTACTAGACTGGCAATCACCGCAATCGCACATTTTGTCTTATTTTTGATGGCACGTCTATCAGCAGTATCGGACTTCGTTGAAATTTCAATGGTTTTGAGGGGGTAGGGTGCAAATAAGGTGCAATCGGAACGGGTAAATAGGGACTATTACAATGTCGCGGAAACAAAATAAAAAAAGGCCATTTTCTACCATATACTGGTAAAAAATGGCCTAAAATCGCCTATTTTTAGCTATTTTTTTGATTCATAAAACTGCAATCAGAATGCCCGAAACCGTTGAAATTTCAGGCTTTATTTTTCCTACCTCGGGAACTTAATTGCAGCCTGCCTTATAACGCCAACGTCGCGGAAACTGACTGTGTTATAAAATACCAATTATTGGTTATCTACGACGTGATACTGCTGCGAGACTGGCAATCACCTGATCATCTTCTCACTATAATTCACACACCTCTACACAACGCCTTCGTTTTTAAACTTATTCAATACTTCCAGCATATGCTTTCCAATCTTTTCCGGATTATTATCCAGCCCATCACAAACAACGCGAAGACCGTCTGGTGTCAGAATGGTGGTTGTAGGAAGAGGATTGCCTTCCTTGTCTGTGCCACCGCCTACTGTCTGCTGCGGCGTACTGTCCAGGAAGGTAAAATCATTGACCTTCCACCAGACCATCCACTGAACAAGATGCCTCTTAAAAGATACTGCAACATCATTATTTGACTGCAGGACCTCTACAACTGCGTCTTTTGGAACAGTATAGCCATATACATTGCTTATGCCCTTTCCCTACTGTATTTCGCAACGCGGAGATTATATCTTTTGCGTTGTTTGTCCTGGCATCAACCATAGTAAGAAGTATCCCATCGATCTTAAGATCCATGTTGATGTTCCTCTTAACTCTCGCCACCGTACTTAGCAGAAGATTTAAACCTTTAGCAGACAGAAAACTTGGTTGTGTTGGTATGATCAGGCTGTCAGCAGCTACAAGAGAGTTGATCGTAAGCATTCCAAGAGAAGGCATGCAGTCTATAAGGATATAAGAGAGTTCTTTGGGCTTTGATCGTCGCATGCTATTTGCCACGCGCCCCGCATGCGTTGGGATATCATCAGACGGCTGCTTTGCTGCAGCTCCATAGGACTCTCACCTCCCCGCCTTCATTGTGACCGGGCCGCGAATTACGGAAGTATCATTATTCATCTGAGTTTGTCATGGCCTTCCCGGTTGCAAGGTCCGGTTTTTACTGCACTGGCTTTATCGCTCTGCCTTTCGCGTCTTGGCGCGCCTGCAGCCTGGCTTAGAGATCCTCTCCCATAACTCAGATAACGTATCTGATGAATGTATATTCGGTTGTCAAGTTGCCTTGAGGATTTTTACCCCCTCAAGTGGTAGCCGGCGAAAACGCCAAAAATTGAAATAAAAATCAAAAAAAACTTTGTCTATTTTTTGACAAAGTTCATGGCACGGCTTGTAGCCTCTTCAAGAACGTTGAAATTTCAATGGTTTGTGGGGTGTATACTGCTGCTAGTCCAGCAATCAACGCAATCGCACATTTTGCCTTGTTTTTGATGGCAAGTCTATCAGCAGTATCGGACTTCGTTGAAATTTCAACGGATTTAAGGGGGTAGGGTGCAATTAGGGTGCAATCAGAATGGGTTAATAGGGACTATTACAAAGTCGCGGAAAGAAAATTAAAAAAGGCCGTTTTTTACCATATAAGTCGGAGGCCAAGCGGTCTTAGGAAGACAAAATATCTCTCCAACTCCTTGGCACACAGAACGACATGGCTACGATCCGACTTAGGGTGCAATTAGGGTGCAATCAGAATGGGTTAATAGGGACTATTACAAAGTCGCGGAAAGAAAATTAAAAAAGGCCGTTTTTTACCATAT
>JAZQIH010000037.1:0-3456 GCA_045541015.1 Anaerovoracaceae bacterium | reverse complement strand
CCTTTCGCACTTATTGTAGAACTTTTCAAAAATGTGACATATAGAACATTTTACTTGGAACTTGTCAAACTGTATGGTACAATCAATTTTCGGTGAATAATATGAAAAACATAGCAATAATCATACCGTCCTTAGATCCGGACGAAAAATTCGTCAATACTGTTGACGGAATGGCAGCCGCAGGCTTTAAGCACATCATTTTGGTGGACGACGGCAGCCATGAAGAATGCAAGGGCTTTTTCAAGCAGGCAATGGATGCTCATCCTGATGTCTGCAGCCTTTTGGTGCACGAAGTCAACAAAGGCAAGGGCAGGGCTCTCAGGGATGCTTTCGCTTACATAGCAGATAATCTCCCGGATGTCTACGGCGCCATAACCGTGGACGGCGACGGCCAGCACACCCCGGAAGACACAGTGCGCATGGCAAAGGAAATGGAAGCCAAGCCCGGCAATATAATCATAGGCTGCAGGGACTTCTCCTTAAGCCATGTTCCTACACACAACAGGCTCGGAAACCGCATTTCCTCGTTCGTATACAGGGTTGTTTACGGAATAAAGCTTTCTGACACCCAGACCGGTCTTCGCGGAATTCCGGTGCAGTATATGCGAGCCTTTGCGGACGAGGTAGACGGGGACCGCTACGAGTACGAGACCAACATGCTCATCTACATGCAGGACCACAAGATCCCCTACAGCGAGATCCCGATCCAGACCCTGTACATAGACGACAACAGCAGCAGCCACTTCCGCGTGGTAAGGGATTCCTACAGAATATACAAGCCTATAATCCTCTTCGTTCTGGGATCCTGCATAGCAACAGTGGTGGACATTGTCGTGTTCTCACTGCTCAATTCCATGACGGCAGGCTCTCTTAGCGGCGGCGGAACAGGGCCTCTTGCAAGGTTTGCGGCATTTCTGGCAGACAAGTTTGGCCTTAAGGATGCCTTTGCGCAGCTCCTTCTGCCTACTGTAGTTGCAAGGATCATATCTTCTCTGGTGGACTACAACTTCAGCCGCACCAAGGTGTTCGGAAGCGATAAGCCGGCCAGGGAGACTATCTGGAAATACTACGTTATATGCATAATCAGGATGATACTCTCCTGGCTCGGTGTAAGCCTGCTTACCAATATATTCAAGGCTCAGGGCATAATAGTAACGCTGCTTAAGGTGGTATGGGACCTTGTCCTGTTCTTTATCAGCTACAACTGGCAGCGCACCTGGGTGTTCAAAAAATAAAACAGCACAGACATTATGTAAATAACTGGTAATTACGGCAATTTTATGCTATCATCCTCCTGTCGAAAGGAGGGACAAAATGATAGGGATAAAACAAATGCCTGAAAGCGAGCGCCCCCGGGAAAAAATGCTTTCCAGCGGGGCGTCTTCTCTTTCCAACGCAGAGCTGCTGGCGCTCGTTATCGGCAGCGGCACAAAGGACGATAGCGCCATAGCACTTGCTATGGAGGTGCTTTCGATGGCTGACGGGGCTATCAGAAGCCTGTATAACTGTCAGCCGGAAGAGTTCATGAAACTCAAGGGGATAGGGCGCGCCTGTGCCTGCAGGCTGGCGGCGTCCATAGAGTTCGGAAGGCGGCTAGCTGCAGCAGCTCCGCCTAACAGGGTAAAGTTCGAGATACCCAAAGACGCGGCGGAGCTATTTATGGAAGACATGCGGCATCTGCAGCAGGAAAGGCTGCGGGTAGCCCTGCTGAACTCAAAAGGGGAGCTCATAGCAATGGACGATGTTACAGTCGGGGGGCTGTATTCGTCTTCGGCAAGCCCGCGGGAGGTCTTTTCCAAGGCGGTCCGCAAGGGAGCCTACGCTGTGATACTGGCTCACAACCATCCGAGCGGGGATCCTACGCCAAGCGATGACGATATAAACGTCACCAGGCAGATAGCTGCGGCAGGAGATCTTCTTGGTATATACCTGCTGGATCACATAATAATAGGGGACGGAAGGTATATAAGCCTAAAAGAAATTGGCATCATTTAAAAAATGTACTTTTCCCCTGTGAAAAATGTGGTAGAATATAAAGCACAGAGGAAAAATGTCAGGATATGGGTAAGGTTTTACTGATCTGCTCCGGAAGCGGCGGGGCCGGAAAAACTACATTTGCGGTAAATTTAAGCATCGCGCTGGCTAAGCAAGGCAAGCGTGTGCTTTTATTCGACATAAACGTCGGAAGGCGCAATGTGGACATCTATCTTGGCATGGAGGACCGCATACTTTTCGATCTGGGGGATGTCATCTCCGGCCTTTGCAAGCTGGATAAGGCAATAATCCCTTACGATCTTTGTGATGGCCTTTCCATACTTGCATGCCCGCAGTACAGGGAAATAGAAGGCTTTGGGGCAGGGCACGTTAAGGCTCTGTTCGAGGCTTTAAGGCAACGTTTCGATGTTATCGTAACAGACTGCCCGGTCTCCATAGGCACCACTTTAAGAGTCTTCTCTTCCGGTGCGGATTCCGCGCTGCTGCTTACAGTGCCGGATCACACCTCCGTGCGCAATGCGGAAGCTCTTAACGAAAAGCTTGCTGCTCTGGGCATAGATAAGCGCTTCTTTGCCATCAACCGCATAGATAAGCAGTACTCCGGAACAGACAGCATACCGGGGATCAACTACATAGCAAGGACAGTGCAGCTGCCGCTTGTCGGAATGGTCTCGGAAGACCCTGCTATCCATATAGCCAACAACTCCGGAATGCCGGTAGTTTTGGACAGCTCAACAGATATGGCCATGCGCTTTGAGGCTATTGCCCAAAGGCTGGATATCTAGCTTAACAAGGCTTTTGCTGATGTAGTGGCGTGCTCTTTAAAGCACGCGGCTTTTGTGTTTTTTATTGACATAATACCAATGTATATTGTATTATTAACTGATGATTTATATAGATTTAATATAGATCAAATACGAAATAACAAGGAGAACGAACAATGGTAGAACATGGCCAGCCCATTCCTTGGCTGCTCATATGCGTGTTCGCAGTCGTTTTTCTGCTTGTCGGTATACTTGTTGGTTATATCTTAAGGAAGTCAAAAGCTGAAAAGACTATCGGAAGTGCCGAGACCCAGGCCAAGAATCTGATCCTGGACGCAGAAAACAAAGCTGAATCGCTCAGAAAAGAGGCGCTCGCTGAAGCTAAGGCAGAAGCTCATCAGTTAAGAGTAGAAGCCGAAAAAGACATCAAAGAGCGCAGGGACGATGTCAAAAAGTCCGAACGCAGAATCACTCAGAAAGAAGAATCTATAGATCGCAAGCTGGAGTCTATAGAAAAGAAAGAAGACGAGATCCAGCGCCGTCAGCAGTCCATCAAGGACAAGGAAAAGAACGTAGAAGATCTTATCAAAAAGCAGGTGGAGGAGCTCGAACGCATCTCCGGCTGCACAGCAGAGGAAGCAAAGCAGATCCTGCTGAAAGATCTGGAAAAGGACAAGTCGGAGGCCAAGCGGTCTTA
>JAZQIH010000036.1:0-27271 GCA_045541015.1 Anaerovoracaceae bacterium | reverse complement strand
CCGCTTGGCCTCCGACTTAAGACATATACAACTTCGAGGACGCACTGCTGGTGGGCCTCATACTCATAACCATACTCAAGAACGCAGACCGCGTAAAGGTGGCCTGCATGGCCCAGCTCGTAAACGTTATAGCGCCTATAATGACCCGCCCCGGCGGACCTGTATGGGCACAGACCATCTACTGGCCGCTTTACCACGCCAGCACCCTTGGCCGCGGCGTAAGCCTGCAGCCCGTTATAACAAGCGAAAAGCACGGCACCGCCAGCTTCGAGGACGTGCCCTACGCAGACGCCGCCGCAGTCCTGCGGGACGACGGAAGCCTTGTTATCTTTGCCGTTAACCGCAGCTTAGACGAGCCCGCCGAGCTCTCTTTAGACCTCCGCTCCTTCGGAAAGTTCACCAAGGCAGAGCACACTGTGCTGCACCACGATGATCTTAAAGCAGTAAACACGGAGGACGATCCCAACAACGTCAGCCCGGTGACCAGACCCGCCGACGCAGCAGAGCTCACTAAAAAAGACGGCAAGGTAGTGCTCCCTGCCGCCTCGTGGAACGTGATAGTGCTGAAATAACTGAATCAGTATGATAGTGCAGTGATGGACTTCACCTAGTAGACGTTAGTATTGATTATACTATTCTGAGATAAAGAGGCTTTGCCAACCTCAATAAGTATATGCCAGCTGTCCTCTTTCTGATCCATCGGTATTTCCCTGTCAATATTGATCCAATACTCGTTGTCTTGTTTTATTACCGATACGACCTTATGGTGTATTTGAGGGCCTGAAGTCTGCCCTTCGTCAAGAGCAACAATGATCAGCTGATGCTCAGCAAACCAATCATCCGAATACAATTCCTGCAAACCAGACGACTCGAGCTCTTGATAATACGCCCTATTAAGACTGCAGTAATTATACAACTCCGACTTACTGGACACAACGCAAGCGGTCTGCCAAATATACTCTCCTATTGGTGATCCGGTCCTGATATATTTGGCATTAAACTCAATTTCCTTCCGATTCGAGCTGACGACTTCCTTGGAGGGGCAACTTACAGCACTCGTCACCACATTTAATGTCAGTTCGGTTTGTGATTCCTTATCATAAAATGTAAAGAAGGCAACAAGGCATATCAATACCCCGGAAAACAAAACCATTATTGTCGCCCACTTTTTCATTTTGTGAACCTCCTCGCTTCTGAATCTAATATAACACGCAAGGCTACCAAAGCGCAATGCCAAAGTATTCAACAGTATTCATGCGCCGTAACAGCCTTTTGGATCACTCTGGTTATGCAAAATCCGAGCAGGGCGCCAAGTGTGTTCATTATCAGATCATCTGTATCAAATACTCCGGTTTTTGTTACGATTTCAGCTATTTCAATAAGCAATGACGATGTAAACCCAATTACCAATGCAGCGCGGACTTTTCTTTTTCCTAAACATATGAACATTCCCATTGGGATAAATAACAACACATTAAGCAGCAATGGCCATATGAATGAATATCTGCCAGTCGCCAAGCCGGAAATGACAGAATTGAAAGGAACAAGCTGATATAAGGCTGTTGCATACTTATGTCCGCTTAAGATCGTCTCCCCAATAAGCGCTCCGATATATGCTCCAAACAGAGTCCAAAACACACTCTTTTTGAATGGCATTCTCCTTACCACGCAACCTATCAGAAACACTATCCCAAGTGGAATGCCCCAGCGGATCGCCGGGCCAAGTGCATTGATCATACTGTTAAGAATGCTCTGCAAGACTAATTCCCCCTCACTATGGTAAAGTGAGTTGTCGTCGCATAAGTCTGAAAGTTTTGACTAAACTGGAAGAAATAATCCACATTTTCATCTAAACCATTAAAGATCAGTGTATCATAACCATTCACCCAAACATTTCTGGTCTCATCAACAATTTGTGTTCCCCAAAAGCTTTTATGACAAAGGCTTACTTGCATATTGTAGTTATCATCTCCAGGGATATCATTGTAATTATCTACTGTAATTTGGATGCAGCCATTATGATCTGAAAACAGACAATTAGTATATACACTTACGTAGTATACTGCAGTTCCCCAATATGTATAATCTAACGAATAGATAGTAGACGGTATATTTGTACCTCTATCAAGAGATGCAGCAGGACAAGTATTACAGTTTCCCGAAGCCTCAGAACAGGACTGAATATCTTCAGAATCTGCAAACGATATCGTTGACATTACTAAAACAATTGCTACTAACAAAACTACTATTCTTTTCATAGCATTATCCTCCTCATCTTCTTCTTGAATCAAATCAAAACGAACTAATACGGATTTTACTTCTAAACTTTTTACGGCGTTACTGTAATCGATGACGGGGTAAACGCCACACCATTAACTGTACCGGATACTGTAAGCGTGTAGGTTACTCCGCTTGTGACATTCGCTGTTCCAGAAATGAACAGATAACCTGTTCCTGTATCATGCCAGCTTGCTACTACTGTGCTGCCTTGTTTAAGTTCCAACGTTGCATCGATGGATTTCCCGGCATACAGCAATCTTACAGAACAGGTTGCAATTCCATTCTTAACATCCATTTTTGGTGAAGGTGCTTGTGCATTCACCCCGTCTGGAAAAACCTGTGCAGCAAAGGCACTTGAGCTGAACAGCAGCATAAGTGCCAGCACAATCAGTGAGATACGTTTTGTCTTTTTCATACGATTCCTCCGCGTTTTGGGCATTGCCCTTTGTTATATGCTTTCACTATATAAACGATTCAGCGCACGAAAATATGACAAAAAGATTTGTGAAGAAATCACGGGTGCACTTTATCACTCTGGATCGACAGATTCTCTGCTATCTCAACAGCCATATCCGGATTGATCAGACTGGTTTGTATATGAATTACAAGGTTTTGTTCTTTATCTATTACAAATAAGACTGTTCCTTCATAGAAACCATCGCCCCAACATACTATCCCTTCATTTCCATTTATAGTCACTTCTCTCTTTTGCCCTTCTCCAAAAACAGAGATCTGTGGCAGCCATCCATAATCAGAAACAGAGATCATGATCAAATTAGATGTTTCGTTATCACAATAGACCAGATCACAGCTTGCCCCATCATAATAACTGTCTACCAGCTCGTACCCTTCCGGAAGCCAGGTCGGAACGTATACAGGCGGATGAAGCTCCATGTTGTCGAAAGCTGCGACGATCTCTTCCCTCGACAAATTGCTTTCTACCCAGTATCCTATCAAGCTGTAGGTGTCATACCACGCCATTTTGTTCGCTCCATCTTCCTCATAGAAGACCGGAGCATAGCCCATAGCAAGACTGATCGTTCCGTATTGTTCTGTGAGCTTGTCTATCTTTCTGCGTTCTCTTACCGTAAGCCAGTGATAGCTGAACTTAAGATACTTTTCGCAGGAGGCATCCTCGTAGCGCAGAACGCAGTGGTCATCACCCTCCTCTGCCGATTTAAGAGCCATACCATCAGGAAGCGTACCCGGCCTTGCTACGAGAAAAGCATAATCGTGGTCTATGTGCTCAAATTCAAAGACTGTCTGATCCGGACCTATATTGTACACATACCAGCTCCTTACGGCTGCCCAGACCTTAGGTGATGAAATGCAGACTGCTGCAAATATAAGCAAAACTGCAGCAGCATATATTGCAATATGCGTCAGTATGCGTTTTGCCGCCTTCTTTTTATCTGCTTTGCCAAGGATCTCTGACATTGCAGCAATATGCCTTTCTGAAAACCTAAACGGTGGATCCATTGTAAGATCTTCAGAAAAAGCTCTGAGGCAGTATCTGTGTACAGCTTGCGCTATTTCGGCATCTGTGATATTCATTTATTACTCCTCAAAATACTCTTTCCTAAGAAGCTCCCTTGCGCGCTCCAGCCTTTTTAATACAGCAGAGCGGCTTATATCCAGCACTTCTGAGATCTGCTTTGTAGTCATGTCAGATTCATAATGCATCACAAGCACCTCCCTGTAAATGTCAGGGAGCTTTTCTATAAGCATGTCCAGTTCCAGCTGCTTCGAATTATCGTCCATGCTTATCTTTTCCTCAGATGGTTCCTCATCTGCAAGACGTTTCATATGCTTTAACATATCTAAGGCCTTACGCCTGACCACTGTCGTAAGAAGAGCTTTTTGTCCAAAAGGATCCGATGGAAGAGCATCAGCTTTGATAATAGATTCAAATGCGTCCTGAAGTGCATCTTCGGCAAGAGCAGCATCCTTCAGGATCGAAACAGCAACTGCGATCAAATGATCTCTGAGCCTGATATATGCATCGCTGTATTTTGCGCGCTTACCAGGATCTTCAATAGATAATATTACTAAAGGCAGCATTGTCCTTCCTCCCCTCGATAGCATCAATTATAGCACACATCGGGGGTCTCTATTAAACAAACGACGGCGTCAGACATTAGGTGTTTGTGGTACTGATTCTAGTTTTCTAATATCCATAGGACTATGATAAGTGAGATTATAAAACCCGCGCAATACCATTCACAGGAAACTATATTGAACTCCACCTTATCATCATTGTCCCGTTGCTTGATAAGCTTTTCAACACTTGACCAAAACTTATGAAAACAGAATATCTCTGCTATTATTGCGGTAAAAAGTATAATGATCATCTTAACAATCAGTATGGTGTATAAAACACAGTGGCTTGAGCATGCCTTTCACTCTGAAGTCCTTGCGGAATAATAGTAAACAACAACCTAAGGTCTGTAGATATTTCAAGATATGGAGTAACTGCCGGAACAATCATAGAATGAACATAAGAACCCCTAACGTTGAAAGTTTGTCCATTTGGATCGTCTACGTATCCAACACAGTAAAACATTACTCTGAAATTTGTGTTTTCTCTTTGATAATACTCATCGATTCCATCTGCTGGCAGTACTACTTTTCCCGCAGCCCCATCATAGGAGTCCATTGTTGGAAAAGAAATATTATAAACTGATGAGCTTCGGTTTGTGTAAGTTGTTGTTCCGGCAAGAATATCTGTTACGGCTTGAGTCCAGTAATAAGTTCCATGTGCAGAAGACTCGTCAATGTTAAAATCCTTGATCAGAAGGCCAATTCCATCATTAAACCTTTGTGCAGGCATATTCAGCCATCTCTGAAACACCAAAAACTGATACTTTCCCTGGATATCATCGTATTCACTTACATATGCTATTGATATTTCCATATAGTAGTCAGAATATGGATTATTATCAGTTAACTCATAAAACGAGCCTTCGCGTATGATTTCTACTGGCGTGTTCGCTAAAGCCTCTTCCCTTGTCACAGACGAGACTTCGCCTGTCCATCGATTTGTTTTTGTATAGGAAACATTTAATCCAATTTCAGGAGCAACCTCATAGCGCCTAAGATCATCATCCGAAAGCAGATCCAGCTCAGACTCATCCATTCCCAGAGCAATGAGCAGTTCCATTAACGTGCGGCGATCAGTACCAGTGATAGTTTCCGGGTCCCTTAGGCACACTTTTGTTATGCTGCCATCTACTTCTGCTGTTTCTATTATTACGAATTCCTTTCCATTAATTTCTATTACTGTCTCATTTTGTTCCGGGGACAGTGGCTCTGGTTGAATACTATCTGCAAACACATAGTTCCCACTTAGTAATGCAACGATCAATAGTAATGAAAATATTACCTTAAAACTGTGTCTTATTTTTCCCATTTACTACACCTCCAATATACGCTCGTACGCTGACCCTGATCACAGATAGAGAAGAACTACATTTATTATATAAACGACTCAGCAGGGCAAAATATGACAGACGAACATCCCAAAATCCGCAAAACAGAGCATTTACGCTTTTAATGCCAGAAAGAAATATTGCTAGTAGAATACGCTGCTGGTACATTTGTTAAAGAATGCTGAAAAACACCAGCTTGTCCCCATTTGGATCTAACCTTGGCAGTTGCGACTGGCACGCCACTATTTGAATAATCCACAAAAATAGCCGAATGCATATTGTTTATTGAATTCGCTCCATAAAACACCTTATCATTCGTGCTAATGCCGCAGTTATTTACTGCTGAAGAAAGGCTTCCCTGATATACTAGTGCATAACTGCCATCACTCATATATATTCCAGGGTAAGAAATCCAATATGGATTAGAACTCGCCGTAGAATGCCATGCATAGGAATGACAATTATACTTGCAAGAACCACTACTAATTAAGGTCACGCCATATGTATTTACCATCTCATTATCAATATTATAGTGATATAGATTAATAACAGAATGTGGCTCTGACGGTGTCGTGTACGGAACACTATTCCCATTAGGTGTTTGTGGCACTGCTCTAGTAAAGTTTTGGTGTAAGTTTTGAAAGAGATCTGTCGATCTGTTTTTATTAATAGCATCAATGATATCTTTTAAAGCAGTTATTACAAAATCAGTCCTTCCATCTGAACGTGGGAATTCGGTATAGTACTCGATCAACGCTGTTCCATATTTTGTCATAGATGGAACAAACGAATCCCTTCCTGACAGTTCCCGGTACGCATCACATGTTTTCTTTAACTCATCCAGTCCTGTCTCAATAGAATCAAACACATAAATATCGACCAAATATGGAAAATCTGCAACAGCATGGACCAACTGTTCGTCTGACATTCCTTTAACAGTACTATCATCGATCGATAGCATAGATTGCTTTTCCAGTACACTGTATTCTAACCAATCATCTGATTCTATTGTTATCGGATAAGCATAGAATTCATCATCAGCCAATACAGATGGAATCAATATAGCGCTGCTGATCAGGACCATTACCAGAACTATAGAAATAATTGCCTTTTTTTTCATACTAATGAACCTCCTTTATTTATTACCGCTTTTTCGTTCATATAATAAACGATCCAGCGGGGCAAAATGTGACAAGAGAAATGCATTTTGTAATAATTTTGTAATAATATTTCGATGTTTAAACAATTATCGCAAATGATATTGACAATTGTTATCATAGATGATAACTTGGTTCCGTGATCCACAAATCTACCAGATTCGTGCCAGCCGGGCGGAGGGACAGTCATGTCAGAAGACAGCAAGAAAACATCCGGACTAAGAGAGACTATAAGCAAGGAGCTTTACGCGGAGCGCCTTATGCAAAAGCTTACGCAGTCAGAGCTTGCGGAGAGGGTCGGAACACAAAAGAGCAATATATCGCGCATAGAAAAAGGCGCCCAGAACCTTACAGTGGACTACCTGGAAGAGCTTGCAAAAGCACTAAACAAGCAGGTCCGGTTCATCATGGAGGAGCCTTCAATTGAGTATGGGGATGTTTCTACATACAGCCTGAAGCTCTACGACACGGAGCTGCTGCGCTTCAGCTTAAAGCGGGGTCTGGATCTGAAAGCAGAGATATTATATATAAACAAGGATACAAGGCATCTGCTGCCAATGGACCTGGAACCTACTGGGGATGGGCTCATCTCCTGGCTCACGCACAGAACGATACCGCAAAACAGAGAATTTGCCTGCCACATCCTGGGAGCGCTCGGCTTAAACTTTAACGATTTGAAGGGCATACTGGATGTCTGCATGGGGCTGTCTTTAAACGACAGTTACTGGGCGCCGCAGGCTGGCTTTACCGGGACTTTCGCAGAATACAATCTTTACGAAAACAGATTCTCGGAGGCGCTTTCGCTGATCGCCTACACCGGAGGTAATCACAGTACTAAGAACTTCAGGACCTCACCGGAGCTTACCACAGGCGGAATGCTCAGAAAGGCCTGGAGATATTTCGATAGCGGGGATATATGGCTGTATAAAGGCGGAACAGAGGGCTTTGCAAACGCCGGCAACGAGCCCTACAGCGAATTCTACGCAAGCCAGATAGCAGAAAGAATGGGGCTGCACCATGTGCACTACGATCTGGCACGCTGGAAAGGAATACTGGCCTCAAAATGCAGGCTTTTCACCAACATAGATACTGCCTATGTTCCTGCCGGCCGCATCGTAAAGAACGGCGGAATAGAAGCCTGCCTTGATCATTACAAAACGCTGGGAGGCAGTTTCTATCAGGAGCTTGCAAGCATGCTGGTGTTCGATGCCGTAATAGTAAACGAGGACAGGCATTTTGGGAATTTCGGGCTGCTTAGGGACAACAAAAGCGGGGAGATCATCTCACCCGCTCCGGTTTTCGACAACGGCCTTTCCCTGCTTTGCTACGCCATGAAGGCGAACTTTGAGGATATTGAAAGGTACATAGGGACCCGTTCTAACCCATACGGCAGAGGCAATGAATACTTCAGCCTCTGCAGCCGCATAATAGGGCCAAAGCAGAAAAAAGAGCTTTCAAGGCTTATCGGTTTTAAATTTATGGAAAGCGATATCAGCAACCTTCCGAGCTGGCGCCTTAGTGCTCTGGAGGAAATGATCCAGGCCAGAGTGCGCACGCTGCTGGCATTGTAGGAGCTATCTGATAGTTTCTACTTTCAGCTGCCCATCCATCCAATTGATATTGATATTATTCCCGGCGTTATAGTCCTTTCCAACTTCTATGAATATGCGCCAGGACGCCATATCTGCAGTCCCGACCTCGGGGACAAGGCGCTCTATTGTAATGCTGTCTTTCGTTACCATAGACACCCTGAACCTTACGGAACCGCTCCCTGCATCTACGGGCACCACTATCAGCTGGTGATCCTTGAACCATTCATCGGTATAGGTGCTGATGTCCTGCTTTGCGTCGTCCGCGCTGCCGCCTTTTTGCGCAAGGTAGTAGCTTTCCAGCGCTTTTGCGTCTGTAAACAGGTAGTACGGGGGCCAGAGGTCGTGCTCCCGCCAGGTTACCCTTATGCAGCTGGCTTTGAACGGAACGGTCTGCTTTTTGAGCTCCTTGCCGCAGCCAGAAAGCACTGCGCCAAGAGCCAGCAGCATTGCAAGTGTTGTTATAAAAACTGATCTCTTCATGTTGTTTTCCCTTTTTGAACAAAACCCGCGGCCGCAGCCCTGTGCGGCCTTTCTACTTATAAAGACGGGAAAAAAGGCAAAGTGTTTCAGCAGGGTATAAAGAATGCACGGATAAACCTGCGGTCCCCTTCCATAAGGCCGCCTATGTCTGCTACGCGCTCCGGACCGGCGGAGTTGTTGTAGCGGTTGTAGACCGTAAACTGCCTTTCCGCAGGAGCATCCCCGGAGCAGCGGCAGTCCACGGCCACCGCGTGGTAGCCGTACTTAAGGACTGGCTTGTTCCAGTAGGTCAGTATCAGGATGCCGGATGCAGGCTTGCCGCCTGGCTTCTGCTCAGGCTGGCTGCAAAGCAGCTTTCTGAGGCTCCTCATGCTCCAGACCGTCCTGAAAGGCACCTTGTATTTCTGCAGGAAAAGCCTCATCTCCAGCGGAGACGCGCCCAGAAGGCCACTGGCAAGCCAGCCCAGGCCGCGTTTAAAAAGCCCTTCGAAGTAGGCTATAACCTCTTCAAAGGGCATGGATCTTCCTGAAAGTATCATTGCGTTGTAGCAGGCTATGGCCGCGCAGCCGGAACGCCCTATGGTGGACTTTCCGTAGGCTATGGAGGCATATTCTGCTCTGCCCTGACCGTTTATTAAATTATCTTTTAATGGTTCTATCCACATTTAAAGCCCTACCCGAAGCTGCAGCTTTCCGCAATCAGTATACCACCTTTTTGCATCATGACAAAACAAAACCTCCGAGGTATAGCTCGGAGGTTTATGTGTGCTGCTTCTGTAAAACTAACGCCGAGGTCATTCACCGTTCTCGAAGTCTGGGCAAGGTTCGAAACTCAAAAGCGGTTCATTTTCCAGAATCTTTGATAACTGACCGCTGGTGAGTTCGGCAATCACCATTCCGCTATACTTGCTTATATAAACAATTTCGTCGGAATCGATATATTTTCCGATAAGCTCCTTTGCGGTTTCAGCCGTCATTACTGAATACAGGGACCTTTTCAGCTCTATTCCACGCTGCAGGATCTCATCATCTATCGGGTACTCCCACTCGATATCATCTATTGATCTTCCAGCCTGCTGAGCTTCTACAACCAGCTTTCTATACTCCTCCAGCGGATCGTAAGGATCGTCATATTTTGCCCAGATATACATTTTGTATGCCTCGGGATCGGTATCCTTCATCCTTGCGAGCACAGCTTCTTCCGAAGGTTCCGGACAGAAAACATACATACGCTGCTTTACATCGTCTGCTGCATCCTCTGCCATAATTGCGCACGCAGAAAAGCAGACCACCATTGCCAGGAGAATCACCAGCAAAGTTCCCCTTTTTGATCCATTATTCATGTTTCCCCTCCCTTTTGTAATAATTCTTAGTAACTATACACTCGTTATTATTATAACACGCCAGCCGGGCAAAGTGTGACATAAAGTAGATCATTACACATAAAAAGTTTTGGGCATTGCCCTTTATTTTATGCTTTCACTATATAAACGATTCAGAACCAGGAAATATGACAAGAAAGTTTGCAAAAATTTCGTGAAGCTAGAATAACATATACACATCTGCAGTACAAATTGTGACAAAAAAAGACGAAGGCACTTGGCCTTCGTCTGAAATCCTTTTGCTACGCGAGGAAGCCTTCCACTATAGCGGCTTCTGCTTCTTCCTGGGTGAGGCCTAAGGTGCGGAGCTTCATTATCTGTTCTCCGGCTATCTTGCCTATGGCGGCCTCGTGGATGAGCTCGGCATCTCCGCTGTTGGCGTAGAGCTCCGGAGTTGCGTCTACCTTGCCGTTGTCTGCTATTATGGCATCGCACTCGGAGTGGCCGTGGCACTTGTTATTGCCTATAATAACAGACTGGTAAGCCTGGTGGGAGTTGCCCCTTGCAACGGAGCGGCTCATAAGGTTTACGCCGCTGTCCTCGCCGTTGAGCTCCACGGAGAAGTGGGTCTCGGCGGTCTCCTCGTTGTCTGTAAGGAGCCTTTCCTTGATCACCAATGTTGCGCGGTCCGCGAGGCTAGCCTTGGTGGTGCGGTTTGTCTTTGTTACTCCGCCCAGCTGGGAGGTATCCATCTCCAGGTAGGAGTCCTCCTCAAGGAAGCACTCAGTTACCGGGTCTATGATCTTCTGGGTGTCTTCTGCGCCGGTGCCTATATGCTTTTCCTCGTAGAGCACGCGGCTGCCCTTTGCAAGCATAAAGCGGTGGATGCCGTTGTGGCGCGCGGGTTCGCCGGTCTCGGTGTGGATGCCGCAGCCCGCCACGATGGTAACGTCTGCACCCTCGCCTACGTGGAAATCGTTGTAGACAAGATCGTCAAAGCCGGGAGCGGTTACGCAGGCCGGGATGAAGACGGTCTCCCCTTTGGTGCCCGGGGCAATGTAGATGTCCAGGCCGGGGTTGTCTGATTTGCTTTCTATCTTGATGTTGTCCGAAGACTTTCTGCCAAGGCAGCCGCCGTTGGAGCGGATGTTGAACGCGCCGGCAAATTTGCCCTCGAAATCCGCAACTACCTTAAGCAGGTCTGCGGTGTTCTTATCTATTGTTTTTTCTGCGATATCGCTCATGTTAGCCCTCCATTACGCAGCTGCCACGGTCTGCGCACTCGTTCTTGCAAAGAAGCCTGGGGAAGATGGTGTCCCTGGTGCCGGAAAGGCCAAGCTTTCCGTCCTGGATCATGATTATCTCGTCCGCTATGGACAGGATGCGCTCCTGGTGCGAGATTATAACAAGGGAGCACTTGCGGCTGTCCCTGATCTGTTCGAACACGCGGATGAGGTTGTTGAAGCTCCAAAGGTCTATGCCGGCTTCCGGCTCGTCGAAAACGGCTACTTTGGAATCCCTGAGCAGGACGGAGGCTATCTCTATGCGCTTTATCTCTCCGCCGGAAAGGTGGCTGTCCACCTGGCGGTTGATGTACTGCTCCGGGATCATTCCTACGTTTTCCAGAGCCTCTGTGAGCTCCTTGTCCGTAAGATCCCGGCCTGCTGCTATGGAGAGCAGCTTTCTTATGGAGATGCCCTTGAACCTTACGGGCTGCTGGAACGCAAAGGACACGCCGGCCTTAGCCCTTTCGGTGGGGTCGAAGCCTGTTATGTCCTGGCCGTTGAGGATTATTTTTCCGCTGTTTGGCGTCTTTATACCTGCTATGACCTTTGCGAGGGTGGTCTTGCCGCCGCCGTTGGGGCCTGTAAGGCAGATGAGCTTGCCGTCCGGGATGGTGAGGCTGATATCGTCAAGGATATTGCGGTCCCCGTCCGGGTTGAATACTATGTTTTTTATCTCGAGCATATATATTTACCTCTTAAATGGTATTGTCCTGTTAGCAGAGCATAACATTATACCATTAAACGCAGGCACTGACAACACGAACTTAAAATACTTGAAAGGATAAGCGCTGCTGTTATATAATTAATTATAATATTCTATATTATGCGAGAATGTGAAAGGGGACGGTTCTTTTTCACATGAGTGAAAGGGGACGGTTCTTTTTCACATGAGAGGACTGAAAGATGATTAGAGAAAATGCGCCGACTACGGTGTGGAACCGTGGCTACATACTGATCTTCCTGGCTAACCTGTTCCAGCACATGGGACAGCAGACCATAACCGCGCTCATACCAAAATACGCAAGCTCCATGGGGGCTGCGGCATCGGTGGTAGGCATAGTAAGCGGCATATTTGCCATTTCGGCCCTGGCTATAAGGCCTGTGGCAAGCCCCGCCTTCGACTGTTTCAGAAAGCGCAACATCTACATACTTGCTACAGTTATATTGCTGGTGGCTTACAGCGTGTTCTACCTTGCGCCAAACGTCACCTGGCTGATAGTGGGAAGGCTGCTTCAGGGCGTGGGCGTTGGAATGTGCGCTCCGATCTCCCTCAGCATTGCCTGCGATAACCTGCCGGAAGGCAGCTTCGCCAAGGGCGTAAGCTTCTTCTCCCTGGGGCAGGCGTTCGGACAGGCGGTAGGCCCCAGCCTTGGCCTTACCCTTAGCACCAACTACGGCTACAAGACCACCTTTATTGCATGCTTCTGCGTTGTATTCGTCTGCCTGATCCTGGCGTTCTTCGTCTACAGCAAGCCTGCTCCGGAAGACGCAAGGTACCGCATACGCTTTGATACTATCGTGGCAAAGGAAGCGGTTCCGGCGGCTATCACCATGACCTTCCTTACCATACCGTACGCCTGCATAGGCGGCTTCCTGCTGATCTACGCAAACGACACGCTTGGCATTACAAATATCGGACTTTACTACACAGTTTACGCTATAGGCATACTGGTGCTGCGTTTTGTTACCGGCGGCCTTGCAGACAAGTTCGGCTACCGCAAGGTGCTGGTGCCCACCATGGCATGCTTTGCTATGACATTCGTAATGTTCTCTGTTTCTAGGAGCATTACCGGATTTATTGCCGCGGCGGTGTTCTCTGCCTTGGGCTACGGCATTGCGCTGCCTAACCTTCAGGCGCTCTGCATGACCTCCGTTCCGGCTGAAAAGCGCGGTGTTGGAAGCAATACCTTCTTCCTTGGCCAGGACATAGGACAGTTTATGGGGCCCTACCTTGCAGGCCTTATTGTTGACGCTCTTATAAAGAGCAAGAACGGCGGCGTAATAGACGGTGCCAGCAACGCTGTAAGGGCATCCGCCTACTCCACCATGTACCTGATCATAATCCTCAGCCTAGTTATAGCAATAGCACTGGTCATCCTGAACACTAGAAAAAAGAACTGAGCTTTGCGAGTATCCTTGCAAAGTCTATAAAGCATTCTCCACCGGAGATGCCGACAGGGACTTTGTCCTCAAAGCTGTAGCTTTTGGGCAGTTTGAGCTGGGTAAGATCGTAGACAAGCACGGCTTTGTCCTCCGGATCCACTATCCAGTATTCTCTGACGCCGGCATCCCTGTACAACTGCTGTTTTAAGATCATATCGTGATCCTTGTTTGAAGGAGAAAGCACTTCTACTGCCAGATCCGGGGCGCCTTCCACGCGGCGCGGGTCTGACAGTTTTTCTTTGCTGCACACTATTATAAGATCCGGCTGGACCATAGTTTTTTCGTCAGGAAAGAGCTTTACATCCAGAGGCGCAAAAAACACCTCGCATTCTGCATCGCACTTTTCTATACACCGGTAGAATTGTATGAACAACTCCCCAAGAATACCCTGATGTGAGATGGTAGGCGCTGCAATATCGTAGAAATACCCATATATAAGCTCCATCCTGCGGTCTTCGGGCAGGTTATAGTAGTCCTCTATCGTAAACTCTCCAGGGCGTTTATCAGTCTTATAAAATGTAGCCAGAACGCTTTCCTCCACTCTGAGTGTTGAGGAATCTTCCGGAAGATTATATTTAAGTTCTCCGTGTGACTGTTTGTACTTCCGTCCCATAAGAACATCCTCTATTGCGCGCAGAGTATCATAGCGCGGAGCCTTTGTAGAACCGGCAAACACCTTCTGCACCGTTCCGAGCGGGACGCCTGAAAGCTTTGCAATAGTTTCGTTAGTATATCCGAGAGCCCTTTTTCTTGCTCTGAGTTCTTCTGTAGTCATATCCGGTCCGTGCCCTAAGCAGCACGCCTCCTTACCTAGAGCATAGCATCCCGTCGCCCAAAAGTAAAGTATCATTTCGCCATTTAGACCATATTATTTCCGTTTTTAAACCGTTTTGAGCCAAGAACGGCTGCAAGCATACTGGCTGCCACATTTTGCTAAAAGATGAAGAAGAACCGTCCCCTTTATCGCTTTACCTTGTGCAGAAAGTGTGCTACAATACGGTGAAATCAATTGACCGGAGGCCATCGATGAAGATCGCTGGAATACAAAAACTGACTCTGCTGGACTTCCCCGGAAGGCTGGCGGCTACAATATTCACACCCGGATGCAACCTGCGCTGCCCGTTCTGCCACAACGCGTCGCTGGTGGACCCGGACGAGCTGAAGCAGACCCTGGAGGAGACCGGCCTTCTGGACCCGGAAGAGATCCTGGCCTTCCTTAAGGAGCGCTTTGGAAGGCTCACGGGCCTTGCAGTTACAGGCGGCGAGCCGCTGATGCAGCCAGGGATCATGGAATTTTTGAGCAAGGTAAAGGAGCTCGGCTACGCTGTAAAGCTGGACACCAACGGCACCAACCCGGAGAGGCTGGGGGCGCTGCTCAAAGCCGGGATCGTGGACTACGTTGCCATGGACTTTAAGAACTGGCGCGGCAAATACGCCCAGATAACGGACATTCCGGAGGCTACCGCAGCCATACTCTACGAAAACACCCTGCATTCTGTAAGGGTCATCAGGGAGTTCGCGCCGGACTACGAGTTCCGCACCACCGTTGTGAAGCAGTTCCACACTGTGGAGGACATAGCAAAGATAGCGCAGGAGATCGCGGGGGTGCCCAAGTACTTTCTGCAGAGCTTCAAGGATTCCGGGGATATTCTCGGGCGCCAGGAGTTCTCCGCGTGCAGCAAAGATACCATGCTTGAGATGCAAAAAGCCGCTCAGCAGTACGTGCCCAACACGCAGCTTCGCGGCATAGATTAAAATTATTCGAGAACTGCGTCCTTCAGGAAGCAGTACATATTGTTTTCGTCTTCGTAAATATCCAGGGTGCCGGTCACAGTTATCTGGGTCTCGGCCTTTGGATATTTTCCGTTTTTGAGCCTGAATTCAAAGCCCTGAGAGCAGCAGCCCAAAGCATCCTGCATCAGACAGCCGTAGCGCACCGCGCCGCTGTCCGGGTCCTTTACTATGAACACGGAGCCTGTCATGCGGATCTGCTCGCCGAGGTACTCTCCGGGAGCCGCAACTATGTTGAAGACTTCAGCAAAGAGCATGTTTCCGGTGAGCTTGGTGAGGTCCAGGAGGCCGTCTCCGGACACGTGGTCCATGGAGCCGGTGGTTATGAAGGGGTCATCTGCGCCGGATGCATCAGGCTGGCCGGAACCATTGTCCGCGCCGGTAGTGCCTGGCTGATCCGCGCCGCCCTTTCCATCGTAGGAATCCATGCCGGACTGCAGCACATCGTTTACGGAGCGCTGCCCGCTGGTGCTCATGCCGGAGCTCTTCTTGCCGCCGCAGCCGCTAAGGATCATAACCGCAGCCAGCAGCAAAACGATCAGCGCCGCAGAGCAACCCCAGCGTTTTGCACGGGCATTCGCCCTATTCAGTTTGCATTCGGTGTTGCTCATGTCACAAACCTGAGAACCGTCCCTGAGTATATCCAATATCTGCCAAAATGACAATTCGGGACCGTCCCCAATTGTCATTTGATGCGGAGGGCGCGCATGGAGTTGAGGATGGCAAGGAGGCAGACGCCGGTGTCGGCGAAGCTTGCCAGGATCATGTTGCTGTAGCCCAGCGCCGAAAGGATCAGCACTACTACCTTTACGCCTATGGAGAACCAGATGTTCTGCTTTACTATGCGCATGGTCTTTCTTGCTATGCGCACAGCAAGCGAGATATCCGAGGGTTTGTCGTTCATCAGGACTATGTCCGCGGCCTCAACTGCAGCGGCGGAGCCCATGCCGCCCATGGCTATTCCAAGGTCTGCGGCAACAAGCACCGGAGCGTCGTTTATGCCGTCGCCCACGAACGCCACCTTGCGCCCCGGCTCGGCCTCTGCCATCAGCTTCTTAGTGATCTCCACCTTGTCCTGAGGCAGCAGCTCGGAGTGGTATTCGGTAAGATCCGTAAGGGTCTTAGCCACGTCCGCAGCAACGCCGTCCTTGTCTCCGGTGAGCATCACAAGGCGCTTAAGACCAAGCGCTTTGAGCTCTGCAAGAGCCTGGGGAGCGTCGTCCTTGATCTGATCGGAGATTACTATATGGCCCGCGTACACGCCGTCTATAGCCACGTGCACGTTGGTGCCCGGGATGTGGCAGTCGTCGTGGTGCAGGTCCAGAGTGTGCATGTACTTGTGGCTTCCGCAGGACACTAGCCTTCCGTCCACCACAGCGCTTATGCCCTGGCCCAGGATCTCCTTGGAGTCCTTGACGCGGGACTTATCCACACGCTTACCGTACTCGTCCGCAAGGGAGCGCGCAATGGGGTGGTTGGAAAAGCTCTCCGCCAGAGTTGCGTACTCCAGCAGCTGAGCCTCGCTGATCCCCTCCGGGTGCACAGCTATCACCTTGAAGACGCCCCTGGTAAGGGTGCCGGTCTTGTCGAAGGCCATGGTATCCGCCTTGGAGAGAGCCTCCAGGTAGTTGCCGCCCTTGATGAGTATGCCCTTTGCAGATGCTCCGCCGATGCCTCCGAAAAAGCCCAGAGGTATTGAAATTACAAGCGCACACGGGCAGGACACTACCAGGAAGGACAGCGCCCTGTATATCCAGTCGGACCACACGCCGTGGAAAAACAGCGGCGGTATAACGGCCAGAAGCAGAGCCAGTCCGCAGACTATAGGCGTGTACCAGCGCGCAAACTTCGTAATGAACTTCTCGGAATTTGCGCGGCTTGCGGCGGCGTTCTCCACAAGGTCCAGTATCCTGGCCGCAGTGGATTCCTCGGAAACTGCTGTGGTCTGCACCTTCAGTATGCCGTCCAGGTTTATGGTGCCGCTCTGGACATCACTGCCCTCGGAAACGTCTACCGGCAGGGATTCTCCGGTAAGAGCCGCGGTATCCAGCCTGGAAGAGCCTTCGAGCACGGTGCCGTCCAAAGGCACGCGCTCGCCGGGCTTCACAAGGATAACCGTGCCGACAGCTACCTCGTCCGGGTCAACCTGCACCCACTGGCCGTCCTTCTCCACGTTGGCGTAGTCAGGGCGTATATCCATAAGGTCCGATATGGACTTTCTGGACTTGTCCACAGCCTTGTCCTGCAGGAACTCTCCTATGCGGTAGAGCAGCAGCACCAGTATGGCTTCCTCGTACTCCCCTATGCAAAGCGCACCCACAGTGGCCACTACCATAAGGAAGTTCTCGTCGAAAAAGTCCCCGTTCTTTATGTTGCGCAGAGCCGTAAGTATTATCTTCCAGCCCAGTGCCAGATATATAACTAAAACTATCGCAAGCTTTACGTAAGGATTCACTTTCTTACTATCTCCCAATCCGGCTCGAGCTTCTTAGCAACCGCCACAGCCTCATCCATTATGGCGTCGAACTTGTCGTCCGGAGCCTCGATTATGAGCTTGGATGTGGCGAACACCACAGCTACGGACTCCACGCCCTTGATCTTGGCGAGGTTCCTCTCCAGCTTTGCGGCGCAGTTTGCGCAGTCGATACCGTTTACTTTAAAAGACTTTCTCATGTTATTCCTCCTGAAAGATCCGGACTGTCTTCAGCCCTTTTGTATACCCTTTTTCAAAAGAAGAGATTATATTAGCACGGGCTAACGTCCGATGCAAGTGTTTTTTCTTCGAAACTGAATTTTTTCCGCTGCTATTATACTATAAAAACCGCCCGTTTTGAGAGCGTTTTATGTCACGGGAATAAAATTACCCGTCTGCCGCGTTTTGACGCAGCAGGCGGGCTGTTAAGGGGCTTTAAAGCATGTTCAGACAGGCAAAGCCAGAAGCGGGCCGAGCCTTAAGCGGTCTTTGTTTTCGCGCTCTTTCCTATGATCAGCAGCGTGCCTATCATCAGCACTATACCAATGATCAGGGAGATGGCGGCACTCTTTACGAAGCCTGCAATTATATAACTTACGAAGGATACCGCGGCAACGGTCAGAGCGTAAGGCAGCTGGGTGTTGACGTGGGTTATGTGCTCGCACTGGGCTCCGGCGGATGCCATTATTGTGGTATCGGAGATGGGGCTGCAGTGGTCTCCGCAGACGGCGCCGGCCATGCATGCGGCAACAGCCATCACCATCATGGGGCTTGCAATATCGTTGTTGAACACCTTTGCTGCGATAGGAATGAGTATTCCGAAGGTGCCCCAGGAGGTTCCCGTAGCAAAGGCTATCACGGTAGCGATAAGGAACACTATAGCGGGCAGCAGGTTCATTATGGCCTCTTTGTCCGCGAAGCTCTTCACAAAGGTCTCTACAAAGACATCGGAACCCAGAGCGCCGGTCATGGACTTGAGTGTCCAGGCAAAGGTCAGTATCAGTATGGCCGGCACCATGGACTTGAAGCCTTCCGGCAGTGCGTTCATGCACTCCTTGAAGGAAAGCACCCTGGTGCAGAGGAAGAATATGATCGTTATGACCAGAGCCACCACGGAGCCGAACATCAGGCCCACGGAAGCGTCGGAATCAGCAAAGGCCTCGGAGAAGCTTGCGCCCTCAAAGAATCCGCCGGTGTAGATCATGCCTATTACGCATGATACGATCAGGACGATTATGGGCAGCACCAGGTGGATGACCTTGCCCCTGGGGCTTACTGGAGGCTTAGGCTGGTCCTCCGCGCCGGTAAGGGAAGACTCCGGCATTGGATCGTCCGCCTTGCTGAGCTTGCCGCTCATCTCTGCCAGCCTCATTGGGCCGTAATCGAACTTGCCCAGAGCCAGGGTCAGCATCATAACTACTGTAAGAATAGCGTAGAAATTGTAGGGTATGGCCTTGATGAAAAGCTCCAGGCCGTTTACGCCGTCCACAGAACCGGTAACGGCTGCCGCCCAGGAAGAAATAGGCGCTATAATGCAGACCGGGGCCGCTGTGGCATCGATCAGGTAGGCCAGCTTCTGCCTGGAGATCCCGTGCTTATCGGTAAGGGGCCTCATAACAGAGCCTACGGTAAGGCAGTTGAAGTAGTCGTCTATAAAGATCAGGACGCCCAGGGCTATGGTGGCAAGTTGTGCTCCGACCTTGGTCTTAACGTGAGCCACTGCCCAGCGCCCGAACGCAGCCGAGCCGCCCGCGCGGTTCATGAGCATTACCATGGTGCCCAGGACTACAAGGAATACAAGTATGCCTACGTTCCAGGGATCGGACAGCTGCCCCACCATGCCGTCCACGAATACGTGGTTCAGCACGCCGGAGAGCGAAAAGCCGCTGTATAGCACGCCGCCCACCAGTATTCCTATAAACAGAGATGAATAAACTTCTTTGGTGATCAGTGCCAGCACTATTGCTATAAGCGCCGGAAACAAGGACCACGCGGTGTTGATTACGTTCATGGAGAACTCCTTTCTGATGCGCCCGGCCGCTGCGCTTTTAAGCCTTCCTAGCCGCGCCGCCGGGAAATATAAAAACCGGGTCATGATACCTATCATGACCCGGCGGGTTTCTCCATGCCTGTCACGACAGCTCTCCGCGCATCTGCGCGACAGTCCGCAGGATGTTTTCCTGCGTCCCAGGTGCTGCCCCACGCGGCGGGTACCGCTTGCAAGCTGCCCTTCGGCGGCCTCCCCTTTCCCTTTCAGGAGCTTCCCTTTGCGCTCCTTAAGGTACTTTTGTCAGCCGCAGCCTCTATCATAACTATGCGTTTATTATAGATTATTATCGACGAATGTCAATGTGCTGTTTTTGCTTCGCCAAGAACCGCTTTAAAAACGACGACGCCAAGAGCAACTGGACCGCGCAGATCATCAACTCCGTAGCCCAGGCCTCCCTCTTCCTCGCCATCCTGCTGTAAGCATCAGAGGCATCAGGGGGACGGTTCTTCCGATGCCAAAGAAACGCCCGGGACTGCACCATATCATCCACAACAAAACAGAGGCAGCCGAAGCCGCCTCTGCTTTTTCTTTTTTATGGAGTTGGCACCTGAGAACCGTCCCCGAGTGCCGAATCCGTTACAGGATGTCTCTGAAGGTCTCGAGAGCTGTGCGGATCTGCTCGTAGTTGACCATCTGCTGGTCGACCTCGATCTGCAGGTTGGGGATGTCAGCCTCGTCCAGAGCCTTCTTGCACGGAACGTAGTCGAACTCTTCCGGATCGCAGAACTTGGTGTTTACCCAAAGGACACCGTCAGCGCCGGCTTCCTTGGCGATCTCAACAAGCTGCTTGCCGCGGAACTTCTCCGGCTCGTAGAGCACGGAAGTACCCTCGATGTGAGCCAGGCGCAGAGCCATAGCGCGGAACGGGTCGAAGTCTGCCGGAGTATCCTGGCGGAGATCAACGGACTCGTGAGTGATCTGATCTGCAACGATGGTGAATCCAAAGTCGTCCAGTATCTTCAGGAGCTCTGCGGTGTCTGCCATGATACCGGTGGTAACGATCTTCTTGCCCTTTACAGCTTCTTCGGGAAGAGCTGCAAGCATGCCGTTAAGAGCCTTTACCCATTCGGTGTGCTCTTTCCTGTCCATAAAGTATCTTGCCTTCAGAACGTAAGCTCTGTCAGTTACGCTTACAGTCTGGGAGTGCTTTGCAACAAGCTTGGTGAACTCGAGGCAGACTGCTCTGTTCTCGTCGTACACCTTGATAGCCTCAGCAACAGCCTTGTCGGAGATAAGAACGCCTGCAACTTCCTGCAGCTGGTTCCTGATCTTCTTGAACTGGCTGGTGGTGAAATCTATACCGCCGAGGATCTTTCTGTTCTGAGCGTAAGCAACATCTATAACGGGGATGTCCTTAACGCCGTACTGCCAGTTAGCACCCATGCCCTTAAGGCTGTCGCAG
This sequence comes from Anaerovoracaceae bacterium, assembly GCA_045541015.1. Lineage (GTDB taxonomy): Bacteria > Bacillota > Clostridia > Peptostreptococcales > Anaerovoracaceae > RUG13409. The sequence goes on along the minus strand of JAZQIH010000036.1, from coordinate 5,847 downwards.
GTAAGAGGGATCATAACTGCGGAAAGGCCCTTGTAAGCGCCCTTGATACCAAGGTCGAGGCAAGCGTGAACGATGGAGCAGTAGAATGCGGGGAAGTACTTCTTGGACTCAGTTACCTGGACCTCTGCGCCCCACATACCGAAGGGGATCATGCCTGCTGCATAAGCGATCTCTTCCGGTGCATAGTAAGGAATAACGCCTATAGCCTTCTTGCCCTCAGCAAGGACCTTGTCCAGCTGCTTTCTGGGGCTGGTCGCTACTTCTTTAAAAGCGTCTAAACATTTTCTAACGTCGCTCATTACTTTGCCTCCCTTTTCTTCTGCTTGTTAGCTTCCATGATCTCAACAAGAGCTTCTACACGGGTGGTGTACTGAGCCTCGGAGAACACACGCGGGTCGGACTGGTCGCCGTCGAAAGTCATTGTAGGAATGCCAACGCGCTCGCGGAGCTGTCTTTCAAGCTCGTAGGTGTTGCCGGACCAGCGCTTGCAGGAACGGTTGACGTGCATAACAGCGCCGTCTACCTTCTTGGCTATAGCGTCCTCGCAGCGCAGCTGAACTTCCTTCTCGAAGCAGTAGCTGTTAGGAACGTAGGAGTAAGCTGCCATGAGCTCGTCCAGGTTGCTGTAGAAGAAGCTGAATGCAGGTCCGTAAATGGTGGATGTGAGGTTGATGCCTCTGCTCTGCAGTGTCTTGTAAGTTGTTCTGAGGTTAGCCCAGCAAGCGATACCCTCGAAGAGTATTCTGTACTTTTCTTCTCCCTTGAATGTGGAGCGGCCTTCCTTTATAGCGGTCTCGTACTCGTCTGCAAGGTACTCGAATGCAGCTGCTGCTTCCGGGGTGCCTCTGCCGACAGTTGCTACTGCCATGGTGTTGAATACGTCGAATCCGGAGAACGGAGAAGGTTCTGCGCCCATGCAGTTGAGGGCTCTGATCCATGCCTTGGAAGATCTCTGGGATGTAGCCATGACTTCCTTGAGCTTGTTGAAGTCCATCTTCTTGCCGGTGATCTCCTCGAGCTTGGCGATGCAGTCATCGAACTGAGCTCTGATGTACTTGATACGATCTTCGTCGCAGGTCATCTCTGTGAGGTGCGGGATATCGATCATGAGGAGAGGGATGTTCTTTTCTACAGCTATGTTCTCGTACCATTTCATCATGCAGCCGCAGATGTTGTTGCAGCAAAGCAGGAAATCAGGTTCAGGAATGCTGTTTTCCGGGCACTCTCCGGACTTGGAGAACGCCAGGTTGATCCTTGCGTAAGAGCAAAGGTCTATGGAATAACCCATTGCTTCTGCTTCTTCGCACATTCTCTGTCCGCCGCCCTTGGCTCCGACTGCGGCTCCCATGTTTTCAGGATATGCAACCTTGATGTCCATCGCGGTGCAGATCTCCTGCGGGAAGTTTGATGCACACCAGCCTATCTTTTCTCCGCGGGCTTTAGCATCGAATACGTCCTGAGCTATCTTGTCCTGAAGCTCTCTTAAGACGACCTTACCAGGTTTTTTTTCTTCTGTTACTGCCATCACTTTATCCTTCCGTAACCATAAACTGCTGCGCCAAAGGCGCCGTTAAGCTGTTGTATTTCTGAGACCGTTATCTCCACGCCAAGCTCTCTTTCGAGTGCCCTTACGACGCCTGTGTTCCTGGCGACGCCGCCTGACATGTAGACCGGGCTCTTAACACCGAGTCTTTTTACCAGGGATGCGGTCCTTACCGCAACCGAGGTGTTGATGCCTCTTACGAGGCTTGGGATATCCACGTTGTTGGAGAGCTGCGAAATTACCTCCGACTCCGCGAACACTGTGCAGGTAGAGCTTATATTTATAAAGCCCTCTGCCTTGGCATCGTAGTCCTTAAGCTCTGAGATATCCAGCTCCAGGACCTTTGCCATTACCTCCAGGAACCTTCCGGTACCTGCGGCGCATTTATCGTTCATTATGAAGTTATCCAGCCTGCCCTTTTCGGAGATGCTCATGACTTTGGCGTCCTGACCTCCGATGTCTATAAGGGTGCGTGCCTCCGGGTACATTGCGTGCACGCCGGTAGCATGGGCTGAAAGCTCGCTTATAACAAGATCGGCCTGCTCAAAGCTGTTGCGGCCGTAACCTGTTGAAACTATCATGGAAAGGTCTTCTCTTTTAAGACCGGCATCGGCAAGGCATTCCTCGTAAGCCCTGACAGGACCGGTGGTTCCGGTACCTGCGGGGATTATAGCGCTGCCCACGACTTCCTTGCCGTTCTTAAGGATGACGCACTTGGAAGCAGTGGATCCGAGGTCTATGCCCATGGTAAAAACATCTGCCATTTTTTATCCTTTCCCCTGAAACCGGGGGTGAAAAGAATGCTGTAAAAATTAGAATTGATTCTAATATTAATTATATAGAAATAATGTTTTTTGTCAACCTGTAAGGGATATATTTTTAACGAAAAGCACGTATGCAAAGCGCTGCGCTTGGACTGCCAATCGCATCTAAAATAAGACGCCGTTGCCAAATATTGGACTTTAAATAGCGGCTCAATTTTGTTATAATAATATAAATTTTAGAATGGATTTTAGAATGTGTCTTTCAGGAGGCCATTATGACAAGAATAGAACAGAAACAGAACGAAAAGCGCAAAGAAATACTCATGAAGCTCCTGCCGGTCCTGGAAACAAAGACCCTGGACGAGCTTTCTGTAGAAGATATATGCAAGATAGCAGACATTTCCGTAGGATCCTTCTACCACTATTTCGAGAAAAAATCGGACATACTGGTGGCGCTGTTCACAAGAACAGACATTTACATGGAAGAGAACGCCTTCCCCAAAATGACCAGCGATAACGAGCTTGAAAACATCCGCATCTTTGCAAGCGAATGGATAAAGTTCAACGAGAGCGATGGCCCGGAGCGTTCAAAGATGATAACATCCATAGATGTTACAGACAGGTCCATGCGCGGCGATACCAGAAGCCCCATAAAGGTGCTTACCGAACAGATAGCGCGCGGCCAGAAGAAAGGCATCATCTGCACCAGCCTCAGCCCGGAAATGACAGCCACAATGTTCATGATAGGCCTGCGCGGCCTTGGCCTGGACTGGACCAGGCGCGGCGGCTCCTACTCCATGGTAGAGTACGGCAAGCCATACGTGGAAATGCTTATAAAAGCAATTAGCAAATAAAGCAAGAGCGGATCCTAAGATCCGCTCTTTTTATATTCTTTGAATGATCTACTGCGCGTTTGCAGCGGCTGCCTCTGCCGCCTTGCGCTTTGCTTCCTCTTCTTCCTCCAGCTTGCGGTATGCAACCTTGCCGACAAGGGTCTTGGGCAGCTCCGCGCGGAACTCCAGATCCTTAGGCATTGCGTACTTGGCTATGCGCTTGGAAGCGTACTTGAGTATCTCTTCCTTGGTGGCATCGCTGGGCTCCACGCCTGCGGCGGGAACGATGAACACCTTGACTTTTTGCATCTTGTAGGGGTCGGGCACGCCTATGCAGCAGCTCATGGAGACAAGATCGCAGGAATCGAAGATGTTCTCCAGCTGTGCAGGATAGATGTTGTAGCCGGAGCTTACTATCATGCGCTTGCTGCGGCCGCGGAAGTACACGAAGCCCTCTGTATCCATTACGCCAAGGTCTCCGGTGTAGACCCAGGTAAGTCCGTCCGCGTGGGTGCGCAGAGTGTTTGCGGTCTCTTCGGGGTGCTTGAGGTATTCCTTCATTACGGTAGGACCTGCAAGCAGTATCTCGCCTTCCTCTCCGTAGGGGAGCTCTTCGTCTGTATCCGGCTTGACTATCTTGATGTAAGTATCCGGGAAAGGCAGGCCTATGGAGCCTTCCTTGTGCATGTGCGGTGGTGTAAGGCAGCAGGCAGTAACTGTTTCTGTGGTGCCGTAGCCCTCGCGGACCTGGATAAGAGCCTTGTGGTCGTAGAGGAACTTGTCCAGCTTCTTCTTGAGCTCTACAGACAGGCTGTCTCCGCCGGAGAACACGCCCTTAAGGCAGGACAGGTCCTTGCCGTCCATATCCGGAAGGCGCAGCAGAGCCTCGTAGAGAGTAGGAACGCCGGCCACAAAGTTGCAGCGCTTCTTTACCATAAGCTTTGCGTAGCTCTTGGGGGTAAAGCGCGGTACCAGCACGCAGCGTCCGCCGTTGAAGAGCATGGAGTGGATGCTTACGCCAAGGCCGAAACCGTGGAAGATAGGCATTGCGGCAAGCATTTTATCTCCGGGGCGGAACATGGGGTTGGTGGCAACGATCTGGGCCGCCAGAGCGTTGAAGTTGCCGTTTGTAAGTACTATTCCCTTGGACACGCCTGTGGTTCCGCCGGAGAACAGGATAACTGCGGGGTCGTTAAAGGTCCTGGGCCTCTTGTAGTTGTAGGAGCAGGCCCTGCCTATACGCATGAAGCTGTCCCACATGATAACAGGAGCATCGGATGGGATCTTTTCTATCTTGCGGCCTTCGGTGAGCATGTAGCCCATCTTGATAGGCCTGGAGAGCTCGTCCTTGATGCGGGCAATAACGACATTGATAAGGCTGGTGTTGTTCCTGATGGCCTCTATCTTGTGGTAGAACTGGTCCAGTGTTACCACCAGGACGCTCTCGGATTCATTGATGTAGAACTCCAGCTCCTTTTCGGAAGAGAGCGGGTGCACCATTACGGCAACTGCGCCTACCATGTTTACTGCGTAGAACATGTATATGCCCTGCGGGCAGTTAGGCATTGCGATGGTTACTTTATCTCCGGGACGTATGCCTATGGTGCGGAGGCTCTTTGCGCAGGCCTCTATGTTCCTGTAGAATTCGCGGTAGGTAGTTGATTTGCCCATGAAGTCGAAGGCGACGAAGTTTCCGTGCTCTTTGGCCTGGACTTCTATGCCCTCCCACATGGATGCCTGAAAATAGTTCAGGCTGAACGGGATGTCTCCCAGGTGGTCTTTCCAGGGAGTTTTAGCTGTTATAGCCATTTGTTTTCCTCTTTGCAGATTATGGGCAGTGCCCTTGAGCCAGCTTACTTTTCCTTCTTGGCTTCTGCGGCGCGCTTTGCGGCTTCTTCCTCTTCCAGGACGCGGTAAGCCACTTTGCCGACCATGGTCTTGGGAAGCTCCGCACGGAACTCGAGGTCCTTCGGCATGGCGTATTTAGCAATGCGTTTGGATGCGTAGCGGAGTATCTCATCTTTGGTTGCCTGGCTGGGTTCTACGCCGGCGGCAGGCACAACAAAGACCTTGATGCGGTGCATACGGTAGTCGTCGGGGACTCCTATGCAGCAGCTCATCGACACCAGATCGCAGGAGTCGAAAATGTTTTCTATCTGAGCCGGATAGATATTGTATCCGGAGCTGACTATCATTCGTTTTATGCGGCCCATGAAGTACACGAAGCCCTGCTCGTCCATGCGGCCGAGGTCCCCTGTGTACAGCCACCTGAGGCCATCCTTGTGGACCCTTAAGGTCTTGGCGGTCTCGTCCGGGTGGTAGAGGTATTCCTTCATGATCATGGGGCCGGAGATGACTATCTCGCCTTCCTGGCCGTAGGGGAGCTCTTCCTCCGTGTCCGGCTTTACTATCTTGAAGTAAGTATCCGGGAACGGCAGGCCTATGGAGCCTTCCTTGTACATGTGCGGCGGGGTAAGGCAGCAGGCTGTTACTGTTTCTGTAGCGCCGTAGCCTTCGCGCACCTGAATGCTTGCGCCGTGGTCGTAGAGGAAGGTGTCCAGCTTCTTTTTAAGCTCTATGGAGAGGCTGTCGCCGCCGGAATATACGCCCTTGAGTGCGGAGAGGTCCGCGCCGTCCATGTTGGGCAGGCGCAGCAGAGCCTCGTAGAGAGTGGGAACGCCGGCAACAAAGTTGCAGCGCTTTTTAG
>JAZQIH010000035.1:0-4122 GCA_045541015.1 Anaerovoracaceae bacterium | reverse complement strand
CATGCCTTTGAGCGTTTCGCCGCGGCGGGTCTTGGTCTTGAGCAGGCCTATCAGCAGCATCAGTATGCGGTAGACCGCCCAGCAGCCCGCTATCATAAGCACCAGGGCCACCAGCCTCATAAAATCGAAGCCGCCTTCGGGCGTGCGCAGCGGTATGTACTTGCCCAGGAAGGTCTGGTTGAAGAGCTTCAGCGCCTCCTTTTGCGGCGAGCTTAGGAAGAAGCACAGATCAGGGAAGCACACCAACAGCAGAACGACTATTATGATGCAGGCTATAATTATCTTGCCTGCGCCGCCTTTGTGCTTTCTGACCTTTTTCTCTTTATTATCTGAGCTCATGAGGGTCCTCCTTTCGTGCCCTGAGTTTTAGCTTGCTTATTCTGTATAGGTAACAGTGCCGGACGAGAAGTACCCGCCGTCGCCGTTATTATAAACAAAGTCTACGCGGAAAGTGGATCCCGGCACTCTGTATTCGTCCGGTATCATTATGTCGCTGTAATCGCCGTATTCGTAGCCGCCTTCGTTAACGTAGCCGCCTGCGCTGTATGAGTAGAGCGCTACATAGCTGAACTCGTAGCCGTTTTCGCTCATGGTGTTCATTATGTGGTTGGAGTCGAGGGTGTAGTGCACGTAATTGTCAGTGTACCAGGCTTCAATAAGCTTCTCTCCGCACCTGCTGCAGGTAGCCTGGCCGTTGGTCGGGCGGGTCGGGAAGCTGTGACCTATGCCTTCTTCCCACTCCGGTGTGGACGGTCCGGTGTTGGGTTCCAGCTGTCCGCACCTGGAGCAGAGGGACAGGTAGTAGTATTGTATTCCCACGCACTGGTTGCCGGACTCTATCTGCTTTGTCTGCGCGTAGCTGTGGCCAAGAGCGGCTACCGCCACAGTCCTTCTGGACTGCTCCTCTCCGCAGACGGAGCAGCGCATAACTTCGTCGTACTGGCCGCCTGCGGTGCAGCTTGCGGCAATTTCGTTCTCCCTTACTGCGGCGAAGCTGTGGCCTAGCGCGGCAACCGTTACCACCGTCCTGGAGATCTCCTCCCGGCACCTGCTGCAGTAGACCACGTTTTCGTACTGGCCGCCTGCGGTGCATGTGGCGGCCTGCTCGTTCTCCCTTACCGGGTCTCCGCCGCTGTGGCCCAGAGCCGGAGTTATGAATGTGGTAAGGGATATCTCTTCTCCGCAGAGGCTGCAGAGCACTATCTCTTCGTAGGAGCCGTCCTCGGTGCAGGTAGCGTCAACTTCGCCTGTTGCGATGGGCTTGCCGGGGCTGTGCGGCTTTTTAGCAATAGTTATGAGCGTGCGGGAGATCTCTTCTCCGCAGACCGTGCATTTGATGGTCTGGGAGTAGCTGCCTTCGGCGGCGCAGGTGGCATCCACCAGGTTTTCGCGCACGGGGGCAGCCTCCTTGTGGCCTGCAGGCGGGATCGCGGCAAAGGTGTGGACTCCGCATTCGGTGCAGACTATCTCGGCCTCGCCCTCCTCTGTGCAGGTGGGCTCTTTTTTGACTATCGGATGCCGCAGGTCGTATTTGTGGGGCGCGTCGGGGTCTCCCTCCCAGAGCCTGGCAAGCTCGCTGTAGGTGTAGCCGGTCTGCTGGGTGAATGCGCTGCGGCGCACCCCTTCGGCGGCCTTGTTTGCCTCCTTGTCCGGCCCGAAAGCCGCAAACGCCACAACAGCAACGCTAACAAAAAGGACCGCAGCTCCGCCTCTTACTGCATAGCCAAGTAGCTTTTGCAGCAGGGCATAGCGGTTCCTCTCCCTGCGCTTTTCGCGGCGCGTTTCAGCAGGGTCCTCTCCGGCTGGAGGAAGGCCCTGGAATATGTTTTCTTCTTTGCAGGTAACTGAAGATTCTTTGAAGAAAGTGATATCGGGGTATACAGGATTGTATTCGGGCAGCGCAGTATGCTCCGGAATAAAAGTGTTTTCCGGACGACTTGGAAACTCCGCATTAGAAGGCTGATGCTCTTTCATAGCTGCTACCTGTAACGAAAAAGTAATATCTACCTATCTTGATTATACAGCATCTGCAAAGATTGACAATACGTTGACAATTAATAAATCCCTTTTATTATTTATTGCCATCATAATGACGCCATAAAGGCCTCCAAAAAGGACTAAATGGCCCGCTTTGAGGGCTGTTCTAGTTGAATGCTTGCGTTTTTTGTAATATAATATAGTGAATTATAATGTTGTTTAAGCGGAGGATCGCTAAATGAGATGTAGAGTATGTGGATATGAAGTCGGTTCGGACGCTACGCATTGCCCAATGTGCGGAAGCAAGATCACCCCTGTGGCAAAGGTGGTCCCGGACAGCGAACTTAGCTGGAATACAAAGGATTTCCCAAAGCCAAAGGAAATGGAGGACATCAAGATGTCCTGGCCGGATCTTAACGCCCGCAGCAGCCACGCGGTACCGGTCCCGGAGGAAAAGATAGAAGAGGCTCTGGATAAGAAAGAGACTCTTTCTGTAATGTCCAAGGACGCTTCCGAGGGCTATGTTTCCATGCCTTCGGCAGACGCGGAAAAAGAAGCTCCAAAGGAGGAGGTAAAGCCCGCAGAGCCTGTAAAGCCTGCAGCAGAGGCACCTCGCTCCACCATGGAGATACGCACAGCCGGCGCGGAGGAAGCAAAGCCTGCAGCAGAAAAGGAGGACGCTCCTTCTTACTGGTACACCCAGAAGTTTACCGCAACAGGCATAATGCAGACCGGCCCGGCATGGCCTGTAGCCCCTGGCTCAACAAGGCCTGCATACCCGGCAAAGGCCACGATAGAGTCCATGACTCTTTCCGATCCTCTTCCAATAGCAGACCAGCCTGCGAACAAAGCAAAGGCTCCCAGCTTTACTCTTAACGATCTTCTTGAAGAATACGGGGACCCCCAGCTTTCCGAGGACGACAAAACTGCCACAAGGACCTACGTTAACAGGTCTTCCCTGGACGATACTCTCCAGGCCAAGAATGATGCCTTCCAGAAGCTTCTGGACCAGGAATACGACAGGCTCCACGCCATGCACGGAGAGACTGCCTTAAAGGATCTTCTGGACGACAACCGTTTCGTTCCGGACGAGAGCGTTAAGGCCAAGGATCTTTCCACCTTCGAAAAGATGCTGCTGGAGGCAGATCCTGCTCCGGTAGACGATACTCCTGCCCACAAGTTCTTCAGCGCGCCCGCAGCAGACGAGGCCGCTAAGACAGATCCGGACCTTGCAGCTCTCGTTGCACCCTCCGGCGATCCTTCAAAATACGATATAAACCACATAGAAAACACCATCAGAGATCTTCAGAAAGAAGAAGAGCTTGCGGAAGAGCGCCGCAAGGAGCGCTTAAGGCAGCTGGCAGAGATGGCCGCAGCCCGCGATGCTTACTTCAGCACCATAAACGCCGAAAAGGAAAAGGAAGAAGAGCACAAGATAGACGAGGCTAAAGTTGCGGCTGCATTCGCGGCAGGCAGAGACACCTCCGAGTCCGATGCTCCGGCAGCAGCATCCATAGACGATGCAAGCCCCGTTGCCCTTTGGGACGACAACGACATGGAACCCACCAAGGAGATCCCAGTAGGCAGCATACTCAAGGCCCTTGCCGCAGGCGGAGCCGTTGCAGCAGTTGAAAAGAGCGTAGAGGCCGCAGCGAAGCCGGCAGAGGCTCCTGTAGCTGCAGCTGAGCCTGTAAAGACCGCTGCCATGGCAGTTGCTCCTATCGCAAGCATCAAGGAGGACCTCAGCAAGACCATTGTCTTCCGCCGCAGCCTTACCGAAGAGGCCGAAGAGCGCGCAAAGCTCTACGAAGAAGCCGTAGAGCCGGAACCCGTCAAGACTGCTGCAAAGCATGTTGTTGAACCTATCGCCAACGCCGCAGCAGAGCTTGCCAGAAAATACGAGACCGCAGCTGAGGAAGACAACGCAAAGAGCGATGACGAGATCTTCGAGGAAGCTGCAGATTTACTGGACAACGCAGAAGAAGCCGCTGCAGGCGCAGAAGAGGTCAAGGACGATGCAGCTGCAGTTGCAGCAGAAGATGAAAGCCTTGCAGATAAGATAAAGGCAGGCCTTGCAGAAGAAGCCAAGGCAGAAGCCGCAGCAGCAAAGGTGGCTCCGGAGCAGACAAGTCGGATCGTAGCCAT
>JAZQIH010000034.1:0-12893 GCA_045541015.1 Anaerovoracaceae bacterium | reverse complement strand
CATGGCTACGATCCGACTTATACACGTTGCAAAGCTTGCGGGAGTGCCTAAGAAGGTCCTGGATGCCGCAACAGAAAAGCTTGCAGAGCTTGAAAGCGGCAGCTCGCCGGCAGCAAGCGCTCCTGTAAAGGCAGAACCAGCAGAGCAGACCCAGCTGAGCCTATTCAACATGCAGGATTCTGTCATAGCGCAGAAACTCAGGGATCTGGACCTTATGAGCCTTACTCCTTCCAAGGCCTTTGCGGTGCTGGAGGAGCTTAAAGAGGAGGCGCAGAAACTGTGAACGATACTTTTATAAGGGCTCTTCCGCCCGATGTAGCGGATAAGATAGCCGCCGGAGAAGTAGTCGAAAGGCCGCTCTCCATAGTTAAGGAGCTTCTGGAAAACTCCATAGATGCCGGCTCTACCTTCATAACAGTGGAGATAGGTAAGGGCGGCAAGGAGTACATACGCGTAAGCGATAACGGATGCGGCATTCCCAAAGACGAGCTTGAGCTGGCTTTTATGCGCTATGCAACAAGCAAGCTGCGTACAGAAGAAGACCTTTTGAATATAGAAACTCTGGGCTTCCGCGGAGAGGCCCTGGCTTCAATTGCTGCAGTCTCCAGGACGGAGCTCATAACCAAGACCAAAGGCTCAAGAACAGGCGCCAGGATCAGGATCAACGGTTCTCAGATCGTATCCATAGAAGACGCCGCCTGCGATGAAGGCACCACTATAATCGTTAAGGACCTGTTCTACAACGTTCCCGCAAGGCTCAAGTTCCTTAAACCGGACAACACAGAAAGCGCTCTGGTAATAGACTTCGTTTCGAAGATGGCTCTGGCCTATCCAGCGGTCCGTATAAGGCTTATTTCCAATGGGTCGATACTTTTCTCGACCCCAGGCAAAAACTCGCTGCAATCGGCTATTTTGACCGTTTACAGCCCTAAATTGGCCCGCTCTATGGTCCAGGTGGCCAGCAAAACGGAAGGCATGGAGATAAGCGGCTACACTTCTTCTCCCACGGTCTGGGAAAAGAACCGCAGAAAGCAGGTCTTCTTTGTAAACGGAAGGCTTATAGGCAGCAAAGTGCTGGAGCAGGCCGTTGCCAAAGCCTACAGCGACAAGCTCTTTGAAGGGCAGTACCCGTACTGCTTCCTTTTCCTTAACGTGGACCCAAGGACTCTGGATGTCAATATACACCCGCACAAGTCCGAGATAAGGTTCTACCAGGAAGAAGAGGTAAAGGACTTCGTCGTTAAGGCTTTAAGGCGCGCGCTTCTTGATCCGGCAGCCCTGGAGATAAAGCACGATGCTCCGGCACCGGTATCGGCACCGGCAGAAGACACTTACGAAGAAAGCTATAAACCGGTAAGCGCTGTTCCTGAAGTCAAAGAGGCGCCCGCTCCGGCAAAGATATCTGTTGAAGATGTGTTTACTAAGCCGGCTGCTCCAAGTACTTTTAAACTTAACACTGCTCCCATTTTGTCTGACAACGCCCCGAGCGTCTACGAACCTTCGTACGCCAACATTTTCAGGCAGATGAGGGAGGAAGAAAAGAAAGAAGAGCAGGTCCAGGAAGAGATCTTCGACTACGATGCAGACAGGCGCCTGCGCTTTTCAGGACTCACATATATTGGCCAGGTCTTTGCAACTTATCTGCTGCTTAAGGATAAGGACGGTCTTTACATTATGGATCAGCATGCGGCTCACGAAAGGGTCATGTACGAAAAGCTCCTTGGCAGCTTCAACAGCCAGCCTGATGCATCGCAGAGCATACTGACTCCAATACTTATAGAGCTGGATCCTGCGCAGATGGCTGTTTCCACAAAAGCTGTGGACATGCTTTGCAGCCTGGGCTTTGATATCTCCGAATTCGGCCCGGCCTGCTATTCGGTAAAGGCAATACCCGGCTGCATGGAGCTTTCCGAGGCAGAGGATTTTGCCAGAGAGTTCTTTGAAGCCGCCTACGACGAGCGCTACGACCTTCAGGCAAAGAAAGACGCCATAACCATGAGGTCCTGCAAATCCGCGGTAAAAGCCCACGATAAACTCTCCGAGGCAGAAGTAAGAAAGCTGCTCTCGGACCTTGATAAATGCGAGAATCCTTTCTCCTGTCCGCACGGAAGGCCTACCTTCCTCAAATACAGCGAATACGAGCTGGAAAAGCTCTTTAAGCGCAAATGATAAAGACATATTTTGTTGTGGGGCCTACGGCTTCAGGCAAAACTGAATACGCCATAAGACTGGCTGAACAGCTGGACGGAGAGATAGTTTCCGCGGATTCCATGCAGATCTATAAGTACATGGATATCGGCAGCGCCAAGCCAACAGCCGAGGAGCGCGCCCGCGCAAAGCACTGGCTCGTAGACGAGATAGACCCGCGCCAGCCTTTTAACGTGGCTGATTATCAGAAGCTGGCCATGACTTATATAAAGGATATTGCAGCACGCGGCAAGACTCCTATAGTCTGCGGCGGCACAGGCCTGTACATAAACTCTCTTATCTACAAGATGGATTTTGAGGCTCCGACAGGAGACGATGATTTCAGGCAGCAGATCTTTAAAGAAGAGGGCGGAGATCCTGAAAAGCTCCACAACAGGCTGAAAGCGCTGGATCCTCAGGCAGCGGAAGACATACACCCGAACAACGTTAAAAGGGTCCTCCGCGCTATAGAGCGCCTGGAAAAAGGGGAGGAAAAGCTTGCACGCTTTGCGGACGCAACAGTGCCCTCGGATATAATAGACCCTGTTATGTACGGCATGGATATGGACCGCGCCGTCCTCTACGACAGGATAAACAGAAGGGTAGACAAGCTCTTTGAGCTGGGCCTGGAGGCCGAAGTCAGAAATCTGATGGCCATGGGCTTTGATTCATCGGACGTTGCCATGAAAGGCATAGGCTACAAAGAAATAATAGACGCAATAAAAAGCGGGCTGCCTGCGCAGTCCGCCGCTGAAACTATCAAGACCAATACCCGCCATTATGCCAGAAGGCAACTCATATGGCTGCGCAGATACCCACAGATAGAGTGGATCAGAGTATAGGTTCGCAGGTCGGATCGTCTTTCATAAGGTGACGCTTTACCATATCGATTATGGTATCCGTCGCCTTGTTTTTTTCTTTAGGAGCAATAACGTAGTAAATGCAGTAGAACTGCGGATCTTCCAGGGGAACAAAGGATATCTCGTCGTTGCCCATGGATCTGGTCTGGAAGGTTGGGTACATCCAGCCTCTGGAAGCTACTGCGGCGTCCCTTGTTTCCGCGTAGGTCTCTACCGGAAGGAACTTGATCTTAGGCTCGAATCCGCACTTTTTGCAGCTATCCACGAAGCTGTCGTGCTGTATACCTATTCGGGAGCGCATAGCGCTTAAAACAAATGTTTCGTACTTAAGGTTTGCTATGCTTACGCTGCTACCTTTTGCAAGAGGATGGTCTGAAGCCATTGCAATACAGGGATACTTTTTGAAAAGTTTTATAACATCGAACTCCCTGGGATCTATATTGAGATTTTCTGCCTCACCGTTTCTGAACGCATCGTAGAGCAGGGCGGCATCCATCTCTCCGTCCGCTATCTGGTCCATAGCCATGGATTTGTTTACGTTTTCCAGGTTAAGTACTATTTCCGGGTTTTCCAGGAAGTTCTGATATAAGATCTTGCCCTTGGTCTTGGAATTGAAGGGGCCTCTTAGTATGCCCAGCCTGAATATGCTCTGGCCTTCCTCGATGATCTTCATCGCGGAATTCTCCATGTATTTGTAGTTGCTGAGTATGGTGTGGATGACAGGCATCATAGCTCTGCCGTAGGGCGTAAGCTCTACTTTTCCGCCTTTGACATGCTTAAAAAGGTTGGTGCCAAGTTCGTCTTCCACCTTTTTGATCTGCCTTGAAACAGAGGACTGGGATACATGGATCTGCTCGGCAGTCTTATAGTAACTAAGGTTGTTCGCAACTGCGACAACAGTCTCAAAATACTTTATCTCCATAGTTTTCCTCCACGCATCCCTTATTATAACAAAAAAGCCGGAGCATTTCTACTCCGGCTTGTCCGTTTATAGGTTTTAATTTAGTGACCGCTGCCTGCTGTCCTTACATTGTCCTCCGGATCTGTATGGACATACATTTTGCTGAGGCGGGGACGCGGACCCGGCTTCCTGGGTTCAGGGACATTGCCTTCCATGGCCTTTGTCCTGTGGAGCTTGACGCCGTTCTTCTCCAGTATTGCCTGGAGCTTTTTAACGTCTACGTGGAGCAGGTCTGTGCCTTCCTTGATAGCAAGCGCAGCAGCTGTTCCTGCTGCTTCTCCTGTAAGAACGCATGCCGGTATGAACCTCATGATAGCCCAGCCGCGGCCTTCTGCGGAGACCATTCTTCCGGCTGCAACAACGTTGGTGAGCTTGTCTGTTATGAGGCCCTGGTAGGGGAACTCGTATACAGTTGCAGGCTTATCCAGAGATGCAATTACGCAGCCTATGGAGTCTTCTATGTGGTATTCGCCGTCGTATTTGAGCTGGTCGTTTCCGATGAGCCTTCTGGTCATGCGGAACTGCGGAATGGTAGGCATGGAGATCATGCAGAACTCCGGGGACTGATGCTTTTTGAGGAAGTCAAGCGCAAGGCCTCTGGAGAGCCTGATGTACTTGTTTACGCCTTCGGAAGTTGTGCCGTAGCAGGTAAGGTCTTCCTTGTCGTCTCCGGCTCCGCCGCTTGGAACAAGGCCCAGCCAGCGCAGCGGGGTAACATGCATCATGTCGTGAGCCTCAAGACCTTCTTTTATCATGTTGAAGTCCAGCTCGTGGAACCAGTGAGAGACTATCGTAGGAAGAGTCTCGGTATCGGCTCCGGCTCTGAACAGAAGGTCCGAATCTCCGGAAGCGTCTATGAACATCTTTGCCATGTAGGCTGTTCTTCCGGATTTATTCTCTACGACTATGCCTTTTACTGTCTTGCCGTCCATAATGGGTTCGGAGAAGACTGTATCGAAGACAACGTCTATGCCTTCGTTTTCCGTGAACTCATCCAGGGCAAGAACTGCAGCAGGGATGTTGAAGTTAGCCATGTAGCGCTCGCTGTCTTTGGGAGCGGTGTCCGGCTTGCTTCTCCAGACTTCCGGAAGGTTGTCGTAGCTGTAGCGTATGCAGACGTGCAGAAGCTCTTCAGCAAGTCCTCCGTAAACTTTGTTGCCATTGCCGTCGTCTATAGGAAGGTAGACGCAGACGTGGCCCATGGTGGCAAGTCCGCCCAGAGCTATGGTCTTTTCTATCAGTGTGACCTTCATACCCTGACGGGCTGCAGCCGTTGCGGCTGCTACACCTGCAAGACCGCCTCCGACCACGATCACATCTGTTTCCTTAACGACAGGAACAGAATCAGTTATCGTGATATTCATGATATTTACCTTTCTTTTTATGCCTAATTATACAGCCATTGTCTGCGGCAGTGTGTAAGCAAGGATCATGCTTACGCCAAACAGGCAGATGACGTATACAGGTACGGCTTTGATACCTTTCGTCCATACCCACTTCTGGTCGATCTCAGGCCTGTTGAGGAGCAGGGAAGCGTAGATGGTTCCTGCGTAGGTAAGGAAGGCCATGTTTGCAGCCAGGTTGATCATTGCTGCTACAACAGAAGCGTTTACTCCGTTCTTGAGGGACAGCTCGCATACGAAGGGCAGAACACCGGAGTATGCAGCAAGTACCAGAGGAAGACCGTTGCAGAAATTTGTAGCGAATACGACTACTATGCAGCAGATGAGGCAGAGGGGGATGAGTCCCATGTTGCCGAACAGCGGCTTGAGCAGGTCCATGATGAATGCTCTTACGCCGAGGTCCTTAGCTGCCATAGCATTTCCGAGGTAGGTGAAGCAGCCGACTATTACCAGGGTGCCCCACATAGCGCCTTCAGCCATGCTCTTGGTAGCGTTTACGATAGGCTCGCCGTCTATGCGGAACAGCTGCAGAATAGCCAGTATGCAGAGGAATCCGAGGAATCCGCCCATGAAGCAGAACTTGCCCCAGAACGGGTTCTTGGTGTCTACTACGTTGCAGATGATAAGGTAAACTACGCCGATGAGGAATCCCCAGAATATAGCGTGCTGTCTTGCATTCATTTTGTCTGGGATCTTCTGGATAGCTTCGATCTTGGAAGCTTCGAGATCGCGCAGCGGCTTAAGGTCGCACTTGAAGAGCGGCTCAAGCAGGAATACGTATACCAGGAGGTAAACTACGTAAACTGCAACAGAGGTGATCCAGAAGTGCAGGGGGCTCATGCGCAGGCCGAAGGTCTTCATTGTGTTGTCAGCCATGGTGTTGATGGTGAGTGTAACACCCTTGAACGGAAGAGCGAAGGAACCCATGCAGCTGGAATAGATGCCCAGGAGTATGAATCTGGAAGTTGTGCTCTTGGGTTCGTAGCCGACCATGTCTCTGATGGATTCGAACATGGAGAATGCAAGGATGACCATCGGGATGAAGCCGATGAACATAGCTACGAAGTAGTCCATGATCAGCAGAGCATAGAGGAAGAGCTTTGGCTTGTGCTGGAAGGCCGGGATGCTTACGAACTTCTTAACGAATATGTCCATAAGTCCGGATTTCTGCAGTGCTACGGACAGGGAACCGATGAAGATAACTCCTGCTACGGAGTTGCTTCCCAGCCAGCCTGTGATAGCGCTGTCTGCGGTAAGGTAGCCGCCCCAGATCATTGCCAGTATACCGGATACGCTGGCGAAGAATGTCTGGGATGTGGTTACTGTCATCAGTATAACGCCAAGGAATACGCCGATGACATTGGATCCGACCTGGGTAACTCCGTGGAATTCTCCTACCAGAGGACCGAAGCCGAACTCGAGCAGTACGCCGATCAGACAGATTATCAGATCTTTTTTGTACGTGCTTTTCTTGTCGAGTGCCATTTGAAAAAACCTCTCTTTCTAAAAGAACGAAAAAAATAGCATTGCGGAAAATTAATCCGCCAATGCTATTATTGCATAAATTGATTTAGTTAAAATTATCGAATAACGGATTGAAGAATCTACGTTACGGATTTGCAGCTGTCATCGTCCTTTGTCAGGATGTCGATAAGGAATTTTTCTGTGGCATCTGTGCCCGGACGCCTTACTTTTGGCGTAAGCAGGTAGTACTTAGCGTAGTAGATTGGGTCTTTTACCGGCATCAGGGCAACGTTGTCTATGCACATGCTCTTAGGTACAAAGGTCGGGTACATCCAGCCGTTTGTAAGAAGCGCGGAGTTTCTGATATCTGTATCCGGGCTGTCTGTTACCACGCGCACCTTGGGCAGGAAACCGTACTGCTGGCAGCTTTTAAGAAAGCCTTCGTGCTGTACGGAAAGGTTGCTGCGGCCAAGCCTTGTGATATCCGCGTTCATTATGATGTCCTGGTATTTGAGGTCCGCAAAGGAAATGCTGCTCTGCCTTGCAAAGGGATGGTCTTTAGGCATTGCAATGGACGGAGTCTTTACGAACAGCTCCTTTACCAGGATCTCTTCGTTTCCGGAATGTATGCTGCAGTCTATATCGTCAGTGTAGAAGGCGCGGTAGAGCAGGGCGGCGTCCATCTTGTTGTCCAGTATGGCGCGTATGGCATCGTCCTTTCTGCATTCCATTATGGTAAGGGCTATCTCCGGGTGCTTTTCTGCCATGCCAAGAACAAGCTTTTCCTTTGGAGCAAAGGCGAAGGGGCCTTTGTAGACGCCCAGCCTGAAGTTTATAAATGAATTCATCTTTGCGCCGCTGGAGCTTTCCTGAAGGTAGGTAAAGCCGTAGATGAGCTCTCTTATAACGGGTATGGCGTTCCTGCCGAACTCTGTCAGGTCCACTTTGCCGCCTTTAATGTGGGTGAATATCTCCGCGCCAAGCTCGCTTTCCACTATGGCTACCTGCCTGGATACCGAAGGCTGAGAACTGTTTATCTGCGCAGCTGCCTTGGAATAGCTGAGGTTTTCGGCAACTGCAAGAACTGTTTCAAGATATCTGATCTCCATATAAGTCCTTCTTTCCTTGCTTTGATGCTATTATTATTGCAAATAACTTGTAAAATATCAAGTATGGGCAGTAAATAGCTGGATTTTAGGAATAGTTGTGTTATAATATCGCCATGGCTGAAAACAATATCAAACTTCATAACAAATCGGACAAGCCGGACAATGTTGTGGAAAGAGAGCACAGCATACTGGATCAGTGTGAAAAGATAGAAGCCGAGCTTCCTAAATGGATGCGCGGTTACTTTATTTATCTTAAGACCAGCGTGCTGCCAATGACAAGGCTCTCTTATCTGAGCGATATTAGGTTCTTCTTTAATTATCTTATAACGGATTCCGTTCTTTGCGAGAAGGGCTACGACAACATCGCAAAGATTCAGCCCGGAGATCTGGACGAGCTTACTTCTGTAGATGTTAATATCTTTATAGATTACTGCAGGCGCTACAAAAAGACCGACAAGGACGGAAACACAGTTATCTACGAGAACCGCAACAGTGCGCTATCGCACAAGAAGTCCTCTGTTTCTGTACTGTTCAAATACCTGTACAGAGACGGCCTGGTATCAAAGAATATAACCGATGGTTTCGATCCTATAAGGATGCCAAAGCCCGGCGAAAGGGAGATAAAAGCGCTTCAGGACGACGAAGTCATGAAGATGCTTGATGCCGTTACCACTGGCAGCGGCCTTACAAAATCCGAGCTCAAGTACTGGGACAAGACAAAGTACAGGGATAAACTGATACTTTTGCTGCTCGTTACTTACGGCCTGCGTCTTTCCGAGCTTCAGCAGCTGAACATTTCTTCTTTCAACTTTGACAGGGGAGAGTTCAAGATCTACCGCAAGCGCGGGAAAGAGTCCATAATGCCAGTAAACAGGACTATTTCCGAGGCTTTCGAGGAGTACATGGACCTGGAAAGACCAAAAGACGAGGACCTAAAAGAAGAAAACAGGGATGCGCTGCTGCTTTCTCTGCAGGGAACAAGGCTCACGGACAGGCAGATAAGGCAGATAGTCAAAAAGTACACGTCCATCAGCCTTGGCACAAGCAGGGAGATGGGCTACAGCCCGCACAAGCTCAGAGCTACGGCGGCAACATCTCTTATAGGGCGCGGCAACTCCATATATGATGTGCAGGAGCTTTTGGATCACGACAACGTTACAACTACCCAGCTTTACGCGGCTCACAAGCTGAATACCAAGCGGGAACTTATAAAAAATTTCGAATGGGGAGAAGATCTTAAGAAAGATGAATGATCTAACAGTAAAATTATTACGTGAACAGTTCAGGATAGACGAAGATATCGCTGAAATGGTAGAGACTGCAGAGGCTCAGCTTGCGGACGAGTTCAGAAAGCAGGATGAGATAATGGAATACAATCAGTACAAAGTACTGAAGGCATTCCAGGACAACCGCATAAGCGATATGCACTTTGGCTGGACCACAGGCTACGGCTACGACGATCCGGGCAGGGACGCTCTTGAGCGCGTCTACGCAAGCGTTTTCAAGGCTGAGGCCGCTATCGTAAGGACTCAGATAGTAAACGGAACGCACGCACTTGCCAGCGTTTACCTTGGGCTTCTGCGCTCCGGAGACGAGCTTATCTATTGTTCCGGCACGCCTTATGACACCATGAAGACCGTTATAGGCCTGGATGAGGACAATCTTTCCCCGGGAAATCTTAAAGAATACGGCATCAGGTACAGCCAGGTTGATCTCACAGAAGACGGCGAGATAGATCTGGAGGCCGTAAAGGCTGCTATAAAGCCGGATACAACCATGGTAGCGCTGCAGAGGTCCACAGGTTATTCCTTCAGAAAAGCTTTCTCCACTGACCGCATAAAGGCTTGGATAGAAGCCTGCAAGTCTGTTAAACCGGACGTTATATGCATGGTGGACAACTGCTACGGAGAATTCACCGATTACTGCGATCCTATAGAGCTGGGCGCGGACATTATGGCAGGATCTCTTATAAAGAACCCGGGCGGCGGACTTGCGCTCTCCGGCGGATATATTGCAGGACGCAGGGACCTTATAGACAGGATCTATTACAGGGTAACTTGCCCCGGAATAGGCGGAGAATGCGGACTTACTTTCGGACAGACCAGGACCATGATGGAAGGCCTGTTCATTGCACCACGCGTTACAAACGGAGCCGTAAAGGGCGCC
The DNA here is from genome assembly GCA_045541015.1 of Anaerovoracaceae bacterium. GTDB lineage: Bacteria > Bacillota > Clostridia > Peptostreptococcales > Anaerovoracaceae > RUG13409. Next base: position 2,743 of record JAZQIH010000034.1, on the reverse strand, counting down.
AAGCTTTGCGCTAAGGTGTACGAGAACCTAGGCTACAAGACCTGCCCGAAGTCCACAGACAAGCGCTCTGATATTATAGAAGCCATTGTTCTTGGCGATCCCAGGAAGGTAGAGGCTTTCTGCAAGGGCGTGCAGCAGGCAGCTCCTGTTGATTCCTTCGTAACTCCGGAATACGGCGACATGGCAGGCTATAAAGATAAGATAATCATGGCTGCCGGAGCCTTTGTTCAGGGCTCTTCCATAGAACTTTCCGCGGACGGACCGATGAGAGAACCTTACATAGTTTATTTCCAGGGCGGAATAACCTACGAACACTCTAAATTCGGTGTGTTAAAAAGTCTACAAAGCTTGCGCAACGCAGGGCTGTTGTGATATAATCATCAACCGATGAATTTTATGAAAGCATGCCGCAAAAGCGGCCGTATCAGAGGGTAATCAAATGAGCAAGTCAAGTAAATTTTCACTTTTCGCTCCCGTCATCGTTCTCGTGTGCATCTGCTTCGTTGCAAGCTTCATGCTTGCCGGTGTATACGGGCTTACAAAGCCGGTCATAGACGAGATCACCGAAAAGACCAACACAGAAGCAAGGATCTCCGTTCTGCCTGATGCAGACGCATTCAGCGAAGTAACAAACGTAGAACTTATCAAAGGAGTCAAGGACTGCTTCGTAGCTAACAACAAAGCCGGTATGGTCTGCAGGACAAGCTTCAACGGATTCGGCGGAGCTGTTATCCTGATGGTAGGCGTAGATGCTAACGGAAACATTACAGGTATCCAGGTTCTGGAACAGAGCGAGACCCCGGGTATCGGTTCCAACGCTCTTACAGATACTTACCTTGCACAGTTCGCAGGGAAGGGCGATGCAACCGCAGTAGACTTCTACTCCGGAGCAACATTCACTTCCAAGGCTGTAAGGAACGGAGTAAACGCTGCAATAGAGCAGTACAAAGCAGTTAAGGCTGCAGGCCTGCTGTAAGATCCAGACATAGCTCAATTAAGAAGACCGCAGTATACATGCTGCGGTCTTTTGTTGTGCAGAAATTTGTACACACACATTGATATAATAAAGCCGTAAGATAGATCTAAAGAAAAACGAACAAATGTTTGAAAAGGGTATTGACAAGCAAACATTTGTTCGGTATAATGAGTGCGAACAAATGTTCAGGAGGTTTTAACCATGAAACGCAGATACAAGATCAAGAACAAATATAGATTCATCACATTCATAACCCTTATGGTGATCTTAGCATCCATGGTCATTGGAGCTGCATTCCCGGTAAGCGCAGCCCAGGACCAGGAGTATAATTATAAGGAAGTCAAGGTCCAGTCCGGAGATACACTGTGGAAGATCGCCAGGACTTACGGAGATCCATCCAGAGATGTCAGAGAGATAGTCTACGAGATCTGCGATATCAACAGCGTGGAAGCCGGCAGCATTTATCCGGGCCAGACACTTAAAGTGCCGTACTGATTGTAACAGGGAGGATAGATATATCGGCCGCACTTAAAAAAATCGCTCAAACAGGCGATTTTACAAGTGCGGTTTTTTAGTATTTATCGATAAAGGTACATCTTTAGTGCAAAGGGTTGCTCAAGGCTGTTTGGCAGGACACAGGTCCCCCGGCCTTGATTTTTTGTATTTACTATTCCCAAAATCGATATTTTAGGAACAGTAGTGTATATCCGAAACCAGTCCCCTTACAAGGCCTTTGATTTAAGAAAAACTGCTGAGGACTGTCAATTGCCTTTATGCACTATTATAATTTCATCGATATCTATGCAGTATTCCGAAAGATCTACTACGTAGTTGACCGCGTACACACCTTCTTCCAGAAGGCGCAGCCTCTGGGCGTCCTTGCCGCCAAAGCCGTAAGCTTTAGCCAGGCCTCCGGATGCGTTCACCACTCTGTGACATGGAACATTTGTTCCATCCGGATTTCTGTGCAGAGCGTTTCCCACGGCTCTTGCTGCGCCAGGATACCCGGCCAAGGCCGCTATCTGCCCGTAAGTGGCAACTTTACCTTCCGGTATGCATTTAACGGCATCGTACACTGCCCTCTCGAACTCAGTCATAGTAATTATAATAGTAGACCGTAATGATTTTATGTCAATAAATTATATCATATTCTTCGATAATGCTGCCTATATCCGTAAGTTCAACACCAGGCAGATACCTTAGGCCAAGGCTGCATTTTGCGATAAAGGCTTTTATCCTGTCAAAGTCCGGATGCCTGCTTATATCTCCGTTGAACCAGATATCATTTCCTATCCGCCCGCTGGCCCCGCCTGTAAAGCCTCGGCCATAGCCAGGCAGCTTTACGTATCCAGGGCGTACTTGCAGGCATTTGAGGTCATCTGTATGCTCTTTTTTCGCAAATTCGGCTATAGATCTTGCGATGCCGGCATCTTCAGTTATAAAGTGGCTGTCATCCAAAACTACCATATTGCACTTGGTATAGCCTTGTTTAACGTTAATTATCTTTATATCCGGATAGATGTACATTGCGGCATCGATGATATCCTTGCAGACAGTTTTGGTATTGCATATCATAAAGCGCTCTGTAACCACTGCGTTGTACAGAACGTCTGCCGGATACTGCGCTCCAAGAAGAGCTGTGTTTCCATGAAAAACAGGCGATTTCGGTCCCGAACCCAGCTTGCACAGGAAAATATCCGCATGCATGCTTATCGGCTCTGAAACAGCCTCACAGAAGTCGGAGGCCAAGCGGTCTTAGGAAGACAA
>JAZQIH010000033.1:0-8689 GCA_045541015.1 Anaerovoracaceae bacterium | reverse complement strand
GACGGTTCTCCTTAAGCCTTTTAGGGAACGGTTCTCCATAACCAAATGGACATAACAATGTTAATTTTTCCTGCAATTGAAGTCGGATCGAAGCCATGTCGTTCTGTGAGCCAAGGAGTTGGAGAGATATTTTGTCTTCCTAAGACCGCTTGGCCTTCCGACTTGACGGTTCTCCTTAACCGTTATAGGGGACGGTTCTCCTTAACCAAAAGGACAAAACAATGATAATTTTACCTGCAATAGATATAATCCAAGGCAAAGCTGTAAGGCTCCTGAGGGGTGATTACGAGCAGATGACGGTCTACAACGATCATCCCGAAGAAGTTGCTGCAGATTTCAAGGCTTGCGGCGCGTCCTGGATCCATATCGTGGACCTGGAAGGCGCTAAAACAGGCAAGACTCCAAATATAGAGACCGTTAAAAGCATTATTGCAAGCTCCGGCCTTAAGGCAGAAGTTGGCGGCGGCATCAGGAACATGGATGTCATAGAGGCTTACGCAAAGGCCGGTGTGTCCCGAGTAGTGCTTGGCACTGCAGCTGTAAAGGATCCGGAATTCGTTCAGCAAGCTGTGGATACCTATGGATCGTTGATAGCTGTTGGAGTTGACATAAAAAATGGTTTTGTAGCAATAAAGGGCTGGACCGAGAACTCCGAATACAAAGCCTTTGAGTTCTGCAAAATGATGCAGCAGGCAGGGGTCAGGACCCTTATCTGCACGGATATATCCAAGGACGGCGCCATGAACGGCACCAATCTGGAGTTATACAGGCAGCTAAGCAATGAGCTGGATCTTGACATTGTAGCATCCGGCGGAGTGTCCACGCTGCAGGACATTGCGGAGCTCAAGTCATACGGCATCTACGGCGCCATAATAGGTAAAGCTTACTACACAGGCGCTATAGACCTGTTCAAGGCCATAGATATAGCAGAAAACGGAGAACTCTCATGCTGACCAAAAGGATAATTCCCTGCCTGGACGTCCGGGACGGAAGGGTGGTAAAAGGCAAGAATTTCAAAGGGCTTTCGGATGTTGCCTCGCCTGTGGACCTTGGCAGCTTTTACTCCGAATGCGGCGCGGACGAGCTTGTCTTCTACGATATTACCGCTTCGTCTGAGGGGCGAAGGCTGTTTACTCAGATACTTACTGAAGTAGCTTCAAAGATCTTCATTCCGCTGACAGTTGGCGGCGGCATCAATACCCTGGAGGACTTCGACAGAGTGCTCAAGTGCGGCGCGGACAAGGTAAGTGTCAATTCCGGAGCCATCAAGGATCCGCAGCTGATATTCGAGGCAGCAAAGCGTTACGGCAGCCAGTGCGTTGTGCTTTCAGCAGACGTCAAGCGCGTGGATGGTAGCTATCATGTTTTTGCTAAAGGCGGAAGAGAAGACACCGGACAGGATGCGGTGGAATGGATCAGACGCGGCGAGAGCCTCGGAGCCGGAGAGATAGTGCTCAACTCCATAGATACAGACGGCGTAAAACAGGGCTTCGACCTTCAGATGCTCAGCGATGTGTGCGGAAGCGTTTCGATCCCGGTAATTGCCTCCGGCGGCGCAGGGTGCATAGAAGACTTCATAAAGCTTTTCAAAGAGCTGCCGTTCGTGGACGCAGGCCTTGCTGCCTCCATATTCCATTACGGAGAGGTAAGCATTACGGATCTTAAGAAGGCCATGGCCGCAAACGGCATACCGGCCAGGCTGTAAAATATTCCCAAAATGACGATTAAGAACCGTCCCTGGTTTCGAAAGGAGATAAGATGGTTAGTGTTAATGAGATAAAGTTTGATGACAGGGGGCTTGTGCCTGCTGTTGTTGTGGATAAATTCAGCCGCAAGGTGCTGATGCTTGCGTGGATGAACAAGGAAAGCCTTGAAAAAACAATGGAAACAGGGCTTGCAACATTCTGGAGCAGGTCCAGACAAGAGCTTTGGACCAAGGGCGAGACCAGCAACAACTACATGCACGTAGTATCCATAACAGCCGACTGCGACCGCGACAGCCTGGTAGTAGTTGCGGAGCCGGACGGCCCGGCCTGCCATCTCGGCACTGAGAGCTGCTTCGATTACCCCGTGTGGGACAGCCCGGAGCTCTCAGACTTTACAGCAGAAGGCCTCTACGGGCTTCTTGAGGGCAGAAAGGAACTGATGCCCGAGGGCAGCTACACCACCTATCTGTTCCAGAAGGGCACTGACAAGATACTCAAAAAGATAGGCGAGGAAAGCACAGAGGTTATAATCGCAGCCAAGGCAGAAGACAAGGAAGAGACCATCTACGAGATAGCAGACCTTGCATACCACGTTATGGTCCTTATGGTGCAGCAGGGCATAAGCCTTAAAGACATCAGCAAAGAGCTGGCGTCCAGGCACGTTATAGACCACAAGGTAAAGCAGGAAAAAATGACAGGAAACAAGGAGTAAAAATGATCAGATCCGATCTTCACATGCACACGATATATTGCGACGGCGCGGACACCCCGGAGACCATGATAATCGAGGCCATTAAGAAAGGCTTCACAGCCATAGGCTTTTCGGGCCACTCATACGTGCCCTGCGAAAAGGGTTACTGCATGAGCCCTCAGCGCACAGCATCCTACCGCAGAGCGCTCGTAAAGCTTAAGGAAGAGTATGCAGGGCAGATTAAGGTGTTCTGCGGAACGGAGCAGGACATACTGTCCGATCTTCCAAAGCAGCCCTACGACTATAACATAGGATCCGTCCACTTTGTACCTTACGGAGACGGTTTTTACCCCATAGACTGGACAGAGGAGAAATACATTGCTTCAGCAAAGAAGCTTTTCGGCGGAGACCTTGTAGAGTACGCCGTATATTACTACAGCATCGTAGCAGGCATCTACGATAAGACAAAGTGCAATATAATAGGGCATTTCGATCTTCCTAGCAAGTTCAACGAAGACAGCCGCCTCTACGATATGCATGATCCCCGCTATGTTTCTGCCTGGCAAAACGCTGCGGTTCACATTATTGAAGGCATGAAAGCCGACGGAAAGACCCCGCTGTTTGAGATAAACACAGGCGCTATCTCCAGAGGTTACCGCACGGAGCCTTATCCAAGCAGCGAAATAATGCAGTATCTTAAGGCCAAAGGAACTAAATTCGTACTGTCCAGCGATGCCCACAGCAAGGAAAACATAGGCTACGGATTTGAGGAATGGTACGACAAGCTCAGCAAGGAAGGTTTTGAGATAATAAATTTCCTGGAACAGCTCTAAAATTTGTTGTGTTTCACATATAAAACACCTAATTGTTTGTTGCTAATTTATAAAAACTCTCAAATTTTACTTGACCTTTGGCCCCAAAGCGCAGATAATATATGGAAAATACATTTTGAGGGGTCATAGCAATGATATCTAAGAAAATGGCAGCCGCACTTGAAAGCGGCATTTGTATCAGAGATATTTTTGAAGAAGGAAAGAAGCTCGCTGCTGTTTACGGCGCCGAGAACATCTTCAATTTCACTATAGGCAATCCCAGCATCGAACCGCCCCAGGCAGTTACCGATGCTCTTGTAAAGTACGCCAAGACCAAGCCCGGCCTTGCAGTCCACGGCTATCCGGCCAATGTCGGCTTCCAGGACGTCCGCGAGTGCATAGCAGCTTATCTCAACAAGACTTACGGAACCAATTACGATTACAACGGTATAATCATGACCGTCGGCGCAGCTAACGCCATGGTCTGCCTTTGCAATGTCATACTGGACGCAGGGGACGAGGTCGTAACTTTTGCGCCTTACTTCTGGGAGTACAGGAACTACGTGGAGAACCTCTACGGCAAGCTGGTTCCCGCTCTTTGCAATATGCAGACTCTGCAGCCGGATCCCGAGACTTTTCGCGCAGCTATCTCTGAAAAGACCAAGGCTGTATTTATCAACACGCCTAACAACCCCACAGGTGCGGTCTACACAGAAGAATCCATAAAGGCAATTGCTGCCATACTGGAGGAAAAGCAGGCAGAGTACGGACACCCCATCTACCTTATTTCCGACGAACCCTACAGGCTCCTGTCCTACGATAAACCTGTTCCTTACCTTACAAATTACTACAAGAACACCATAGTCGTCTATTCTTACAGCAAGACTCTCTCCATCCCCGGAGAAAGAATAGGCTACATTTCCATACTTCCAAACGTTGAGGGCTACAAAGAGCTGCTCACAGGAATCAATGCCGCTATCAGGTACCTTGGCATAGTTAACGCGCCTTCTCTTCAGCAGAAGATGCTTCTGGACTGCTACGATGCCTGCGTGGATATTTCAATTTACAAAAAGACAAGAGATATACTTTATAAAGGACTTACCGAGATAGGATACAACGTCATTCACCCCGACGGCGCCTTTTACATGTTTATGCAGGCCCTGGAGGACGATGACGTCGCATTCTGCGAGAGGGCCAAAGAAGAACGCCTCCTGTTTGCTCCGGGAACTGCATTCTACGGCCCTGGCTGGGTGAGGATCTCTTATCCTGTACCTGCCGAAGTAGCCGAAAGAAGCCTCCCGGCATTTAAAAGGCTATACGACAAATACAAAGGATAAGACAAAAGGAGCAAGAAAATGTTATCACAGAAGATGCGCAAGCTGCAGGAGGAAGTCGTCTGCATAAGAGATATATTCGAAGAAGGTAAGAAGCTGGCAGCAATCTACGGCGCCGAGAATATATTCAATTTCACCATAGGAAACCCAAGCGTGGATCCTCCTAAGGAAGTTATTGAGGCCTATATAAAGTACGCTGCGATGCAGCCTTACCAGTCAGTGCATGGCTATCCGTCCAATGTGGGCTTCCCTGAGGTCCGCCAGAGGATAGCTGAATATCTCAACGAAAAATACGGTACCAACTACGACTACACAGGCATTTTCATGACTGTAGGCGCAGGCACAGGTATCACGAGCATCTGCAACATGATACTCGATCCGGACGATGAAGTTATAACTTTCTCCCCGTTTTTCTGGGAATACAAGAGCTATGTAGGCAATTTCAGGGGCAAGCTTGTTACAGCGCGCTGCAACATGCAGACTCTGCAGCCGGATCCTGTTACTTTTGAGGCAGCTTTCAGCCCCAGGACCAAGCTCGTTCTTATGTGCAGCCCCAACAACCCAACAGGCGCTGTTTACACAGAGGAATCCCTCAACGCTATTGCGGCTATCATGGAGAAGAAGCAGAAGGAGTACGGACATCCGATCTACCTGATCTCCGATGAGCCCTACAGGCTTCTGTCCTACGACAAGCCGGTTCCTTACACCGCAAAGTACTACAAGAACACCCTTACTGTTTATTCCTACAGCAAGACTCTTTCCATACCCGGAGACCGCATAGGCTACGTTACCGCGCTCCCTACAGTGGACGATTACGAGGATATTCAGCTTGGCATGAACGGTTCCATACGCTGGATAGGCCTTGTAAACGCGCCGTCGCTTCAGCAGAAGATACTGCTGGACTGCTGCGATATGTGCGTAGACACCAATATCTACAAGAAGACCAGGGACATACTCTACCATGGTCTTACAGACATAGGCTACAATGTCATCTACCCGGACGGTGCATTCTACATGTTCATGCAGGCTCTGGAGGAGGACGATATTGCCTTCTGCGAAAAGGCAAAGGAGGAGAAGCTCCTGTTTGCACCGGGCACCGCTTTCGAAGGTCCTGGCTGGGTAAGGATAGCTTACCCGGTACCGCCGGAAATGGCTGAGAGAAGCCTTCCTGCATTCGAAAGGCTATATAAAAAGTACAGAGGATAAATGCAAGGACAGACCCCAAAAGGGTCTGTCTGTGTTATAATGAAGTATATGTACGGATTTCACGTAGTATTCTACAAGATATTAAGGTTCTTTATAAGGCCCTTGCTTGCGCTTAAGGGTGGCTTTTCGTACACTGTAACACCCCAAAAGTCCAAGGCCAACCTGATACTCACAAACCACAACACTAACTGGGATTTCTTATACTTTGGAGCTTCTTTTAAGGAGCATATGTATTTTGTTGCCAGCGAGCACATATTCCGCAGCGGTTTCAAGAGCAAGCTGCTGAAGTTCTTTTTGGATCCCATACCCCGCAAAAAAGGCGCCTCAGCTATCTCTACAACAAAAGAGATAATGAGAAGGCTTAAGAAAGGCTGCAACATCTGCATGATGGCGGAAGGCAACAGGTCTTTTTCCGGAGAGACAGGTTTTATATCTCCAAACACTGCAGCACTTGCCAGAAAGTGCGGCGCAGGGCTGATAACCTACAGGCTGCACGGCGCGTACCTTGTGAACCCGCGTTGGAGCAGAGAAGTACGCAAAGGGCCCGTATGGGGCGAGGTAGTCGGCCAGTACACCCACGAAGAGCTTATGGCTATGACCGTAGAAGAAGTAGCGGATATCATAAATAGGGATCTTTATGTAGATGCCTATGAGGATCAGAAGGGCAGGAACTACAGCTACACAGCCAAAGCACCCGCAGAGGATCTGGAGACCGCTCTTTACAGCTGCCCGGACTGCGGCGGATTTGCCTGCCTGGAAAGCAAAGGGGACCGCCTGGTCTGCAAAAACTGTGGAAGTACTCATGTCTACACACCTCAGGGCTACCTTGTAAAGCTTGCTGAGGACGGCAAGCCTGCATCAGATAAGGATCAGGACTTCAGGACCATACTTTCCTGGAGCAACTGGCAGAAAGAGCATCTGCACGCCTACCTGAACGTGCTTCAGGATGGCAGCCTGGTAAGAACAGACGAAGGCATCAAGCTCTACTACGTGCATCCTCTGGAGGGCAAGCAGCTGGCCATGGAAGGCTGCGCGGCCTTGTATAAGGACAGGTTTGAATTTACTGGGAAAACGCCGCAGGCAGACGGTACATCTGAAGAAAAGACCATCAGCTTTGCGCTGAAAGACATAGAAAGCCTTGCTGTAATACTTATAAACACCATGCTGTTTACAGCCGGAAACGATTACTACGAGCTTCATCTTCCGCAAAAAGGAAGCGCTCTGCACTATATGATAAGCTATTATTTCCTTACAGGGAAAGACTATAAGAGGTAGATCATGGATTATTCAGCAAACAACACAGCGCTTTGGAACAGTGTGCTTCAGCTTGGCATAATCGCTGGCTCGCTGCTTATTGCGCATTTCCTGCGCAGGGGCATACCCTTTATCAGAAAGAGCCTTATGCCTTCTGCAGTACTTGCAGGTTTTATACTGCTTGCTTTAAAGGCATTCGGCGTTCTTAAACTGGACGCTTCCTATCTGGAGTGGCTTACTTACCACGGCATTGCAATTGGCTTTATTGCCATGTCCTTAAAGGTGCCGGACAGGACTGGCTCAGAAAAGGGCAGCCTTGTAGGACTTAAGAGCGGCGCCGTTATCGTAGGCTCCTACATGATACAGGGCATTACAGGTCTTGTAATATCCTTAGTTCTTGCAAAGACTGTGCTGCCAGGCCTTTTCCCGGCCAGCGGCATACTGCTTCCCATGGGCTACGGCCAGGGCCCTGGACAGGCCAACAACATTGGTTCTTCCTTTGAGGCACTTGGCTTTACCGGCGGAAGGTCCTTCGGCCTTGCAATTGCTGCAGCCGGATACCTTTGCGCGTGCATAGTTGGCGTTATCTACACCAATTACGTTGTCAAGAGCGGCAAGTTTCGCAAGGAAAAGGGCGGAGAGCCCCAGGCGGAAGTCGTAACTGTTGACACCTTCCAGTCCAAAGATGAGCTTCCGATATCCGAATCCATAGACAGGTTCTCCATTCAGATAGCGCTGGTGGTCCTCGTATACGTGTTTACTTATCTTCTTACCAAGGGCATCTGCGATCTTTTAGCTGCTGTTGCACCCGGACTGCTCGGCACTGTGGAATCCCTTCTCTGGGGCTTCAACTTCATTATCGGTTCCGCAGTTGCAATACTTGTAAGGCTTATACTTGCAAAGCTTCGCAAGGGGCAGATCTTCAAGGCCCAGTACCAGAACAACTACCTGCTGAGCCGCATATCCGGCGTGGCCTTCGATATCATGATAGCAGCAGGCATTGCGTCCATAGACTTCGGAGATCTTTCCGGCCTCTGGCTGCCGTTCATACTCATGACAGTTGCCGGCGCTATCGTTACCATGCTGCACCTGCGCTACGTGTGCAAAAAGGTCTACCCGGGCTATTACTACGAAGGCCTTCTTTCCATGTACGGCATGATGACAGGCACCATAAGCTCCGGCGTGCTTCTCTTAAGAGAGGTGGATCCGGACCTTAAGACACCTGCGGCAAACAACCTGGTGCTCGGAAGCAGCTTCGGCATACTTCTCGGAGCGCCGCTGCTGGTACTTGTGAGCCTTGCATCCAGGTCCTTTACCATGGCGCTCATAACGCTTGGACTTCTTGTAGTCTATTACGCAGCTATGTTGCTTATAGTAAATATCAAAAAACGCACAAAGTAAGGAGCATCAATGAAGGTAGTACTTGATCACCTCACAAAGAGGTTCCCAAACAGAAATAAAAAGATCAAAACAGAAGTGGTTGCGGTAGACGACTTTGATTTTGAGATCCCGGACGGCAAACTTATAGGTCTGCTGGGGCCTTCCGGCTGCGGCAAGAGCACAACGCTAAACCTTATATGCGGCCTGGAAACACCTACCGAAGGACGCGTCTTCTTCGGAGACGATGATGTTACCAAGCTTCCGCCGGAAAACAGGGGAGTAGGGCTGGTCTTCCAGAACTACGCT
>JAZQIH010000032.1:0-4924 GCA_045541015.1 Anaerovoracaceae bacterium | reverse complement strand
GTCAAGGTCTGGGAGTGCAGGAACTGCGGCCACATTATCGTAGGCACCAAGGCTCCTGAGGTCTGCCCGGTCTGCGCTCACGCCAGAGCATACTTCGAGCTCCGCGCCGAAAACTACTAAAAAAACAGGCCGCTCCTCAGGTGTGTTTTCACATCCGGGAAGCGGCCTTTAGTTTATTCATACCACTTTTCTGCATCTCGCAGCTCTTCCTCGGTAACGGTGCCGTCTGCCAGGAGGGCTGCTTTTGTTTCCTCTATAACTGCAGGATAGTGGGCCTTGATGTAGCGTATGGCCTGGTGGCCTCTGTGGCCTCGCTCTATCTTTTCCGTGCCGTACTCGATAACGTAAGAAACGATTATGAACGCGAACCCCAGGACCATCTCGTAGATGGATATCTCCAGCACTGTCCAGGGGGACTTGATGCCGGAATACGCGATGGCGCTTACGATCCAGGCCAGTATGGGCAGGAATATAGTCTCAAGGCCAAGTATCTTGATCTCCTTGGCTCCCTCGTGCGTAAACGGCACGCCGTGCTTAAGGGAGTGCAGGAAGAATTTTGTAACAAAGAAGTAATGTACCGCCAGCACCAATCCTTCCGCAAGCTCTGTAACAAGCGGCGCTATAAGGGCCCGCTGGGCCTCTCCGGCATGGACCAGTTCCACGATCTCCACGGTGCTCTTAACGATAAGGTAAAGGCCGAAGACCATGGCTGCGATGGATGCCACGAGCATTATACGCGCAAGAAGCTTCAACTTGGTGAGGTTATTCATGACTATACTCCTTTATTGCAATTGCATTATTAAACTGTAATTACACCGGCATGGTGAGCTGGTCCGGGGAGGCCTCCTCGAAATCCTCGTCCTCCAGAACCAGGCTGTCAGCATCGTCTATCTCCGGCAGATCCGCCAGGGATTCAAAGCCGAACAGCTCCAGGAAGTAGCGCGTGGTGCCGTAAAGGTAGGGCCTTCCGACGGCGCTGCTCCTGCCAAGCTCCTCCACCAGGCCTCTTTTTATGAGGTTTTCCATTACGCGGTCAGATCTTATGCCGCGGATGGCGTCAATCTGGCCCTTGGTGACCGGCTGCTTGTAGGCGATTATAGCAAGCACCTCCAGCGAAGACTGGGAGAGCTTCTTTTCCCTTACAGGGGTTATGAGCCTTGTTATGTAGTCGTCGTTTTCTGCGCAGGTGCAAAGCTGGAAAGCCTTGTCCATCTCCCTTACCCTAAGGCCGCTGCCGCGGTCCTCGTACTCGGAGGCCAGCTCCCTGAAAAGCTTTACGGCGTCTGCGGTGGGTATCTCCAGAAGGTCCGCAACGGTCCTGGCCTCTACGGGCTCGCCCATTACGAACATCAGGGATTCCATAACTGATTTTATGCTTTCTTTAGTCATTTGCTTCTCCTGCCTCGACACGCTTTATGGTTATATCTCCGTAGCGTTTCTTCTGCTCCGCGCTTACTGCGTGCTGCTTTACCAGCTCCAGCAGGGACATAAAGGTTATGACCCTGTTGAAGGGCGAATCGTCGTCCTTTATCATTTCGGAGAACTTCATTATCTTGCGGGTCCTGAAGTACTCTGTCATCTGCATTATGCGGTTTTCCATGGACATGCGGGCGCGCTCCACTCTTTCGTAGGTGCGGTGCATCTCCTCCAGCCTCTGCTTTCTGTGAAGGAAGGCAATAAAAGCGTTTGCAAAGTGCGAAAGATCCCCTCTGAGCAGCTCCTCTTCTTCTCCTTCGAAGGCGGAAAGATCCTCTGCAGGCTTTGCGTGCACGTGGCTGTTGATCTCCTCCTGCTCTGCCAGGAACGCCGCCATCTCTTTGAACTGCTTGTACTCGATGATCCTTGCAACAAGGCGGGCCCTGGGGTCTTCCGGCTCCTCTTCTTCCGAAGTTTTGGGGCTCTGCGGCAGCAGCATGCGCGATTTGATCTCTATCAGCTCCGCGGCCATTACCATGAATTCCTGGGCAAGGTCCACGTTCTGCTCTTTTGCCTCGCGGATGTATTCTATATATTGACTTGTGATCTCCGAGACCTTTATGTCGTAGACGCTCATCTTGTTCTGCTCTATAAGATAGACCAGAAGATCGAAGGGCCCCTCAAAGGACTGGAGCTTTACTTTGTATACCATTTTTAAAACTGCCCTGCTATCTGAGCGTTAGCTGTTCTGTAAATTCTGTAGCATAACCTTGGCTTGAAAGGTAGCTTTCAAGGTTATTCATCCACTTGAAGATCAGATCCGCGTATCCGTGGCTGAAATTCGGGTTGGAACGCACGGCTCCGGCTCCCATATTGTACGCAGCAAATGCGGAGGTAAGATCTCCGCCGAAGCTTTCTATAAGGTAGTTGAGCTGGGAGCTGCCAAGCTCCATGTTGATGTGCGGATCCAGCAGCATCTCCCTTGTTATGCCACCCAGCGCGGCGTATTTATAAAGTATCTGCATGAGGCCGAGCGCGTTCCTTCCGGCGCCGGCATCGAAGTGGCTCTCCACGTAGCACACGCCGAATATCATCTTTGGCGTTACAAGATCGTTCTGGGCGGCGACATGCATAATAAGATAGGCATACCATTTGGCCTGATCCGGATGCAGGTAGTTGCTTACCTGGTAGATGTAGTCCGCCATGCCCTGCACGAAGCCGGCATTGGTGTCCGAATCCGCCCAGGCCTGCGCGCTTACGGCAGGATCCGTGCTCAGGTAAACGCCCCTTTCGGGAACGTAGAGCACATCTATGCCAAGCTCGTTTTTCATGAAGTCTGCGGATGCGTAGACCGTGCCGTTATCCGCAACTGCTATATCTTTGTTGGAGCTCAGCATAATGCCAGCGTAGCTCTTATACCCGGTAGTTACGCCGAACCCATTGAATTCGTGATCTACGCGGTTTCTGCGGCCAAGCAGGTGGCCTGTGCTTGCAAAAGAAAGATCCGCCTGATCCTGCGGCTCGGCAAGCGCCTGAGCTGCAGCCTCGTCCACAACAAGGGAGCCATCCTGCAGCGTTCCTATGCGGTCCGTTGTCTTCTGAACATTCAAAGCGGACATGTCCACAGGAATGTAGACTTGTCCGTTGACAGCCACCACGGGGTGGTCCAGGCTCCAGTTGTAGATATGCGCGCCGTCTAAGTACACCCCTACGCGGAGGAACTGGGCGTCTGTGCTCTCCAGCATCTGGGGATCGGCAGTTTCGGTCTCATCCATGGGGACCAGCATTGCCGCCGAAAAAAGCGCTCCGCACAGTACTATGACGACGATATCGATCAGTAATCTTTTCACAGTACTTCTATCTTAAGTCCTGCCTCTTCAGCCATTTTGGAGGCCAGCTCGTCCGGGTAGGACTCTTTTACAACAACTCTTTTTATTCCTGCGTTTATTATCATCTTTGTGCAGATGATGCAGGGCTGGGTGGTGCAGTAGAGAGTGGCGCCCTCTATTGACTGGCCAAGGCATGCCGCCTGGATTATGGCGTTCTGCTCTGCGTGCAGGCCTCTGCAAAGCTCGTGCATCTTGCCGGAGGGAACATTCATCTGCTGGCGCAGGCATCCGGCCTCGGAACAGTGGGTTATGCCCTTTGGCACGCCGTTGTAACCCGTTGCCATAACTCGGTTGTCCTTAACGATGACAGCCCCCACGCCCCTTCTTAAGCATGTGGTGCGCTTTCTTGCAAGCTCTGCCATTTCCATGAAGTATTCATCCCAGCTTGGTCTTTGAAGTTCCATATCCTGCTCCTAGTAAAACACTTCGTCCAGCCAAAGTCCGCCGGCCGGCGCAATTATGCCTGCCTTTGAGCGGTCCTTGGACCTGATTATCTCCGGGATATCCTCCGGGCGGCGCTTTCCAAGCCCCACCTCGGTTATGGTCCCGGTTATTATCCTTACCATGTTGTATAAAAAACCGTTGCCCTCTATCCTAAGCTCCAGCTCCGCGGGGTCCGCAGAGGACCTTTGGATATCCAGGCTGTAGACGGTCCTTACCGTAGTTTCACGCGGGGTGCCCCCTGCGCTCTGAAAGCAGGCAAAATCGTACTCGCCCACTATGTGCGGGCAGGCTGCCTGCATGGCGCTAAGATCCAGCTCCGGTGCTACCTGCCAGCGGTAGCGCTTAAGGAAAATGTCCGGATCTTTTGAGTTCCTAATCCTGTAGATGTAGCGCTTCCCTTTGGCATCGAACCTTGCGTGAAAGCCCGCAGGCCTTTCCTCCGCAGCAACTATGCGGATATCGCTTAAGCCTTCTATGCGGTCGTCTGCAAGCGCGGTGTTAAAGACCATTGGGATCTTCTCCACCGGAACGCCAAGCTCTGCCTTAAGCGTAGCCCTCTGCCCGTAGGCATGGACACCTGCATCCGTGCGGCTTGCGCCCTCCAGCACCACGGGCGTGCTGAAATACGCGCTGAGAGTCTCCTCCATGCGGCCGCATACGGTCTTAAGGCCTGGCTGCCTTGCCCAGCCGTGGTAGGCCGAGCCATCGTAGCTTACAGTAAGAAGGATGTTGCGCATGTTCCTACTTGAACTCTCCGATGCCGTCGTAAATAGGTATAATGGCCAGCTTTCCGTCAGTGCTGATAACTCCGCAGCCTTCGGAATACTCAAAGGTCATGAAGCCGTTGGAGATGCAGCTGACCGGGCACTCCTGCGCCTCTGCGGCGTAGAGTATGTTTCCGCTCTTGTCTATAACGCCCCAGTACTTGCCTGCGCGGACCACAGCAACACCGCTGCCGAATGCTCCGCTGCTTTCCGCGTTGCCGTTGACGGCCTTCTTAAGTGCTGCAACATCGTCGTACTGGATAGGAATAACTATGCTGCCGGCTTCGTCTATGAAGCCCCAGTGGATGCCGTCGGAAACAGCTGCGTAGCCTTCGGAATAAGGCAGCGCGTTGTTGTAGATGGGCTCCACTATGGTGTTTCCGTCTTTGTCTATAACGCCCCAGAATCCGC
>JAZQIH010000031.1:0-7835 GCA_045541015.1 Anaerovoracaceae bacterium | reverse complement strand
ACCCCTTACGGCGGCGGATTTGGCATGGTAATGACGCCTCAGCCTGCTTTTGACGCGCTAAGAGCAAGCGGCGCGGAAGGCAAAAGGGTGCTCTACATGTCCCCAAGAGGGCGCATGCTGGATAAAGAGCTTGCCTTAGAGCTCGCATCGGAGGAAGAGTTCTTTATACTCTGCGGCCACTACGAGGGCGTGGACCAGCGCATAATAGACGCTTTCAGCATGGAAGAAGTGTCCATTGGGGACTACGTGCTTACCGGCGGAGAGCTTCCTGCCATGGTCCTTGTGGATGCTGTAGCCAGGCTAATACCCGGCTGCCTTTCGGATGTCCAGGCCAGCTTGGAGGAGTCCGTATACAGCGGCCTTCTGGAGCACGACCAGTACACAAAGCCCAGAGAATACGAAGGGATGCAGGTGCCGGAGGTCCTTTTCAACGGCAACCACAAACTTATTCACCTTTGGGAGTACGAAAACTCTCTGAGGCTCACAAAAAAGCGCCGTCCGGACCTTTTCAAGGCCTATGTGAGCAGCCACGGGCCTCTTACTAAGGACGAAAAAAAAATACTAGATAGTGTGCTTTTAGAAGACTAGATATTGAATATCTAGTATTCTTTTGTTAAAATATATCACATGGAAGAAAAGAAGAAGAGCCGTCTGCCTGTAATAGTTGCTTTGGCCTTCGTACTCGTTCTTGCCGGGCTTTACGTTTACCTTTACATCTTCCCGGATATAGGCGGGTCCAGGCTCAGAAGCGTTGTTGTTAACTACGCTCAGGTGCAGGAACAGGCTCGTGCCAGATGCATAGTGGCAAGGAAAGAGACGGTGTATTCTTCCGGCGGTGCCGGCAGCGTCAGTTATTATATTGAGGAAGGCCACAAGACAAGGGTGGGCATCCTTGTTGCTGATGTCTACAGCGGAGGTCAGAAAAAGTCCTTCTACACTTCCTCTACCGGTACAGTAAGCTACTTCCTGGACGGCCAGGAAGCTGTATTCGCACCGGACAAGCTTGCACAGCTGGATCCGGATGAAGTAGCCGATATGGACAATGTGGTGCCGGAGTCCGAAAAGCCCAAAGAGGTGGACGAAGACACCCCGATATTCAAGCTGGTAAACAGCGATACCTGGTACGTAGTCATCGTAGTTACCAAGGACGAAAAAGGCAGCTACAAAGCAGGCCAGGATATAACCGTCAAGTTCAACGATACGGACCAGGTGCCGGCAACGGTAACTCAGATCATAGAAGGCAAAGAGCATCAGCTGGCCATAGCCAAAGTAAGCAGATACTACGAAAAGTTCTGCCAGCTTCGCACTGTGGATGCAACTATAATCACCAGTGTAACGGACGGCCTTCTGGTACCATCCAGCGCCCTTACCACCAACGGAGAGAACGTAGGCGTATACGTTCTGGGCCTGGACGGAAAGTACAGCTTCAAAGCTGTAGAGATCCTTATAGAAGGAGATACGGACACACTTATTGCTGATGGCGGAGCCGTAAAGCAGTACGACGAGGTCCTTAAAGATGCAAGAAACTATAAAGAATAACATAGATGAAATAAGGCAGCGCATGGAAAACGCCGCAAAGCGCTGCGGACGGGATCCCAAAGACATAACGCTCATAGCGGTAAGCAAGCTCCACCCGGCAGAGGCCGTGGATGCTGCAGCTGCCTGCGGTCAGACGGATTTTGCGGAAAACAAGGTGCAGGAACTGCTTTCCAAGCAGCCTCTTGTTAAATCGGATGTCAGATGGCATCTGATAGGCCACCTTCAGACCAACAAGGTAAAAAGCGTAATAGGCAAGGTGTGCCTCATCCATTCGGTGGACAGCATGCACCTTGCACAGGAAATAGACAAAAGAGCCGCGCAGGCAGGCATCACCGCGGAAATACTTCTGCAGGTGAATGTGGCCCACGAGGAAAGCAAGTTCGGACTTACCGTAGAGGAAGCAAGGCAGCTTGCCCCGCAGGTAGCGGCAGAACTTAAAAACGTTAAAATTCGCGGGCTCATGGAGATAGCTCCGTACTCGGAAGATCCGGAAGAAGTAAGGCAGTATTTCAGACAGCTGCGCCTGCTCTTTACGGAACTTAAAGCAGGGCCTCTCCCGGATATAGATATCATGTCTATGGGCATGAGCCACGATTTTGAAATAGCTATCGAAGAGGGAGCCACCCACATAAGAGTGGGCACGGCGATCTTTGGAGAAAGAGATTACAGTAAATAAGAGGTGTTAAGATGGGTTTTATCGACAAGCTTAAGGAAGTCGTCGGCATAGAGATCGAAGACGATGATGAAGATGAAGTAGAAGTTACCGAAGAGAAAAAGCCTGCTGCAAGGGAAGTAAGAGAAGCAAGGCCCGTAAGGGAGACCAGAGAGGTAAGAGAAGAAAAGAAAGCTGCTCCTGCCGCTGAAGTACGCAAGCCTGCTGCTGCACCCCGCATGGAAACAGTTGCCCGCACAGAAGTAACCAGGCAGACCATGGGCGGAAACAAATATACCAGCCAGTTCAAGATGGTTGTTATAGAGCCCAACGGTTTCGAGGAATGCCCCAAGCTGGTAGACAGCCTTAAGGCAAAGAAGCCTGTTATCATAAATCTGGAGAACCTGGAAACAGATATCGCAAGGAAGATATTCGATTTCCTCTCCGGCGCTACCTACGCTCTCAACGGCAACGTTCAGAAGGTAACAAACAACATCTTCGTATTCGCTCCGGAAAACGTAGACGTAACCTACAAGGACAGCTCCAAGCAGGCTGCTCCTTCCTCAGCTCAGAGCATGTGGAGATAAGGCAGAACTTCCGCGCCTTTAATTAGCTATGCTCAGATTGCTGCTTTTTATAGTATTCAGGCTCTTCGAACTCGCGGTGCTTGCATACTGCATAATGTCGTGGTTCGTAAGGCCCGGCACTCAGCTCTACGATATCTACGTTAAAATGGCGTACTATCTGGAGCCGATCTTCAAGCCTTTCAGGAATCTTCTTGCAAGGCTCAATTTAAACATACCCATCGATTTCTCACCGTGGCTCGCTCTGATAGCGGCAAGTCTGCTCTACAGGGTCCTGGCCATACTGCTATAGAACGGAGGCATTACAATGCTTACAATTCAGCAAATAGAAGAAAAAGCGTTCGACAAAGCTATGCGCGGCTACAACGCAGACCAGGTAGACGATTTCCTGGACGAAATGGTAGCCACAGTAAACGAATACAACGCTCAGGTAGAAGACCTTACCGCTCAGCTTGCTGCTGCTAACGCCAAGCTGGACGAGTACAAGGCTCAGGAGGGCTCCGTTATCAAGACCCTGGAGTCCGCAAGAGCGCTCATGAACGATATTTCCGCAAGCGCAGAAAAGCGTGCAGAGATAATCGTCAAGAACGCAGAGCTGGATGCAGACCAGCTTATCAGAAACGCAAAGGAAAACGTAGAAAAGCTTCGCGAAGAAGAAAAAGAGCTTGCTTACAGGGTAAGCTCCATTAAGCACCGCATGAGCAATCTTCTCCACGCAGAGCTGGATCGTTTCGATGCTGTGGATCAGGACATCTTCGGCGCAAGGCTGCAGGCTCCGGTACAGGCAACTGCAGACGTAGCTTCTGCTCAGGCACAGTTCGAGAGCCTCACCAGAATGGACATGGAGCCTGTAAAGGACGATGCCGCAGAAGAAGCTCCCAGGGAGGATGCTGCAGCAAAGGCAGAAGTGGCCGCTGCACCTGCTGAAGAGGACAACGATATGTCCAAGACCAGAGTCATCAATCTGGAACAGAACCTGGAAGAGAACAAAGAAGAATGATACTGTTCTTTCCTGCTGCGCTGCTGGTGCTGGTCCTGGATCAGATCAGCAAACACATTGTTGCATCCTCTATGGAGCTTGGGTCCTCCATACCGGTCATCAAAGGTGTTTTTGAGCTGACATACATACGCAATACAGGTGCTGCCTGGGGCATACTTGAAGACAAGCAGCTGGTTTTGCAGATATTCACCGCTTTGCTTATGGCAGGCATAGTTATCTATGCAGTGGTCTGCAGAAAAAAGATGTCCAGGTGGGAACTGCTGTCTTTGGGGCTTATACTCGGAGGCGGCCTTGGCAATTTCGTAAGCAGGGTCATCTACGGCTACGTTGTGGATTTCTTCAACATACAGATAATACCTGTATTCAACGTGGCAGACATTGGAATAACAGTAGGCTGCGCCATTCTGGTGATAGTCACATTGCTTTCTGCAAAGACGGAGAAGCCGGATGGACAATAACTCAGTCACAGAATTCATCATAGACGCAGAGCACGCGGGGCAAAGAGCCGACCGCGTGCTTTCTCAGCTTTATGAAGATGTTTCAAGAAGCTACATTCAAAAGCTTATAGAAGATGGATGCGTTTTTGCGGACGGAAAGCTGCTCGCTTCCAAAAAACAGGCTCTTAAAGAAGGGCAGCGCATACAGCTGAACCTTCCGCCGGCTGTTCCCTGCGATGCCGTTCCCGAAGACATCCCTCTGGATATAGTCTACGAGGACGAAGACCTTATAGTCGTAAACAAGCCTAAGGGCATGGTCGTGCACCCGGCAGCGGGAAACTTAAACGGAACGCTTGTAAATGCTCTCCTGTTCCACTGCGGAAAGCTCTCCGTTATAAACGGAACGGAGCGCCCCGGCATAGTCCACCGGATAGATAAGGATACCTCCGGGCTTCTGGTAGTTGCCAAGACAGACCAGGCCCACAGGGGTCTTGCGGAGCAGTTTGCTGTGCACTCCATCACAAGGATATACAGAGGCGTGTGCTTCTACAGCCTTCCGGACGAGGAGATAACGATAGACGCGCCCATAGGCAGGGATCCGAAGAACCGACTCCGCATGGCCGTGGTGCCGGACGGAAAGCGAGCTGTAACTCATATAAAGGCTTTGCAGAAGTTCAAGGGCTTTACGGAATTTCAGGCAAAGCTGGAAACAGGGCGCACTCATCAGATAAGAGTGCACATGGCATACAAGGCAAGGCCGCTTCTTGGGGACTGCGTATACGGCCCCGCAAAGCAGCCGTACAAACTTAATGGCCAGATGCTGCACGCAGGCGTACTGGGCTTTATGCATCCGGTAAAAAACGAGTATATGGAGTTCAAAGCAGAGCCTCCCGAGGAATATATCCAGACGCTGCAAAAACTCCGCGAGAAAGGCAATTAGAGGCCTTTAAAAGGCATATAACATGAAGAAAGACGATAAGACAAATGTAATGCGCGTGCTGGATCAGAAAAAGATCAGCTACAACGCGTATTCATACGGAAACGGGGAGGCCATGAGCGGCACGGAAGTTGCAGCAGCCCTTGGCATAGACCCGGAAAGAGTGTATAAAACACTTGTAACTATAGGAAAGAGCGGACAGCACTACGTGTTCGTGGTACCTGTGGAAAAGGAGCTGGATCTTAAAGCCGCAGCCTCCGCATCCGGGGAAAAGAACATAGAAATGATAAAGTCCAAGGAGCTTCTGCCACTTACAGGCTACATTCACGGCGGATGCTCTCCCATAGGCATGAAGAAGTTCTTCCCGACATTTATAGACGAGAGCGCTAAGGATAAAGAGACAATATACTTCAGCGCAGGCAGGATAGGGCACCAGGTGGAGCTTGCCCCTGCAGATCTTGCCAAAGTTATCAGATACAGTTTTGCTGCACTGTGCAAATAGCAGCTATAATACATGTATATTCGTAAAGCAGAAGTAAAAGATATACCTGAGATGCTCAGAGTAACTGAGGCAGCCAAGTTTTTAATGCGCAGCCGAGGAAACTTTGAGCAGTGGACCGGCGCCTATCCGGACGAACCCGTCTGGTCGGAGGACATAAAGAACGGCAACGCGTACGTAGTGGAAGAGGACGGACGCATCGTCTGCGCTTTTGCTTTTATATTCGGCGAGGATCCAACTTACTCCTACATAGAGGATGGTTCCTGGCCCAATAACGATCCTTACGCAACCATACACCGCGTGGCTTCGGACGGAAGCATACACGGAGTTTTAAGATCAATAGTTGATTACTGCTCTTTGCGTACAGCCGAGCTTCGGGCGGACACTCATGAAGTCAATTTCGTCATGAAACACGCCCTGGAAAAGTGCGGCTTTGCAAGATGCGGAATAATATACCTTGCTGACGGCGCCCCAAGGGTCGCATTTCACAAAACATGCAAGTGTAAACAGGAGGATCTCAAATGAGAAAAGAAAGAAGGGACGCCCGCCTTATAGAAAAGGTGGACGGTCTGCACACCATCTTCCCTTACGTTATGCCTCACCGCACAGATGCGGAGATCTCCATGACAGAGGCTTTTGACGTAACGGATCTCAACAAGTACATGGCGCAGGTAAACGAAGCCGAGGGCACTAACCTCAAGCTGTTTCACGCCATATGCACAGCGGTAGCCAGGACCATTTACTGGCGGCCGAAACTCAACATTTTTATTGCAGGACGCAAGTACTGGCAGCGCAAGGATATCACGCTGTCTTTCGTGGTAAAAAGGACTTTCGAGGACACATCCGAGGAATCTCTGATGTTCCTTACAGTAAAGCCGGAAATGGACTTCAGGTCCATCTCCAAGGACA
Source organism: Anaerovoracaceae bacterium (assembly GCA_045541015.1). GTDB lineage: Bacteria > Bacillota > Clostridia > Peptostreptococcales > Anaerovoracaceae > RUG13409. Next base: position 1,278 of record JAZQIH010000031.1, on the reverse strand, counting down.
TACTGGGGGATGTAAAGGAGCTGCGCCAGCACGGCGGCCAGAACGATATCCAGGACATGATAGACCTGTTCGCAAAGATACCGCGCTTTATACTTACCTTTGCGTTCTGGGTGTTCTCAAGGCTGGAATACCACGGCATTATGCCCAAGGCCCTTACGGACGGAGATACCAACTATTCAACGGCTTTGCTGTCCAACCTTGGCAGCATCAAGTCCGGCGCGCCTTACCACCACCTCAACAACTACGGCACTAACTCCATAGTTATAACTATCGGAACCATGCATAAGGCAGTCGTAGTCATGGAGGACGAGAGGGAGCATCTCAGGGATATAGTTGAAATGACTGTAACTCTGGACGAGCGCATTGCGGACGGTTTCTACTTTGCAAGGTCTCTTAAGCTTGTCAAATACCTGCTGGAGCATCCGGAGGAGCTGGAGCACAAGATAGGGGACGAGCTCTCCGACGGCGCAAAGGAAGCTTTAACAAAGTAAGTAAAGTTTAAGGATACAGGAGGTCCGGTATGGATTTCAGGATCTTTAATGATGACAGCATAACTGCGGGCTTTTCCAGGGCTCCGCAGACAGCAGAAGAACAATTCGAAGAACTTAAATGCGGCCTTTCAAAAGAGGGCCGCATAGCTTTAATGCACCAGGTGCACGGAACCAAGGTTGTCTGCATAACGGAAGATATGCTTAAGGCCGGGGAAGTGGTCGTTGACGCCGGAGAGTGTGACGGCATCGTAACTGCCATTCCGGAAATGGTGCTTACCAGCAGGCACGCGGACTGCATTCCTCTGTATTATTACGACACTGTTAAGGGCGTTAAGGCAGTCTCGCACGCGGGGTGGCGCGGCACAGTAAACGCAATAGCAAGCGTTACTATCGAGACCATGAAGTCTGTCTACGGCTGCAGGCCGGAAGATATAAGGGCAGGCATAGGCCCGGGAATAGGGCGCTGCCACTTTGAAGTCTCAGAGGATGTTGCACAGGAGTTTTTAGAAAAGCTGCCCTGGTGCGGCCCCATGATAGACAAAGGCCAAAAGCCCGGAAAGTACTACATAGATCTCAAAGAGATAAACGCAGAGCTTTGCCGCCGGGCTGGCGTAAAGGACATTACTGTAAGCCCAGTCTGCACCTACTGCCAGGAAACTGAGTGCTTTTCCTACAGAAGGAACGGCACAAAGCTCCGCCACCTCGCCTATATCAAATGATAAAAGGGGACGGTCCCGAATTGTCATTTTGGTACGATTAAGTCGGATCGTAGCCATGTCGTTCTGTG
>JAZQIH010000030.1:0-13292 GCA_045541015.1 Anaerovoracaceae bacterium | reverse complement strand
GCGCCATGCGGAAAAGCTTGCTATGTTTAAGGGATATGCCAAGACTGCAATGGAAACGGACCTGCGGGCGCAGGACGGCTCAGTCAAGACGCTTACTGCAGACGAATGCTTCGATGTAGTTGTGGATGCCACCGGAAGCAGGAGCGGAATAGAGCTTTCCTTGGCGCTTGTGCGCAAGATGGGCACCATCGTGCTAAAGAGCACCTACGCAGGAAAGACCGAGCTGGACCTGAGCCTTATACCTGTAGGGGAAATAAGCATAGTAGGCAGCCGCTGCGGTCCTTTCGAGCCGGCGCTGAAGCTTCTTTCGGAGGGCAAAGTGCAGTTCCCGCCTGTGGAGCTCTACGATCTTGCTGACTGGGAGAAGGCCTTTGCATCCACTGCATTCAAAGCTGGTTTTGCTTTTAAGTAAAAGGAGTTTACGTAATGAAAGTTATTGATGTGTTCAAATGCTATTACGGAGCAGAGTGCGTTTTCAGCGATGTTCCAAGGCACGGAGCCGCAGTCACGCTTACGGCAACATCCGATGAGGGCCAGATAAGCTACGAGGCCGGTGTATCCTTCTTCCCGCACAATGCACCGGACGATTTCGGCATCTCCTACGATGCATACGCAAGCAGGACAGTCTACAGCGGAAAAGGGCGCCGCAGCAAAAAACGCGAGCAGCAGCTTCTTGCGGATCTTCAGAAGGTAATAGACGAGGCCGCATCAGACCTTAACGGCAAAGTCTTTTGGGACAAAGCCCTTATAGAACCCAGGCTCGGCTGATATTGTCAGAACACCCTAAAAACGGACATTGTTTTTTGTATATAATATCGCACAAAGCTGTGGTAAAATCATATCGATAACAGGCGCCGCAAAGGCGCACACAGAAAGTATTTACGGAGGAAGAAAATGAGCGCACAGGTATTGGATTGCAAAGTAGTAGCCCAGGCTATAAAAGACGAGTGCAAGGCAGAAGCTGAAGCACTCAAGGCAAAGGGAATAACCCCTAAGCTTGGTATCGTCAGAGTAGGCGAAAAGGGACCGGATCTCTCCTACGAAAAGGGCGCTACAAAGACCATGAACGAGGCTGGTATAGAGGTAGAAGTATTCGCTATGCCTGCTGATGTTTCCCAGGAAGATTACATCAAGAAGTTCAGGGAGATCAACGCGGATCCGACCATCCACGGCATACTCGCTTTCAGACCTCTGGACAACATAGACGAAAACGTAGCTATAGGCGATAACCTGGATCCTATCAAGGACGTAGACGCCTGCACATCCGCTAACATGGGCAAGCTCGTCATCAACGACCCGACAGGGCTTTATCCCTGCACAGCAAGCGCTATAGTTGAGGTCATCAACTACTACGCAGAGGAGATTAAGGCTGCTACCCGCAAGGCTTACGCTCCGCTGCCGCTGGCAAAGCCCGGCCAGGAAGACGATGTCTGCTGCGGCCTGGACGTTTGCGTTATCAACAACTCCAACGTTATTGGCAAGCCGGTATCCATGATGCTGACCAACCGTTTCGCAACAGTTTCCATAGTCCACCACCTGACCCACGGAGAGGTAAAGAACGACTATACCAAGAAGGCAGACGTTGTTATCTGTGCAGTTCCGTTCAAGAACTCCGTAACAGCTGACATGATCAAGGAAGGCGCTGTTGTTATAGACGCTGCAGTCGTACGCGAAAAGGCATTCGACGAGAACGGCCAGCCCATCATGAACGAGAAGACCGGAAAGCAGAAGATCGTTACCTTCGGATGCTGCAGCCCGGACGTAGAGGAAAAGGCAAGCTGGAAGACTCCGGTTCCCGGCATAGGCGGGATCACCTCTGCAGTTCTCTGCAAGAACCTCATCAAGGCATGCAAGATCCAGAACGGTCTGTAATGAAAAACACGATCTATTTTGCCGCCGGTTGTTTCTGGGGCTCGGAGCTGTTCTTTAAGCAGTTCGCCGGAGTCCTGGATACCCAGGTAGGCTACGCAAACGGGCCCACAGCGGACCCAACATATAAGGACGTCTGCAACGACAGCGGCCACGCGGAGACTGTAAAGATAGAATACGATCCGGCTGTAATAAGCCTGGAGCAGCTCATAGACTATTACTTTATGATCATAGATCCGCTGTCCGTAAACAAGCAGGGCGGGGATATAGGCGTGCAGTACCGCACCGGTATCTATTACGTTTCTGAGGATCAGAGGCCGGTTGCCGAAAAGAAGATGGCAGAGCTTTCCTCAAAGCTTGGCCAAAAGCTTGCGGTAGAGCTTCTTCCGCTGCAGAACTTCTATCCCGCGGAGGAGTACCACCAGGATTACCTCAACAAGAATCCCGGAGGCTACTGCCACATACCGCAGAGGATGATGCATCTGGACGTTTAGTTAACTTGATTAAAAAATTATGGGGCGCGTGTCATTATTTGAATGACATGCGCCTTTTATTGTGTTAAAATGTAAACAAGTGTGACATTAAGCCGAAAGGCATTTATGAAGGGAGTACAAATATGGGCAAGAGCCTCGAAGAATGGAAGATAGGCGATCCTATGATCAACGAGTGGGATTACTGGCAGGATCCCAACTATGTAGCGGAAGATCCGGAAAAGGAACAGCTGGTATTAAAGCTGGCTACACTCATCACGGACCGCATGATCAAAAAGCTTACCAAGAAAGTAAACAACAGGGATCCGGAATACTGGATACTGGACATGATACTCAACAAGGAACAGGTAAAGTTCCTTCTCAACTTCAAGAAGACCCGTGTGCCTTACAGCGTGCCGGAGCTTGCTGAAATGAACAACATGAGCCTCGAAGACACCCAGAAGATGGTGGAAGAGCTCCGCTGGATAGGTATCATAGAGCAGAACAGGGCTAAGTCTCCGGACAAGCACCTGCAGTACGAGCTTCCTATATTCGTACCTGGCTCTGCCGAGTTCATGATGATGCAGGAGCCGCTCACGGACAAGTTCCCGCAGCTGGCTACATTCTTCAACCTCATGACCCAGCTTCCGCTGGCCGGGATCACCCAGCTGGTACCGCCGGGAGGCGCTGGCATAGGAATGCACGTCATCCCCGTGGAAAAGGCTATTGCTATGGAGAACAAGTCCGTGCCCGTAGAGCACATCTCTCACTGGCTGGATAAGTACGATAAGTTCGGCATCTCCGAGTGCTCCTGCAGAAAGCAGCAGACTATGCGCGGAGAGGGCTCCGGCGAGATCCGCGGAGATTACTGCCTTGGCGTAGGCGATATGGCAGAATACATGGACGACCGCGGCATAGGCCACTATGTTACCAAGGAAGAAGCTCTGGAGATCCTCGAAAGAGCAGAGCGCCACGGCTACGTTCACCAGATAACCAATATAGACGGAGAGGATAAGATTGTTGCTATCTGCAACTGCGCTCCCGGAGTCTGCAACGCTCTGAGAACATCCCAGCTCTTCAATACTCCTAATATGTCCGCTTCTGCTTACAGAGCTCACGTTGACAAGGAAAAGTGCGTTGCCTGCGGCAAGTGCGTAGAGGTCTGCCCGGTAGGCGCTGCAAAGCTCGGCCAGAAGCTCTGCAAGAAGGACGGCACAGAAGTTACTTATCCCAAGACAGAGCTGCCCAATGCAAAGAGCTGGCCTGCAACAAAGTGGAACTACAACTACCGCGACGACGCAAAGATCAACTGCTATCCTACCGGTACTGCTCCCTGCAAGACCGCCTGCCCGGTACACCTTCCTGTACAGGGATACATCAAGATGGCTGCAGAAGGCCGCTACGAAGAAGCTCTTAAGCTTATAAAGCAGGACAACCCGTTCCCGATGGTCTGCGGAGCAGTCTGCATCCGCCGCTGCGAGGATGCCTGCACCAGAGGCACAGTTGACCAGCCTCTTGCAATAGACGAGATCAAGAAGTTCATAGCATCCCTTGAGATCAACTCCAAGGACCGCTACGTTCCCATCGTGGAAAAGCACGACGGCGGACTCTGGGGCGATGAATTCAAGGTTGCTGTTATAGGCGCAGGCCCTGCAGGACTTTCCGCAGCTTACTTCCTGCGCAGGGACGGTTACCCGGTGACTGTTTTCGAAAAGGAAAGCGTTCCCGGCGGCATGCTGGTAAACGGCATCCCAAGCTACAGGCTCGAAAAAGACGTTATAGCAGCTGAGATCGACACCATCCGCGCCATGGGCGTAGATATCAAGTGCGGCGTAGAAGTAGGCAAGGATGTAACCATCCAGGATCTCCGCGATCAGGGTTACAAGGCGTTCTTTGTTGCAATCGGTATGCAGGGCGGAAGGCTTGCAGGAGTTCCCGGAGAGGACGCAGAAGGCGTTCAGACCGGCGTGGACTTCCTCAGGAAGATCAACCTGGACCACAGCATAAAGCTGCAGGGAGATACCGTTGTCGTAGGCGGCGGAAACGTTGCTATAGACGTTGCAGGTTCTGCTCTCAGAGCAGGCAAGGGCAAGGTAACAATGCTCTGCCTGGAGCAGCCGGATGAGATGCCCGCTGCAAAGGACGAGGTAAAAGAAGCCAGGGAAGACGGCGTAGAGATCATGAACGGCTGGGGCCCCAAGGAAGTACTCAAGGATGCTTCCGGCCACGTATGCGGCGTAGTGTTCAAGCGCTGCACCAAGGTCTACGACGAGAACCACCGCTTCAGTCCCGAATACGACGAAAACGACACTATAACCATCGAGTGCAGCAACGTACTGCTCTCCATAGGCCAGGCAGCAGTCTGGGGAGACCTGCTTAAGGGCACAAAGGCCGAAGTAAGGCCCAACGGCACCGTAGTTGCAGATCCGCTCACCAGGCAGACCGCAGAGGCTGATATCTTCGTTGGCGGAGACGTGTTCACAGGCGCAAGGTTTGCTATAGACGCTATAGCAGGCGGCCGCGAGGGCGCAGTCTCCATCAACCGCTTCGTCCACCCCGGAAACAGGCTGGATCTTGCAAGAGACAGGAGAGAGTTCATCGAGCTGGACAAGGAAGACATCGCAGATCCTACCAGGATGGAGTCCTTCGACAACGCCCAGAGGCAGATACCCGGAAAGAAGGCCGGAGTTGCAAGGGAGACCTTTGCAGACCTCAGGCTCTGCCTCACCGAAGAGCAGGTCAAGAAGGAAGCCGCAAGGTGCCTGGGCTGCGGTGCTACCACAGTCGATACCAACCGCTGCGTAGGCTGCGGACTTTGCACCACCAAGTGCGAGTTCGACGCTATACATCTCCGCAGGGATGTTCCTGAAGCAAGCACAATGTGGAGATCAGAGGATAAGGTAAAGGCTCTGCTGCCTTACGTTATCCCCCGCGCAGGCAAGATACTCATCAACAAGATCACAAAGAAGTAAAGACCTTAATTATGTCAAACATAGATATTCTTGAAGTAAAAGCAGGAATAGAAGAGGAAAACGAAGGATACGCCCGGCAAGTCCGGGCTTTCCTTTCTGATAACGATGTGGCCTTCATAAACGTCATGGCATCGCCCGGCGCAGGAAAGACCACGCTTTTGTGCCGCCTTATAGACCTCCTGAAGGGAGAGTTTTGCGTAGGCATCATAGAGGCCGATGTGGACTCGGACGTAGACGCAAGGACTGTAGCGGAGCACGGCGCAAAAGTGGTGCAGCTGCACACAGGCGGATCCTGCCACATGGACGCCAGGATGACCCTCCAGGGCCTTAAAGCGCTGGTTCCACAGATGGAAGGCCGCAAACTCGTTTTCCTTGAGAACATAGGCAACCTGGTCTGCCCGGCTGAGTTCGACACCGGCGCAGACACAAAGCTTGTAATACTCAGCACTCCCGAAGGGGACGACAAGCCCTTAAAGTATCCGCTGATGTTTACGGTGGCGGATGTGCTTGTTATAAGCAAGACAGAGCTTGCCGACGTGTTCAGCTTCAGCCCGGAGCGTTTCGAAAAGAACGTCAGGCCGCTGAATAAGGGCGCAGATATTCTTCCGCTGTCCGCCAAGAGCGGGCAGGGCGTGGACGCGCTTGCGGACTGGATAAGGGAAAGGGTGGCTGCAAAATGAAGACCATTGAACTGCACAGGACAATAACCGATTCCAACGACCGCGATGCCCAGGCTCTAAGGGATAAGCTCTCCGCAAAGGGCATATTCCTTGTAAATATCATGAGCTCCGCAGGAAGCGGCAAGACCACGCTGCTCTTAAGGCTTATAAAAGATCTTAAGGAAAAGGCTCAGCTCTACGTTGTTGAGGCGGATATAGCATCAGATGTGGATGCGGTGGCCGTGGAAAGCGCAGGCGCCAAAAGCATTCAGGCCCACACGGACGGCATGTGCCACATGGACGCAGGCATGACTGCGGACGCCATGCAGGGGCTGCTTGGAGAAGATCTTGCCGAAGGCGAGGCGGCTCAGCAGCTTAGGATAGCCTTCCTGGAAAACGTAGGCAACCTTATCTGCCCTGCAGAGTACGACACCGGAGCCCATAAGAACCTTATGATACTCAGCGTTCCCGAAGGGGACGACAAGCCGCTCAAATACCCGCTGATGTTCGAAAAGAGCGATGTCCTGGTGATAACTAAGACTGATGCCCTGCAGTACTTCGATTTCAGCATGGACAAGGCATTTGAAAGGGTAAGAAGGCTCAACCCGGATATCAGGATCTTCCCTGTATCCGCAAAGACCGGGGACGGCATGGATGCCCTGGAAGAGTGGCTTTTGGAAAGCGCTGCAAAGCTTAAGGAGGCGTAAATGCACGAACTTGGCGTTGTAAAACACGTAATGAAGACCATAAGGGACGTAGCCGATGAGAACAAAGTTATAAGGGTCGGCTCCGTAACCCTGCAGATAGGAGAGGTCTCCGGCATAGTAAACGAGCAGCTCGTGGATTGCTGGAACTGGTTCCGCGAAAAAGACGAGATCTTAAAAGGCGCGGAACTTAAGATAGAAGTGATGCCTGCCGTAACTTTCTGCGAGAACTGCAAAAAAGAGTACGAGACAGTAAAGCACGGCAAGATCTGCCCTTACTGCGGAAGCCCCAATACCTTCCTGGTAACAGGCAACCAATTTGAGATAAAAGAAATAGAAGCAGAGACTGAAGAGTAATGGATATCAATAAAAGCGTATTTTCGGCTTTGGGGTCCAGGTATGTGCTCAAAGAGCGCAACATGCACGACCTTGCCGAGATCAAAAAGGGTGTATACAGGTTCACCTGCAAGGCTTACGTTATAGAAGGCGTAGGCAACCTGTTCCTGCTGGACGGCGCCGCAATGTTTGGCGCCATGAGGCTGCAGACTTGCGTAATTACCCCGGAAAAGAAGGATCTTTCCTTCTGCAATTTCGATACGGTAAATGCCATGGGCAAGTTCACCGGCCTTTTTGAGATGTACAAAAGCAGCCTTAAGGAAGCCGATCTTTCTGTTTTCGACGAGGTGAAGGCGGAATACAAGGACCTTCCGGACTACAAGGCAGGATCCGGTTGGGCAGACAGCTGGAAGCTGCCTTCCTGCATAGGCAAGCAGGGCAAAAAGATTGAGGACAGAACAGAGAAGATGCTCATGGACTGCCTTGTGCGCTACATGGACCTTCTGGAGTCCGCTCCGGAGTGCGATCCTAAGGCAAAGGAAGCAGAAACCTGGAAGTACGTAAGCAAGCTGCTTTCAGAGGGCGGGCCTGCTGTGGATAAGATGAAGGAGATACTCGGAAAAGAAGCAGCAGCCAAGCTCGTTAGAAAGTACATGTTCGGCATAGGGGACTGAGCTTGCAGTATCAAAAAACAGCCGTTTTGAGAAGAATCTAGCCTAAAACGATAAATTGCCCGTCCGGCGCTGTAAAACGCGTCAGACGGGCTGTTTTTGTGCTTAAAAGCTATGCTGTGAGCCTTTGGCGGGAAAGCTTCGCAGCTAATGGCTCTGCAGGAGTGCAGCTACCTCGCTGCGCTTCTCGTAAAGTACGCAGCCGCCTTTGTGTTCTCCGCTTATGAGTCCTTCCTCGCGAAGCCTTGTGAACAGGTTGGACTTGATAGCCTCGCGCAGGGAAGTTTCCTTGATATTGGTGTCGGAATATGGAGAGAACGGGCAGGGCTCTGCGCCGCCGTTGCTGTTTATGTGGAAGAACTCGCGGCCTGCAGCCATGCATCCGCCCATGGCAAGCTCGTCTCCGGGGAAGGAGAGGAGGAGTAGAGAATCGTTTGCTGTGCGGTAGCTGTCTATGCGCTCTGCAAGGCGTGCTCTTTCTTCGTTTCCGGGGGCCAGATGCTCCGTGCTCTCGTCCACAGGAACGTACTCTATGTAGATTATAAGCTTGCAGCCCTTAGCGGCCAGCTTGTCTATGAATTCAGGCGCTGTAACTTCTTCCAGATTGTCCTTAGTAACTGTTATGGACGCTCCGAATATAAGGCTGCGGTCTGAGAAGCGGTCTATGTTCTGCATTATGCGGTCGTAGACTCCGGCTCCGCGGCGCACGTCTGTGGCCATTTTTCCGCCTTCTATGGAGAACACGGGTATGAGGTTGCGGCAGCGGTCGAAGAGCTTGAAGTATTCCTCGTCCATGTAGGTTCCATTGGTGAAGACCGGGAAGATGATGTTGGACATTTTGCCTGCTTCTTCTACCACCTTGCGGCGCAGCATTGGCTCGCCTCCGGCAAGCATTATAAAGCTTACACCAAGATCGTCTGCTTCCCTGAATATGCGCAGCCATTCTTCTGCGGAGAGCTGCTCTGTGGGCTCTGTGTCCTTGGTTCCGCCTGTGCAGCGGGAGTAGCAGCCGGCGCAGTGCAGGTTGCAACTGCTTGTGATGCTTGCTATAAGGAATGCGGGCACGTGGAGGCCTTCATCTTCCAGTGTCATCCTTCTCTTGGAAGCCTTGCGGCTTGCTGCCGCGAACTTTGCCATGAAGGCGCTTTCTTTAGGGTCTTTGAGAGTTGCTTTTATAGTATCTGCGACTATCTTTTCCACGCCGCTTTCTATATGTTTCTGAAGATCGAAATTGCTCTGCATGATCGGTTCCTTTAATGATTATACTGCTCAAATATTACAACTTGTTGTGCACAACTAATCTAACATATTGCGCGCAATAAGTCAAATAAATTGCGTGCAATATTTCAACGTGTTAATAATCGTACGGATATTCAAACCTGTATATAAATGTGATATAATCAATATACAGACAAAGGGAGGGATAATATGAAAGCTAAAACTTGTTTAAGGCTGTTTTTCTTTGCAGCAGGATGCGCAGCCTTGTACTATATCGCTCAGGGCAAATACCAGTCAGATCTGAGGGAAAAGCTCGGCAAGGAGCTTGGCGAGGAACCGGACAGGGAAGAGGCTCCGGAAATGCTTACAGGGGGTGCAGGCCTTGCAAATCCGCTCAGAAAGCTCAGTTTTGAGCAGCTAAGGGAGCGCGGCGGCCTGCAGCTTGCACTGGAGGATCTTGCGGATAACGATCCAAAAGCCTACTGCATTATGACAGAGCATCCGGTCTACGGCGTAAGGCTCAAGGATTCGGATGGACTGTCATACGACTTCCGCTATGCTGACAAGCCCTGCGAAAACGATATCTCAGGCATGTACTACGACTGGGCAAAGACGGTGGAATACCCTAAGGACGCTCCGCAGTGCACAGTGCAGCTTACAGAGCAGGGCCAGGGCGTTTGCCGCTGGGAGGACGATTCCCGCGTCTACACCATCTCCATGACAGAAGGCGCCTCCGTAGTAAAGCTTGCCTGGATGAGAGACCGCCTGCTTAACATCATTTGGTAACACGTAATTGATATTCAAATGCTATTGGTGCAGCGTCGCATCAATAGCATTTTTAGTTTGCGTACATTCTGCTATAATATTTATGCATATGGAGGCAGATATGTATATCTCAGGCAGCAGAAAAGGATTTTCTATAGTACTTAAGATAATCGTGATAGTTTCAGCTATTGTAGGCATATGGCTGAGCGCAGCAGCGGGCAGAGCCGCTTTTATGGGCGGATCTCACGTATTTATGTACTTTACTGTGCAATCGAATATAGCTGTGGCGCTGATAAGCGCTGTGGGTCTGGTGTTCCTGCTTGGCGGCAAGAAGCCTGCAAACTGGTGGTATATAGTAGAATTCGTTGGTGCCGTGGCTATAACACTTACAGGCATGGTCTTCTGCTTTGTACTGGCGCCGACTATGGGCAAGTACGCCTGGAACCTTCAGAACATACTTACTCATGTGGTGGTTCCGGTAGCTGCGGTCCTGGACTTTTTCGTGACCGGGATCTACGGCAAATATAAGAAGGGCAGCGTACTGTTCGTAACCCTTCCGCCGCTTGCTTATGCGCTCTACGCAGGAATTGGCTACATTCAGGGCTGGGAGTTTGCTAAAGGCGTCAACTATCCTTACTTCTTCCTGAACTGGGGCAGCCCGGCAGGAGCCTTCGGCTTCAGCAAGCAGTTGCCTTTCATGGGCTGCGTCTGGTGGATACTGCTTCTGCTTGTGTTCCTGATACTGGTCGGAAAACTCTACCTGGCTATAGTACGAAAGCTTGCAAAATAAAAAACAGCCCGGGCTTGTGACCCGGGCATTGTTTTACTTTCGGGCGTTTTTGACAGCGCTTATTACTATGTCTCCAAGGCCTGCTATGCCTTCAGCTGAGAGCATCAGCGGCCAGTTGTCGGAGAACAGCATCTGGGAAGATGGCGGGAACTCGTCGTCCGGGCCCCAGAGTATCATGCGCACGTAAAGATCCGGCATGAACTCTATCTCGTAGGCGGCATCTCCACCGTCTATTTTTTTAGCCCCTAAAGCTTCGCAGTCCGCCTTGAACGCGTCTATTTTGCTGCCGTAGGAGAATGCGAGCCTCTTTAAGCAGCGGCCCTCAAAAGCTTTGAAATACAGGTCTCCGCTGGGGTACTCCCTGAAGGAAAGGAACTTTCCGTTTCCTTTGGCAAAATTGCTTTCGGTGAGGAAGTGGAGCATCAGGACCTGAGTGCCCTGGTTTGCCATGTAGTCCTTCTTTTCCGGAGTGAGGCATTCGAACTCGAAGGAGGGTATATGTATGCGGTAGCGGGTCCCGAGCATCTCTGCGAACACCCAGTCTCCGTCGCGCTCAAGGCCCAGCCGAGCCGCGACCTCCTCCGCATTCATCCCCGCAAGCATCTCCTTGTAAAACTTTATCGGATTCTCTCTGTAATTGTTAGGTACTTTTTTATTCATCATTGATACTTAGTTAATATGAACTTTACTGAACGCTGGGGAACAGGGTGGTGTCGGTGTGGGGCAGGAAGCACGCAGCCACGAACGAATCCATATATCCTGGTATTGCGGACAGCTCCAGATACGTCATATTCTGCGCAAGCTCTGTTATCTTCTCCCTGGCACTGGTGCTGGTCAGAGCTGCGTAAGCACCCGCAAGCGAAGAGTTTCCTATGTAGTGGAAGCGATCTCTTTCGATATCCGGAAGCATTCCTATGCGCACCGCGTTCTCCATGTTGATGCCGCTGCCTATGCCGCCTGCAACGTAGACGCTGTCGATAACGGTAACGTCCATATCAAGGGAGATCAGCATGGTCATTATAGCGGAGAATATGGATCCCTTGGCGCGGATGAAGTTGTCTATATCGGATTCGGAAAGGCTTACCTCGCGGCCGTCCTTTCTTTCGTAAAGCACGTAACGGCCCATGCCGTGCTCGTTGTGCTTTACGCGCTCGCCCTCGCGGACGAACTGGCCCTTGGCGTTGATTATTCCGCAGCGGAACAGCTCGGATATGGTGTCTATAAGGCCGCTTCCGCATATGCCTACTATCTCTCCGCCGCCTATAACGCTGCAGGTCGGCTCCATGGTGTCCTTGTCTATGGTGCAGGCCTCAACGGCGCCGTCTGTAGCTCTCATGCCGCAGGAGATATCTCCGCCCTCGAAGGCCGGGCCTGCGGAGCAAGCGCAGCTCATAAGGAAGGTGTTGTTTCCAAGCACCAGCTCTCCGTTGGTACCAAGGTCTATGAACAGGGAGATCTCGTCCTTGTTCCATATCATGCTGGCAAGGGTGCCCGCGGTGATATCTCCGCCGACGTAGCTTCCTATGTTAGGCATGATGTATACCGGAGCCTCTGGGCTTACCGGAAGACCGAGCTCGGAAGCAGGTACTGGATCGCAGTGGAAGAAGGCCGGAATGTAGGGCTCCTTGCGCAGCGGACCTGCGTCTATTCCAAGGAAGAGGTGATTCATGGTGCTGTTGCCGGCTATGGTAAGGCTCACCACGCAGTCGCTAGGAACGTTGGCGTCCGCAAGCATGGTCTGGATGAGCGGCTCCAAAGTTTCCTTGATAACAGCCTTCTGCAGGGTCTTTATGCCGCCGGGCTTTTCCTGTTCCACTATCCTGTGGATGACGTCTGCGCCGTAGCGTATCTGGCCGTTGCCTGTGGAGGCCTTGGCCAGTATCTTGCCGTCTGTAAGGTCTACAAGAAGGCCGGTTACAGAAGTAGTTCCTATGTCAATAGCCAGTCCGCATGCGGGAGAAGCGTCTGTTTTTGAGGTAATCTTAAGTATATCAGTCGTATTGCCTGTGGTCCTTACAAAGCACCTTAAGTCGAAATTGAAATCGCGGAGCTTGCCGGGAAGGGTCTTTAAAACAGGGTAGGAGAGGCGCACAAGCTCGGAACCGGTAGCTGCCTTAACAGCTCTGGTGAGCCTCTCGTTGTCCGGCATGGTGTCGTCCAGAGTGGGCTCGTCCAGCTTTATCTCCAGGACCTGCACTCCGCTGCCGAACTCTATGCCAGCGTCTGCTATCTGCTTCTGGCAGTCTTCGAATATCTCTATTTCTTTGCCGGAGGAAAGGTCCGCCACCTTCATTCTGCTTTTGTAGGCAGCTGCTATATCCGGAACTTCCAGTGTTATATCCTCTGTTACCTTGCTCTGGCAGGCAAGCACCCAGCCTTTTTCTGCGTCTTCCTTTGTGATGTGCATGGAGGGAAGCACGTCTGCTGTGCCTTCCTTGATCCTTACTCTGCACTTGCCGCAGGATCCGTTTCCGGAGCAGGGCGCGTCTATAGCAACATTGGCAAGCCTTGCTGCTTCCAGTAGGTCCATTCCGTGCTGGACTTCTATGCTCTGGGTGTTCTGTTCATCTATTATAAAGCTTACTTTAGCCATATTTACCTCTTTGTAAAGAAAACGCCGAAGCGCACCCAAAGGCACGCTCCGGCTGAATGTAGCACTTATTACATGATAGGATCGAGGCCGAGTGCCGGGTGGCCTTTTTCCTCGAGGAATGCCATAACGCCTTCGGAATCGGTAGCGATTGAGTCGTCGCAGATCATGTCTGTGAAGTTATCTATGCCGTAGAGTTCCTTAGCGGTCTTGTTGAGTCTGGGAGCGATATCGTCCTTCAGCTCCTT